>NZ_QNRR01000004.1:300000-591433 GCF_003315205.1 Roseimicrobium gellanilyticum | reverse complement strand
CCCCACCACCCCTCACCCCACCACCCCACCACCCCACCACCCCACCACCCCACACCTCCCCTTTGCGTTCTCTGCGTTCTTTTGCGGCCATTCCTTCGTAATTCACACTCCCCCCCAACCACGCAAAAAGGCACGGTTACCCGTGCCTTTCGCGTACAAATCTGAGAGTGCTGGGAGCGAGTCGCCTTACTCGGCGTTCTCTTCCACGTAGCGGATGACGTCCGCCACGGAGAGAAGCTTCTCAGCTTCTTCATCCGGCACATCAATGCCGAACTCTTCTTCGAAGGCCATCACCAGCTCCACCGTATCCAGTGAATCGGCGCCAAGATCTTCGATGAACTTCGCCTCGGGAGTCACCTGCTCGGGATTCACGCCGAGCTGCTCGACGATGATGTCCCGTACTTTGTCTGAAATATTGCTGTCTGCCATGGTCGGTGGATAAGGTTGCTTGAGTGGCGGGGAGCTTTAGGGTCAGAGCCCGTTTTCGCAACAGGAAAAATGCGATTTTTTGGAACTCGTTTTTGTCCAGAAAAACCCCATTCCTGAGGTGACAATCAGGCAGCGCCGTGCGGAGGTGTCGGTTGCTCCGCAGGTGTCTCGGCAGATTCCTCTTCGGGCTCGATGACTTTCTCAATGAGTTCCCCCTTGAACTGGTCCATCAGCCTGTCGAGCACCCGGCCCGCGCCGTCGTACTTCAGGTCGTCGATGACCGCGCGATGCTCCACCTTCTCCCCGGTCTCGCGGTAGTACACATAGGCCAGGGCCTTGACGTCCCACTTCCGCTTGTCGATTTTGTACACGTCCTTGAAAGGCACCACCCTGCCATTGGGCATGATCATGTGGTCAGCGTGTCCCACGAAGCGTTTGTCGTGGTTGAGCAGGACGATGATACCCACGACAGCGGCGCCCACGATCATCGCGCCGCCCCAGTAAAACTGCTCACGGATCTGCTCCGGGGTATACATCTTCGGATTCTCCGCCCAGCCGTGCGGCGCGGCGTAGTCGCTCCATCGCGGCTGTTCCAGTTCAGCCTTGATGATCCACCCGCGACGGCGTGCTGTCTCCACCCACGCCCGAGCCGCATCCGGCCCTTCAGCCACCACAGCGTCATACTCACCCAACACCTCCCGCTCAAACCATGCCTTGCTCTCGGCCGCCTTGTTGGACTTCGGATAGCCGAAGCGACCATCGTAAATGAAATACAGACCCATGCCCACCAGCAGCAGGGCCATCAGGCCCATACGCCGGTAGAACCAGGGCGACACCGGGCAAACGATGACGCCAGGTTTTGCGGAGGTCGACGAGTCGCTCATCGGGACCATTCAAACGTTAATCGCTGCATCGTGCAAGGACAGGCGCGTCATGAGACGGAAAATCCACCTTCATGACAACACCACACCCACGGCAAGAGCAGTCCTTGTTCCACAACCCAAGTTCAAGTGGACGAAATTTGTCCACCCCAGCAAGCAGACTCCATTATCAAGCTTACTTAAGTCATTCATTACGTTACATTTATAACACCTTATTACACCATCGGCTCTTGGCTCAGCAAGGCGTTCCCGAGCCCAAATCGTGAGCGACTCCACCTTGTCGCTCCACAAACTTCAGTTGTTCACTCCTTTCCGCTTCACTGGGAATTCGTTATACTCGGAGGATGGCTACCATCCGCACCATTGTCTATGCCGTGTCCGCCGCCTGCCTCTCGCAGGCTGCTGTCTTGCCCATTTGCGCGCAGGAAGAACCGCCAAAGCAGCCCACAGTCTCCACCACTGCCCAGGGGACCAAGGTCGCCGCTGACCTCGCGGAAGCCGCCAAGAAGCGCATCAAGAAGGTGAGCGAAACCGAATACGAGCTCGGCCCCATCAAGATCAACAGTGCGAAGCGCGAAGTCCGCGTGCCCACTCAGGTGAATATGACGGAGGGCATCCTCGAGTACGCCCTCGTGCATGAGCACGGGAAGACTCATGAAAGCCTCCTGCGCACCACCGCGAGTCCCACGGAACTGAATGTCGCCCTGCTGCTCTCTCATTTCGAGCCCCACCTCAAGGAAGCCGCGAAGTTCCTCTCCGAGCCCAGCGAGCAGGTGAAGGCCCGCATGGCCCAGCCCATGGAGCACGAAGGAGCGAACCGCATGCGCGTGAGCGTGGAGTGGAAGGACGCCGCCGGAAAAGTCCAGACCGCACCCATGAACGCATGGATCCGCGACAAGCAGAGCGGCAAGCCCGCCGCAGCCTCCGACTGGATCTACACCGGCTCCTTCATCAGCCAGACCGGCTTCGCCGCCGAGCACGATGGCTCGCACATCGCCATCTACTTCGACCTCATTTCCCTCGTCAACTTCCCGGACAAGAACAACGCCAGCGACGAAAACTGGCTGGTGGAATCCGCCGCCATCCCACCCGTGGACACCCCCGTGACGCTCGTCTTTGCCCATGTGAACACAACCCCGGAACCCAAGTCACCCGCCGGGGAAAAACGATAGTTCGTTTGGCCAATTTCTGCCTTTCTCCCCCATTCATCGTCATCATCATGAAACGCCGCCATCTCCTCACCACTGCTCTGACCGCCTCCCTGGCGCTTTGCTCCAGCCTCCCTGCGCAGGACAAAAACGCCTCCCTGCGCCAGGAGCTCGACATCGCCATCAGCAAAGGCCTGAACTTCCTGAAGCAAAAGCAGAACGCCGCCGACGGCTCTTGGAGCACGCCGGAAGAGCCGGCCATCACCGGCCTGGTGCTCACCGCTTTCATGGGTGACCCCTCCCGCCGCCCCACAGATGCAGTGCTGCCCGAGGTGGACAAGGGCTACCAGTTTCTCCTCAGCAAGGTGAAGCCGGATGGCGGCATCTACAGCAAGGGCCGCGCCAACTACAACACCTCCATCGCCCTCACCGCACTCACGGTGAATCCGAAGCCGGAGTATGAGAAGACCATCCTCGACGCACGCCGCTTCGTCGTGGGTCAGCAGAATGACTTCGACAAAAAGGGAGAGGCAGACAACGAGTTCGACGGCGGCATCGGCTACGGCAAGCCCAGCGCGGACAAGCCCCCGCGCGCGGACCTTTCCAACACGCATTTCGCGATCGAGGCATTGTACTATTCGAAGAAGCTCTTCGAAGACAAGGCCACACCCGAGGACAAGAAGAACGAGCTGAACTGGGGCGCTGCCATCAAGTTCGTGGAACGCTGCCAGAACCTCCCCGCCAGCAATGATCAGAAGTGGGCCAGTGATGACCCCAAGAACAAGGGCGGCTTCATCTATGAGCCCGGCATTAGCAAGTCCTCCGAAGAGGTGAAACTACCCGACGGCCGCACCGCGATGCGCTCATACGGCAGCATCAGTTATGCAGGAATGCTCAGCTTCATCTACGCTGGCCTCACCCCGGACGATCCCCGTGTGAAGGCCGCGCTGCAGTGGCTGGGTGAAAACTACACGCTCGAAGAGAACCCCGGCATGGGCCAGGAAGGTCTCTACTACTACTACCACACCATGGCCAAGGCTCTCGCCGTGGCCGGACAAACCGAGCTGAAGACCAAGGAGGGCAAGGCCGTTGACTGGCGCACCGAGCTCGCCCGTCACCTCCTGAACGTGCAAAAGCCCGACGGCTCATGGCTCAACGCCACCGGCCGCTGGATGGAAAACGACCCCGTCCTCGTCACCGCCTACACCCTGCTCGCATTGGAGCACGTGCATCGCGCGCTAAAGTAGTCGGTCGCTTTCACGATTGTTAGTCGAACTGTTGAGCAGTGGTCGCAAGGCCACTGCTCGATTTGTTTTGGCGGGGGCATTTCAATTGCTACCGACAGCCCATTCAGAAGTACGCCGAAGGCGTTGTACACTGTCCAGCCCAAGGTAAGCCTGCGAAGCAGGCGCCACCTTGGGTGAGATAGAGAACCCATCGGAACTCTGAAAGAGTTCTACAAAAACATGGCCGCCGCTGGTATGAGCACATATCCCCAGCAACGCTTCTGTGGAACGCTGTCAGCGCTCAACATCTTGATGTCGCACCCCCAAGGTGGCGCTTGCCGCTCCGCGGCGAAGCTTACCTTGGGCTGGACAGTGTACAACGCCTCCGGCGTAAAAGCGGCCACAGCTCGCCCCAAACGCTCTACCGGACACCAGCAATTTGATGGACTCGTCCATGCTTTTGCCTAGGCTCACACCATGAAAATCCTCTCAGGGAAACCTGTTCCAGTCATCGCTGCTTGCGCTTTCGCCTTTGCCCTTGCCTCCATGGGCGAAACCACACGAGCGGAAGCTGCGGACACAGCCACCCTGGCCGGCAAACCCGCCAAAACCTTCTCCACAGCAGGACATCCCAAGTCCAGCGGAGTAGCACTCACCATCAGCTATCCGGAAGATTGGAACGCTGAAGAGAGCAAGTCACGAACCGGCGTGCAGATGTTCGTCAATCCCACTTCCACGGCCACGGTGATGGTTGGTGCCAAGCCCTCCAAACGGCCCATCACCCCGGAAGAAGCAGCGAAGCTGGTGGCGGATGGCACAGGCGTGTCTCCGCTCTTCCCGCCGAGCACAAGCATCGTGAACTTCCAGTCGGTGAAGGTGGGCGATGTGCCGGCCGCTCTGGTGGAGTGCACAGATTCCCGGAAGCAGGCTGACGCAGCGGCTCATGCCCGAAGTTTCTTCCTGATCTTCGTGCAGGGTGACGTCCTCGTCATGATTCACTGCATGGTGGCCTCCCCCGACCCTGCGGCCGTGGAGAAGACCTTCGAATCCCATCGCGAACTGTTTAAGCAAATCCTCAGCAGCGTGACGTTGGCCAACGGCCTCAAGTGACGATCAGGGTGGGCTATCCGCAGCATCCATTGACAAGCCCCATCACGCTGGCATGTGATGGCCCCGCCGCCGCGGGAATGATATCACCGCCACGATGGATACCAGTGTCAGTTCAGAGGATAACAAACCCAGCCTGAATACACAGGCCACCAGCGATGCTGGCCATACGCGCCTGCTGAGCACTGGACTGAGCATCCTCATCCTCGCACTCGCCATTCTGAACATGGGCGTGCGGAATCTTCCATGGCACCTCGACGACTACGATCAATCCAAGCAGGCCTACGTCTCCTTTGAAATGGTCGAGCGCGGGAACTGGTTCCTGCAGCACACGCCCCGCCAGTTCATCGCCACCAAGCCACCGCTCATGGGCTGGATCTCCGCGGGCCTGTACTACCTCACCCACTGGTGGGAGATCTCGTGGCGCATCCCCTCCCTCGTGTCCGCGCTGGTCCTGCTGTTCCTCCTGAAGCGCGAGGGTGACAAACGCTTCGCCGTGCCCGTGGGCATCCTGGTGGCGGCCGTGTTTGCGTTGAATCTTCTCACGCCCCGCGTGGCCACCCTGGTGCGCACGGACATGATGCTCACGCTGGCCATTTTCATCCCCGGCTGGATCATCTGGAGAAAGATACTCGCCCGCACCGAGTGGACCACCGGGGAGCGCTGGGCCATCTTTGCCTCCGTGCTGGCCGGCGTGCTTACGAAGGGTCCTGTGCTGTACGCCTTCCTGTTGCCGGGTATCGTTGCCTTTCTCTTCCTCAACAAGGAAAGCCGCAAGTATGTGTGGTGTGGCTGGTGGCCCTGGGTCATTCCGCTCGTCATCTTCCTTGCCTGGGTGTGGGCAAACATCCACAACAAGGACTTCTACGAGCAGGTGGTGACAAAGGAATTCATGGGCCGCTTCACCTCCGGTGAGAAGGCGGTGCACCGCTCCCAGCCGGTGTATTATTACATCCTCCACCTCACGGTGCGCCTTGCGCCATGGAGCCTGCTCCTGCTCGTGCTGCTGGCGAAGAAACAAACCCGCATCTGGCTGCGAGCGAATGCCGGTACGCTGTGGCTCCTGTGCTGGGCTCTGGCTGCGCTGCTCTTCATGTCCGTGATTCCCTCCAAGCGCACGGACCGCATCTTCCCCATCATCCCTCCCCTGTCACTGGCCATGGGTTCCATCTGCGCGATGTGGATCGAGCGTGGCGCCCATTGGGGAAAGTGGAGCGCTGCGAAGTGGTTCACGGCCACCATCTGGCTGGCGGCGGTGGCATCGCTCGGGTACACCGCGGCAAACATGTACAATCAATTCCGCCTGCCCACGGATGCCACGGCACGCTTCGGCGAGCGTGTGCGTGCCCATGCAGCACCGGGAAATCTACGCATCGCCGCCACGCCAGATGGGCACGAAGCCGTCCTGCTCTACCTCCGCATCCCTGAGTTCACTCAGTTCCCCAAAGCCACACGCGACCTCGCCCAGGGCAAAGTGGACCTGCTCGTCCTGAGCCGGAAGGAATACGAACAATCCGCCGACAAGGATAAATGGGAAGTGCTGGAGACGCTGGACAAGACCGAATCCAAAGATACCTACGTGTGCGTGAAGCGGAAGGGGGCGTGAGGCCCCCTCACCTCCAAAGGTTGGATGCAGCTATTCGTCTCTAAGCGACAGCATACCATCCTCCCTGAACGGAAACGCCCCTCCTCAAAAAGGGACGTTTGCCCTGAAGGACGTAGCAAGCCAAAATCGCTTCGACAGCATCCGATGCGTCACATCGACTGAGGCCGTACCTACCCCATCCCCTCACCCATTCTCCCGCGTCCAGTATGTCTGCTTGTGCGCAAAGGACTCCAGGTTTTTGCGAATGCAATCTGCTGCACGGCGTGTGGGATGTGCGGAGACTTCATACTCCGTGCCGTGGTCATCCTGGCGGATCACGCTGAACTTTCGCGGGGAGCCATACCACTCTTCAAAAAAGTTCGTCACCTCCCTGTCCAGGCGCCACGTGATGCAATCCGCGAGAGGCAGGTGGTTCAGGATATGTTCTATCTCAGGCGCGTCCGCGTACACCGTGCCCGCATAGTCACCGGGCGCATCCAGATGGCGGACAATCAACACCGTAAGCCCGCAGCGATAGCGGTAGGCCCAGTATTCACAGGGTCCGGGCTCGTCTTCTCCATCTTCCGTGCGGCGATGCGGTGGTCCGAGCCGACGGTAGATTTCCCCTGAGGGAAGATCAAACGCCAGGAGCGCCCGATCATCCCCTGGATACACCGGCTTGGCCTTGGTGGCACTCAGCATGGGGTTCTTTAGGGGGCTTGATTGTCAGCAGACTAACAGATTGCGTCTCGCATTGCAATCGTGCTCGCAAAGTTCCGAACTTTTTCTATGCTTGCGCCCGATGTTTTCCGCGACCTCCAACGGCATCATTTCACGCTGCTGGTCCCGCCACTTCGGCTGGGATGAAGCGGACGGCCCCCTCTGGTCCAGCCCGGCACGCCTGCTCTCCCATGGCGGCGAACTCATGGACTATCATGGTGTGATGGCCATGGATGGCCTGCAGGGCGCCGTGGTCTCCGTGCCCGCCGCCCTCCGCTCCGAGCTGGAACCCGCTTTGCTGGCCATCGATTCCCCTCCCACGGTGAAGGCCGCTCAGCTCCCGCCGGAGAAAGTCGAGGGCGTCATCGGCCCAGCCTTCATTGGGTATGCGGAAGTCGTCATCAGTCCTCCCCATCACCCGGTGCAACTGCTGGGCGCCAAGGATGCGCATCACATCGACGCGTTCCAACAGGCCTGCGACGCCACGGAATGGGAACATGGTGGCAGCAGCGCCAGCGACGCCGCCGTCATCTGCGGACTCTTCGCCGGGTCGACATTGGCCGCGCTCGCGGGCTATGAGATCTGGGATGGCACCGTAGCGCACATCTCCGTCATCACGCATCCGGAGCACCGCGGGAATGGCTACGGTCACAGCGCCGTGGCCTTCCTGGCAAAGCACGCCCTGTGGAAAAAGCTTCTGCCCCAGTACCGCACCTTGGAGGCCAACAAACCCTCCATGGCCATCGCGCAAACCCTTGGCTTTGAGTACTTTGCCACTTCGGTGGCGGCGCGGTTGAAGGGGTGACAGGGCACCAGTCCTCACTCCTCCAAGATTGACGAATCAGCCCGTTTGCATGCATCCTCTCACCATGCAGTCGAATGCCCTTCGCTCCCTCGCAGTGTCCTCCCTGCTTTTCGTACTGGCTTCCATGTCCCTCGTGCGGAGCCAGCAACCCGCCACTCCAGCTCCCGTTGCCGGTTATCGCATCATTCTTCGCTCGTCCTCCGAGCCCTATCAGGTTTCCACTCCGGATGAACCTAGACGGAAGAACTTTTTTGTCACGGCTTCCGGCGATGATGAAGCCGCACGCACCTTTGGCGACTTGCGGCGCTTCCGTGCCATCAAGTTCGAGAAGAAGACCGTTCCCGATAGCAAGGCCGGAGCGCGTGATGCCTCCGAGCTCACCGTGATGGACCTCAAGACAGAGAAGATTTTCACCCTGGTGATAAAGCAGGAACAGGTGGTGAAGGATTGAACCTGTGGAGGAGATCGATGACGCTTAGTTTTAAGCCTCAAATAATGTTCTACGACTCAGGCCGCACCCCCTCAACTCTCATGAGTTCGGTTCCACGTTTCAGATCATTCTCGGCAAGTTCATCCTTGCCCATGTCCTTTAGAACCTGCCAGCGTCTGATATAGGTGCTCCCATTTTCTGGCTCCTTGGCAATTGCCGCAGACAGGTCTTCCCTAGCCTCCTCCAGCATTCCAATGCGGTAGTAAGCAAGCCCCCTTAGCAGGCGCGCATCGTAGGTATCGAACCCTGCTTTGATGCATTCTGAGAAATCACGTATGGCACTCTCATAGTTACCATTCCTGTAGAGGACCGTCGCCCTTCCATGGTAGGCAGGAAGATAGTCAGAGTTTTTGGCGAGCACGGAACTAAAAGCCTGCAAGGCTTCATCATCTCGTCCAAAATGCTTTAAGCACGTTCCTCTGGCGTAGAGGGCATCCGTGTATCCGGCATCCAGTTCGACAGCGATATCAAGGTCGGCAAGCGCTTCTTCATGTCGGCCAAGCGCACTTAAACATAGTGCTCGGGAATAGTGTGCTTCCGAAATCCTGGGTTGTATTCGAAGGACTCGAGAGAACGCTTCAACCGCCTCCTCGTGTTCCCCCAGCCTCTGAAGCATCAAGCCAACTCCACATGCGGCCTTATGGTTTGCAGGCTCATCTGCCAATGCCGATTCGAAGGCAATCAAGGCGGCCGCGTCTTTCTTCTCCGCGGACAGTTCCAGCCCCCGCTGGTATGCAGAATTCATGCTCCACTCACCTCCCTACCCTCACGGCTGACTCCCCAGCCACAACAGCCCCATCACCGACATCCCATCCCGAATCGTACCATTCCGCGCAAGCTCAATGGCTTCCTCCAGTGGCATGCGTTTCACCTGAATCTTCTCCGTGGGTTCGGGCTGCGCATCGGTGAACGACAGGCCGCGCGCGGTGAAGATGTAGGCCACTTCATCGGTCACGGAGTTGGAGAGCTGCACGCCATCGAGAATCATCTCAAAACTCTCTGCGATGATGCCAGTCTCCTCCAGCAGCTCGCGCCGGGCGCAATCGATGAGCTCCTCTCCTTCCGGACATCCACCTTCGGGAATCTCCCACTCGTAGGTGTGGTGGGTGTAGCGATACTGTCCCACGAGCCAGGTATAGCCTTCCTCGTCCACGGGAATGACACCCACGGCACGATTCTTGTACTCCACCACGCCATAGATGCCGCGCCCGCCTGAGGGATTGATCACCTGGTCCTCGCGCACGCGAATCCATGGATTGTCATATGCCACACGCGTTTCCAGCGTGGTCCAGGGATTTTGAATGCTCATGATGACAGGGGGTGCAGGTGGAAAGGTGACAACATTGTAGCGGTGCGCTCTGCCCGTTCAAGCAAGGGTTTCCTGGTTCCCCACAGAGTGGCGCATCCATTTTTTTCCAACAACAGGAAAGGTTTCACTTCCAAGAAATCGGCTCAAGGCCCTATGCTTGGATGCCAGCATTTCATCACATCATCATCCCATGAATGCGTCCAACCTGTTTCGAGTCGTTCTGCTCCTGTCCCTCTGTCTCTCATTGCCGGTGTTCGCCGATACCAAGGTTCCCGCAGGCGTGGATCCCACCCAAACGGCCACGGATGCCGACTACGGCCACACAAAGGAGAAACCCGTGAAGGTGGGAGACAAAGACCCAACCAAAGGTCCCAAGGCCGAGCGCGCCTACCTGGACACACTGCGCGACGACGATGGCAAGCCCGTGAGCTACAACCGCATCGGCAACTTCGGCGCAGGACCGGATGGTCACATCATCGACGGATACAATGTGGAGACATCGACCGGAAAAAAATTCGTCATCTACATCGACATGTATCACTCCGAGAATGACCCGGTGAAGCAGCCTGCACCCGTGGGTCTGTGGAAGGCGAAGTGAGGGACGGGGGTGCACCCCACCCTACCGCGCTTTCGCCTTCGTGAACGTCGCTTTCACTCCCGGCACATTCACCAGGAAGATCAGCGCGGCGACGATGTGATACCAGAAATCGAGCTGCATGAGGCGGCTGATGCTGAGATGCATCAGGATGATGAGCAGACCATAGCCGAATGCCCAGCGGCGACCGAGCAGGATGAGGAAGGCAAAAAGCTCAATGAGCAACCCAGCGCCGAAGAAAAGTCGCGCCAACGTGGGATGGTCATTCATCAGGCCCACTACCGAGGTGAGAGCGGCGGGCACCGGCTCGAGGGTGTCGTAATAGGCAGACCAGTTTGTCTTCTGCAGCTCGAGCGCGAGACCCGGCACCACATTGCCGAACCATTTCCAGTCGGAGTTATCCAGCTTCACCCATCCGCACACCACATAGGCTGCTGCGAAGATGACGAGAGAAACATAAAGGGCGCGGCGATGCACGGCATCCTCCGGCATGAGCCAGGTGAGCTTGGGCCCCCGCTTCTCCATGGTCAGCGGCACCGCATACACCAGGAACTGGCCGAGGAGGATCATCGCCACGAGTTGCGTGCTGTGATTGTGCGCGCCCTGCGAGGCATTCAGCGCCCCGATGCAAAGCGTGAAGAAGAGAGCCGGGAGCAGTCCGACTACCGGCAGCATGCTGGCGACATAGGCAATCAGCCCCAGGATGGTGATGATCTGCCAGAGCACCAGCGGCTTCAGGTGAATGAGGAAATCCAGGGAGAAGATCCGGGCCAGACCTACGGCATCTTCGTCATCCGTCTTCACGGGATGCAGGTTTCCCGTCTCCCACTTGATGGCGAAGAAGACGAGCACCGCGAAGAAAAGACGCATGAGCGTCATCTCCAGCGGACCAAACTGGAAGCGATCCGAACCCGAGGCGTGGCGTTGGAGGTGCAAATCTGAGGGAGGAGTAAGAGTGCGGGACAGGGAGGACATTATCAGTAAACTGTATTCAGTAAGCAGTAATCAGTGGGCTGCGGTGGTCATTGGTCACTTGTCATTGGTCACTTGTCATTGGTCATTTGTCATTGGTCATTTGTCATTGGATCCTAAGAGGAGGAGGAGCCGGTGCGTGTTCTGTTACCAATGACTAACGACTAGTGACCAATGACTAAGGACAAGAGACTCACGCCCCCGCCACCTTCTTCTCCGCGACCAACTGCGGCGTACTTTCCACAATCTTGTCGCCTTCGGCGCGGAAGACCTTGTAGTAGAAGCGCAGGCTCTCCGTGCCGGCAGGGAGTCTTTCTTCCTTGAGTTTGGGCATGAGCTTGGAGGCCATCTTCTCACCCGCGGCCTGGCGTTCCTCGGGCTTCGCATCACGGGAGTCGCGCTTGTTGTCCGCGTTGGTGATCTTCGACAGTTCGTTGATGAAGGTCTTCTTCTGTGTGCTGGTCTTCGTGCCGAAGAGCGTGTGGAAGGGCAGCACCTCGTCCTTCTGATTGGTCACGTAGAGCACATCGGACTCCGCATCCAGGTGGGAGTACATGGGGAAGTCCGTGAAGGGGTATTGCTCACCCCACTTTTCCTTTCCCCAGAAGGACAGGAAAATGGTCATGAGCAGGACGTGACGGAAAGGAAAGCGGCGCCAGTAGGCGGCCAGCGTCTGAAGGAAGGGGGGCATGCGGCGCGCACTCAACCGCAAAGCAGGGCGGGTGCCAGTCGAATCTTGCGAGAGGTGGGTCCTTTTTGCTTCCCCCTGCAAGAAACTGGATGACAAATGGCCGGCACCCCCTATATGGTTCCCGCCCCAGCCCAAGGCATTGTGGCACAGGTGGCCATGCCGAAGTAGCTCAGAGGTAGAGCAGCGCATTCGTAATGCGCGGGTCGCGGGTTCGATTCCCGCCTTCGGCTCCATCAGACGAACCCGGCCGGTTCTCAGGCAGAAGGCCCCACCCGACTTCCGGCGATCACGTCGATGGCCGCTCCTTCAGGATCTTCTCAAGCTGCATCTGGACCATGATCAGGTTGTCCAGAATCTTCGCCTCCTCCAGCACCCAGGCGAGGGATCTATCCTGCGACGACCGGTGCTTCTCCAGCTGCCTTTTGAGCACCTCGACCAATTTTTTGAGATTCTCTGGATCCTGAAGAGGAGTCGCGCGCATGTGTGGAACTCCTCCAAAGAGGAAGGGGGCTGAACCCACATGTGTTTATCGCTCAAGAGCCCCCTTCCCGGTAGAAGAATCTTGAAGAAGTGATCTTTAGGCAGAATGCAGCCCTCTGCCCTCAGGGGGACAGACATGGAGTCGTCCGGTCAAGGTGAGTGGTACCAGACATCACCAACTCCCTTGCGGGTACTGCTTCCGTCACTGTGATACCACATGTCGCCAACGCCTTTCCTCGTGGAGGAGCCATCACTGTGGTAGTACACGTTTCCGACGCCCTTGCGAGTGGAACCGCCGCCACTGTATGCCTTTGTATCGCCCGTTCCCTTCCCCATGACAACAACAGACGGCTCTGAGGATTCGATGGGAACATAGCGTGTCTTGCCCTCCTCCCGGTCCGGCTTGCCACGAGAGCGGTCCCCCCAATACTTGTCCTCCTGCGACTCTATCTTGATGCTGTTACCAAAACGGCGCGCCATCTCAAGGTCCTCTTTTGTGTACGTCATTCCGGTATGACAGGCCACAAGGGCTACACTGCTCGCGAGGAGAAGAGCGATGCGCAAAAGCATGGCAGTCCCATCACACAAAAGTCCTGGGATGCAAATGCTGGCAACACGCAAAGAGGCGATGGGCAGCGAGTCCATTCATGAACCTGCTGCAGCCATGAAATCTACTGCTGCCATCGTTGCATTTCTCATGACGGCGCTGCTCGCCGGATGCGACGATCCCAAGAAGTGGAATCCCCCACTCCCGGGCGCCCACGAGGGCTCATCCGTGGGTGATCATGCGCGGCCCCCTGAGAAAGGCTCGAATCCACCCGACACTCCAAAGGCGACTCCGCCGGAAGCGGCATCGCCCCCACCTGGTGGCCAGACACGGCCCCAAGTCCCCACACCGCCTCCGGCACCTCCCACGACCGGGTCTCCGAAAGGATGAGGCCGGGACCCAGCGGTTCCCACGGCCTGGCATACGCGAGTGCACCCGGTTCACGTAGCGACCGCTGCGCCGGCGCTCCGCCACGTGAGGGCGGCAATCCAGAAGGCAAACAACTGCGTGTACTCAGGCACTGCAGTATCGCAGTCGATGTACGCGCGCTTGGTGAATGCGTGGGCGGGCCAGATGGAGCCTACCCTCTCGTCACCGGAAAAGAGATCGTAGCGGCAACGAAAGGCCGACAGACCGCAGAGGGTGAAGTCTCCCCCCTCCCCATGCAGCTCAAACGTCCGCCTCAACAATCGGGGCTGGCGCGCTTCCACGCAGACGCCGCCCCCTTCCTTTTCCAAGGTCCACCGCCCCATGAGCCACCCATGCATGCGCGCCGCCAAAGCGTCCTGGCCCAAGCAAATCCTGCTGGGCTGGGCACATGCCCCAAACTGAACTTCCGCATCCCCAACGGAGGTTCCCAAAACGCGGTAATCACCGGAAAAGAACGATTTGGGGAGGCAGGTCAGCAACATGGGAGGGAGCGAGTGGAGTCAGCATTCTACGTATATTTCGATGTTTTCTATAAGTATTGGCCATAAATTTAGGGTGTATCACCTATCAAATATCCGGAATTGCAGCCAGCCACCCGGTGAATGAGCCCCAAAAACGGACAAGGCCGCAAAAACCGGGAAAAAATGGGCCCCGTCTCTTCCCCCTCGCCCACGCACGCCGTCCTTTCGCGGTATCCAAGCCCTTCGCCGCCTCAGGCTATCCAATTACCACCTGCTCCCTGTCGGCAGAATCTCTTCTCGCCAAGTCAATTTCGACCGTTCCCGCCGCCCGTCCGCATGCTATAGTTTTTGCCTCCCACACGACGCATGATCCGCCCTGAACTCGCCGAGCTGCTCCTCCATTTCATCGTTTTTTACCTCGGCGCCGGCATCGGCTCCTTCCTGAATGTGGTCATCTACCGGGTGCCGCTGGGGATTTCCGTGAACAATCCCAAACGCTCCTTCTGCTTCTCATGCAAGAAGCAGATTCCCTGGTACCGGAATCTCCCGCTCATCACCTGGCTGGCGCAGCGTGGGAAATGTGCGGAGTGTGGCGCTCGGATTTCGTTCCGATACTTCTTTGTGGAGTTGCTGACGGGCTTGCTCTTCTACGCAGTGTTCCGCCATGTGATGGCCGAGGCGATTGTGTACTGGAGCTACCCCTCCATGTGGAGCTTCCTGCCCGTCTGGGGTCCCGTGGTGCTGGTCTTCTGCATTTTCACCGCGCTACTGGTGTCCGGGACATTCATCGATATCGACCACTACATTCTGCCACACAGCATCACCCTTGGTGGACTCGTGGTAGGGCTGCTGTCCAGCTTCCTGGTACCCGCCATTGTGCCGGTCATGATGTTCGGTGAGGGATTCGAAGGAGAGGTGCCGGGGAGGGGCAAGGCGATCTTGATCTCCTTCTCCAGCGCCTGCCTTGGACTGGGCTTGCTCTGGGTCGTGGTGGAGTTGGGGAAACTGGCTTTCGGCCGGCGGAAGATGAAGTTCGACTCCATCCAAAACTGGAACATCGCCCAGCCGGATGAAAACGAGGCGCCCGTCTTCACGGTCGGTGATGAGAAACTCTCCTACAACGACATCTTCGCCCGCCGTTCAGATCGTCTCATCATCACGACAGACACCGTCACCGTGAACGACCGCTCGTTTGGAAAGGGCAAGGCGGAAGTGCATATGGAGACCATCCACATCATTCCGGATGAGGGTGAAAAGGTGATCTACAAGCTGGAAGAGGTGAAAAAGATCGAAGGCCGCACCACGGAGATCGTGATTCCGCGCGAGGCGATGGGCTTTGGCGATGTGCTGCTCATCGCGATGATTGGCAGTTTCCTTGGATGGCAGGCCGTGCTCTTTACCATCGTGGCAGCGTCCATGCTGGGCAGTGTGTTCGCCATATTCACCCGCATCATCGGCCACACCGAATGGAGCGCGAAGATTCCCTTTGGTCCCTACCTCGCAGGCGGCGCGATGATCTGGCTCTTCTACGGGCCGCAGTTTGTGCACTGGTATCTGACAAGAGCAGGATTCAGGGCGGAGTATTGAGGGGGCAACAACGGTGCCCAGTCTTCACGCCTGTGGAGTCCTCGGATTCCCAAATCCCCACCTTCCCCCATAATACACCCTCTCTTGCCGTTCTTGGGCCATGGAGGGATTGATGAACTGCGCTGGCTTGCGGAAGTATTCGTACGCGAGGCGCATTTGCAGCGCAGCCTCCAGTGCGTTCATGCCGCCAGTGCCGGTGCCAAGGCCCGGGCATGCCACGGAGTAGATCTTTCGCCCCTCACCCCTGTTGTGCCGGTGCACCGCGGTGAGCGCGGCCCACAGGGCAAGATACACGTGATCCGTGCCTTGAATGTTCATGGGCGTGCGCATGGTGGGCGCGTGCGCGACGAAGGGATGCTTCACATCATCCGTGGGAACCAGCACACAAGTACCTACCGGTTGCTCGCCGAGATGGTCCTCCAGAATTACCTTCTGAATGCGCTCCATGACGTGACGGCCAAAGAATTTCACGACCGCGAGATCCATTCCAGCATCCATCAGGCCAAAGGAATTCCCCGCCGTGACGACACAGTCAAAGGTGGACAGTTCCTCGAACTTTCCGCAAACAATCTCGACCTCCGGATGGACGCGAAACTCCCAGCGGAAGGCCTCACACGTCTCCCTGCCACGGTCGACAAAAATGAGCCGGACGTCAGACATCACTCAATGGCGCCGTCCACCATGGGAAAAAGCACGTTGAAGGAGACTCACCAGGCACCTCACTCCGCCCAAATCAACTCCATACACCCATCTTCAGAGCGATGGCGCCCATCGGACTTCGCAGTGAAAGTGGGTTTCACCACGGGACCCGTGGGTGTCTTGGTGGTCTTGATGTGCTTGTGCTGCTCCATCTCCTCCGGGGTCCACACTTCCCAGTCCGGTGGCACACCCGGCAGATCTTCGAAAAACTTCCGGCGCACATCGCGCGTCTTCTGGCTGAGCAGTTCGTGCATCTCGAGCTGGCAGGTCTCGCAGATCATGAGCGAGTCCAGCATGCGGAGGCCGGCGCCCAGCATGGTGATCACAAAATCCTGCTCAGGCACCACATCGCGCTTCACCCCGCAGAAGGCGCAGGCGGAGGTGCTGGTCGCATCCTGCCGCATGTGCTCATTCTGATGCTTCATGAGGTTCGCCTTCGACTCCTCGGAGAACTCCTCCAGCAGCGAGTCCCGGCAGGGCTCGCAGAAGCAATACTCAAAGACGCACTCGCCCTTGCGAAACGCCTTGTTGATCTGGTAGCTGGCAAAGGTGCTCAGCGCCTCGCCACACCGTGAGCAAGTCTGGAACGGGCGCTCCTCATATTCGGAATGGAACTCACGTGGGATGGGAACTCCCGGTTCCTGCGGCTGCTGGGGATTCTCAGACATGGCGGAAAAGATTCGTCAGAGACGAGGGTAAGGATGGACCGGAAGCGATTGTAAGTGAAGCGGAAGTTTGAGCGGCGATCCGGCGTTGTCTGTCGTTTCCTATTCTGTATTGGACACCATCATGACATTCTCTGTTTCGATTCACAACCCCACTCTTGCCGTACTTTTTGTGCGCAGACTGGCGCTGAAGGTGCTGGCGGCAGCGGTAGCTGCAGGCGCCATGCTGCCCGCCACGGCCCAAGACTGGCCGGTGGCGCGTGGCAATGCCTCCATGACGGGCAGCTCCCCCGCAAAGTTGAACTTTCCTTTGGAGCTCGCATGGACCTTCGCCGCGGGAGACAAGGCGAAGCGCGAAGGCATCATCGCTGAATCCGTCGTGCAGGACGGCAAGGTGTATGTGGGCAGTCAGAGCGGGAGATTCTACTGCCTTGATCTCGCGACTGGCAAGGAAGTGTGGAAGGCGGAGAAGAAGGGCGCCTTTGAAGGCAACGCCGCATTCGCTGGAGGTCTGGTCATCGCCGGGTGTGTGGATGGCTTCGTGTATGCCTGGAACAAAACCGACGGCAAGGAGGTGTGGAAGTTCGAAACGGACGGAGAAGTCCACGCCGGCACGAACATCTGGACCGGCAAGGATGGCAGGCCGCGTGTCCTCATCGGCAGCTACGACAACAAGCTCTACTGCCTGGATGCAGCCGATGGGAAGAAGCTCTGGGAATACGAGACCGCCAACTACGTGAACGGCGCTGCCGCCATCTTCGACGGCCAAACCGCTTTCGGCGGGTGCGATGGCACGCTGTACATCCTGGACATGGAGAAGGGTACCGAGATCAAGAAGATCGAAATCGGCGCCTACATCGGAAACAACATCGCCGTGGACAAAGGTGTGGCCTACATCACCCACTACGGGAACAAGGTCGTGGCCTATGCCCTCTCCGATGGGGCCAAGCTCTGGGAATATGGCGACCGCGACTTCCCCTACTACGCTGCCGCAGGTCTGGCCGATGGCTGGGTGGTGGCCGCTGGCCGCGACAAACGCGTGCGCGGCCTGGAGCGACAGAAAGGCGAGGAGAAGTGGGTCTTCCGCACGCGAGGCGATGTGGACAGCTCCCCCCTCATCTGCGCCGGGGCAACAGTCCTTTTTGGCAGCAAC
Organism: Roseimicrobium gellanilyticum; assembly: GCF_003315205.1. Lineage (NCBI taxonomy): Bacteria > Pseudomonadati > Verrucomicrobiota > Verrucomicrobiia > Verrucomicrobiales > Verrucomicrobiaceae > Roseimicrobium > Roseimicrobium gellanilyticum. The sequence continues at coordinate 573,454 of NZ_QNRR01000004.1, read as the reverse complement.
GACGGATTTTTTTACGCAGCAAATCTGTCCACGGGAGAGGAGACCTGGCGGTATGAGGTAGGTGCTCCTGTCAAAACCGCCCCGGCGGTAGCCGGTGACTTTGTGCTCATTGGCGCGGATGACGGGAACATCTACTGCTTCAAGAATGGAAAAGCTGCTGAATCGAAATAACCTGACGCGCAACTCACCCCCGCCACGCCCCGTTTTATTTTAGATCCGCTCACCTCGCCTGCTCCACCCCACCCACCTGGCTTTTCCCTAGCATGTCCGCTGTCGACGAAATCCCCCTGACCCACCTTTCCGACAAGAAGTCCCACCACGCCACCGAAGCGGGGAACTACTTTGTGGCGAATTATCCTCCCTTCTCCTTCTGGCAGAAGGAGCAGGCCTTCGCCGTGGAAAAGGTGCTGGACTCTCCTGCTCCGAAAGACATCCCCCTCGGGCTGTACTTCCACATCCCCTTCTGCCGGAAGCGCTGCCACTTCTGCTATTTCCGTGTGTACACGGACAAGAACGCTTCCGAAATCCGCCGCTACATCCACGCGGGCATGGAGGAGTTCACCCGGTACGCCGCACGTCCCTACCTGCAGGGGCGCAAGCCGCACTTCGTCTACTTCGGTGGCGGTACCCCGTCCTACCTCTCCGTCCCCCAGCTTCAGGAACTGACCTCCCGCATGAAGGATCTCATGCCTTGGGATGAGTGTCAGGAGGTTGCCTTTGAAGCGGAGCCCGGCACGCTGAATGAGAAGAAGCTGGAGGCCATCCGCGAGATTGGCGTCACCCGCCTCAGCTTGGGGGTGGAGCACTTCGAGGATCACATCCTGGAATCCAACGGTCGCGCGCACCGCAGCGGTGAAATCGACCGCGCCTACCGCTTCGCCCGCAGCCTGGGCTTTGAGCACATCAACATCGACCTCATTGCAGGGATGATGAATGACACCACCGAGCTGTGGCAGAAGGCCGTGGCCAAGGCGGTGGAAATGCAGCCCGACTGTGTGACCATTTATCAAATGGAGGTGCCCTACAACACCGGCATCTACAAGCAGATGAAGGAAGAGGGCAAAGTCACCGCCCCGGTGGCAGACTGGGAAACGAAGCGCGCCTGGGTCTCCTACGCCTTTGATGAGTTCGTAAAAGCGGGCTACACCGTCACCAGCGCCTACACCGTGGTGAAGAATCCAGACAAGATCAAATTCGTCTACCGCGACGCGCTCTGGGAGGGTGCGGATCTCCTTCCACTGGGCGTGGCTTCCTTCGGCCACCTGGGCGGCATCCACCTGCAGAACCAGGCGGACATCCTGCCGTACATTGACACGATTGAAAAAGGTGGCAGCGCCATCTTCCGCGCGTATGCGACGAGCCCCGAGGAGCGCTTCATCCGCGAGTTCATCCTCAAGCTGAAGCTCGGCCACTCCCGCCCAAGCTATTACAAGGCCAAGTTCGGCGAGGACGTACTGACCCGGTTCGCCCCGCAACTGAACTGGATGGTGCAGGAAGGTTTTGCCGTCATCGGCGATGACCAGATCACCCTCACACGAGACGGCTTGCTTCAGGTGGATCGCCTGCTGCACGAGTTCTTCATGCCGCACCACCGCCACGCCCGCTACACCTGATGATGTATCGCATCCCATCATGATATGAAATGATGGGATGCAAGATGATGCCCCTTGAGTTCGTCTGAAGGAATAGCGCCCGACCTGATGTCCCAGCCGGAATCCCCAAACCTCCACCCGGAAGCCCCCATGACCCCTGCCGTACTGGACCAGCCTGCAGCCTCCGCCTCCACGGCTTCGTCAGCCACGACGGATATCCTGGCGCCGCTCCGCTTCTTCTACGGTTTGGGAAGCGAGAGTCCGCGCGTGACCTTCCTGGATGCAGACGCCCTTCCCGAGCCCGCGCATCATCTGCTGGTGCATCAGAGCGACATGACCGGCCGTTTGCGTGAATACCATCACACCGAGATCACACTCGATGTGCATGCAAAGTCCCGCATTGGGAACTACCTCGTGCGAGCCTCCGTCTTGAAACGCAAGAGCGATGGCGTGCCTGTGGAGTTTGGCGCGATCGGCATTCACCTGGATGCTTTCGATGACGACGCACGTGAGCTGATTCTGGAAGGCAAGATTCCCCTCGGCGGCATCATCACCCAGCGCCGCATCGGCCACACGAGCCGCCCCTGCGGCTACTTCCGCATCGAGATCGACCACCGTCTCGCCACCCTGCTCGGCGGCTGGGAGGGACAGACCTTGTATGGCCGGTGCAATACCCTGCACCACGCGGACGGCTCCGCACTCGCAGAAGTGGTGGAGGTGCTGCCAGCGGAGAAGGTGTAGGAAGGGAGTAGCGGCTTTGTTTAGAAGTAGCTTCGCGCAGCTAGTTCAGCGACTTTTGTCTTTTTCGCCGCTCTCCCCCACCAACCTCTCCAGCAACGTCGCACGGCCGCTCGCATCGAGACCCTCCGAGGCCTTCATGATTTCCTCCAACGAAGGCTGAGTGCTTGCGGGCCGGAAGAAGGCCCACAGAGAGCACGCGAGGAGTATGCTCACGAGCCCCAGCAAACCGCCTGCGATTGCCGTCAGACCTGCGGGTGCGCACGATGGCGCATGATGGCCAAAAATGGGCTGGCGGGCAAGGGGCGCGTTTCGTCCCTGCCTGAAGGAGCCGCCGCCCTACGTGGCTCCTCCCCGCATTTGCCTTTCCCCCAAAGTCCGCTAGGCTCTCGACCCACCATTTTCCCCGGCGTGCCGGACAAACCCTGATGAGCGACAAGAAGCCTGAGAAAGCAAAGAACAAGGAGAAGGAAGCCCCGAATCCTTACAAGGACAGCCTGCACCTGCCGGTGACGGAGTTCCCCATGCGCGCCAGCCTCACAGAGAGGGAGCCGCAGCGTCTCGCGCAATGGGAAGCCGCCAACGTCTATGAGCGCATTCAGGAGCGCCGGAAGGGGAACAAGAAGTTCGTCCTGCACGACGGCCCGCCCTTCGCCAATGGTGACGTGCACATGGGCACGGCCCTGAACAAGGTGCTGAAGGACCTCGTGGTGAAGTCCAAGAGCATGCTGGGCTATTACGCGCCTTTCGTCCCCGGATGGGACTGCCACGGGCTGCCGATCGAATTCCGCGTAGTGAAGGAAAGCGCCGGCCTGAGCCCGGTGGAAATCCGCCGCAAGTCCGAGGAGTACGCGCGGAAGTACATCGACATCCAGCGCGAGAGCTTCAAGCGCCTCGGTGTCTTCGGCACTTGGGAGAAGCCCTACCTCACGCTCGACCCGGCGTATGAGGCGGACATCATCCGCACCTTCGCAAAGTTCGTGGAGCAGGACCTCATCTACCGCAGCAAGCGCCCGGTGATCTGGAGCTATGGCGCCGGCACCGCGCTCGCGGAAGCTGAGGTGGAGTACAAGGACAAGACCTCCCCTGCCATCTACGTGGCCTTCAACCTCGTGGACTCCCCTTCCCTGCCTGCAGAGTTGAAGGGTGCCTCGATGGTCATCTGGACCACCACACCCTGGACGCTGCCCGCGAACCTGGGCATCGCGCTTCATGCCGAGTTTGGCTACATCGTCGGCGACTTCGCCAACGCTGCTGGCGAGACGCGCAAGCTCGTGGTGTACAAGGATCTTCTCGGGGAATTCACCGCGAAGACCGGCTTCACGCTTGCGAAGGAACATGCCACGCTGAAGGGCAGCGCCTTTGCCGGACTGCAAGCTCAGCATCCTTTCCTCGACCGCACGTCGAAGGTCATCAACACCGACTTCGTCACCGCAGACACCGGTACCGGCCAGGTGCACATCGCACCCGGCCACGGTCAGGATGACTACCTTGCGGGCAAGGCCCACGGCATGGAGATCTTCTCCCCCGTGGATGACAAGGGTCACTACACCAGTGAGGTGGGTCTGCCTGACCTCGTGGGCAAGCACGTGTTCCAGTCGAACGAGCCCATCATCACCCTGCTGGGTGAGAAGGGCGCGTTGCTGGCGCGTGAGAACTACGTGCACCAGTACCCGCACTGCTGGCGCTCGAAGACTCCGATCATCTTCCGCGCAGTGGAACAGTTCTTTATCAAGATCGACAAGATCCGCGGCAAAGCTCTGGAAGAAATCGACAAGGTGCAGTGGCTGCCCGCGTGGGCGCGCAACCGCATCTTTGGCACCGTGGAATCCCGTCCCGACTGGTGCATCAGCCGCCAGCGCACGTGGGGTGTGCCGCTGCCCGCCTTCTACGCGAAGGACGGCTCGGTCATCCTCACGGCGGATCTCGCCTGCAAGGTGGCTGACATTTTCGAAAAGGAAGGCACCAACGCGTGGTTCGAAAAGGACGACGCGACCTGGGCACAGATGCTCGGCCTTCCCGAAGGCACGAGCCGTGGTGTGGATACGCTCGACGTGTGGATCGACTCCGGTTGCAGCCACGTGGCCGTGCTGGATCGCCACCCTGAACTCGGCGCGCCTGCGGACCTCTATCTCGAAGCGACGGACCAGCATCGCGGCTGGTTCCAGAGCTCACTCATGGTCAGCGTGGTCGCGCGTGGCACCGCACCGTACAAGAGTGTGATCACCCACGGCTTTGTGGTGGACACGAGCGGTGCGAAGATCTCCAAATCGGATCAGGGCACGAACAAGAACGCAAAGCCCATGACCGCGTCCCACTACTACAACAAGTACGGTGGCGATCTCGTGCGCCTTTGGGCGGCTTCCGTGGACTATCAGAATGAGGTGCCGTTCTCCGAGCAACTCTTCGAGCAATCCACACAGAACTATCGCAGCATCCGCAACACCTTGCGCGTGCTCCTCGGCAACCTGAATGGCTTCGATGCCAACAAGGATGCCGTGAGCAAGGAGCAGTTTACCCTGCTGGATGGCTGGATCCTCGAGCGCCTTCATCGCGTGACGAAGGAATGCCGTGAGGCGTATGATGCGTTTGAATTCCGCAAGGTCTTCAATGCGCTGAACCAGTTCTGCACCGTCGACCTGAGTTCGCTCTACATCGATATCACGAAGGATCGTCTCTACTGCGATCGCCTGGACAGCCCGCGTCGTCGCGCCACGCAGACTGCGATGCATCGCATCACCGAAAGCCTGTGCCTGCTGCTCGCGCCCATCCTCGCCTTCACGGCGGATGAGACGTGGGAGTATCTCGGCAAGACGGAGAGCGTGCACGTGGAGGAATTCCCACAGCCCGACCCCGACTTCGCCGGTGAAGAAGCCAGCGCCGCCGTGGAAGACCTCTTGAAGGTCCGCGCCGTCATCCAGCAGTCCATCGAGAAGGCCCGCCAGGAAAAGCGCATCGGCGCCAACCTGGAAGCCACGGTGAATGTCACGCTGCCGGAGGAAGGCTTCGCCAATGCGGTGTTCCAGGACAGCGCGACGATGGAGGAATTCTTCATTCTCTCCACGCTGAAGCTGACGCGTGAGCCGAAGGCCGAACTCTTCGCCGAAGTGCTGAATTCGCCGCACCAGAAGTGCGCACGCTGCTGGAAGTACCTGCCGAGCGTGGGTACGCAGTCGCATGCGGACCTGTGTGACCGGTGCGAGGGCGCGGTGTGAGAAAAGGAAAGTAGTCCGCCGAGCCTCGGCGGTCAGTTGGGAAGTGCCTTGCGGCTGATGCCGTGGGGCATGTCTGCTGACGTATGCCAGAGCGCTTTGCGTCATGGAGTGCGGTGGCAAGCTTCAAGCGCGACACCGCTTTGAACGAAGGGTTTTCGCATGCACGAAGGTGCACCGTGAAAGAAATCCAGGACCGCGGAGCCTGGGGAAGTTAGAACGTGATTCGTTTATGTCCGATCACCAGCTTCGCTCAAAGCGGTGTCGCGCCTTAGCGCTTGCCACCGCACTCCACGACGCAAAGCGTTCGCACTACCAGTCGGCTAGTTTTCCGATACCATAGCGTACGTCATGCAAGCCACTGACCGCCGAAGCTCGGCGGACTACTTTCCACTGCACAAAAAAGCGGTGCGAGGCATTCACCGTCGCACTGTCGTACCGGATACCGGCTTACTTCTTCTTATCCCACTCGCGCTCCTTCACGATGGCAGCGATGTCCGCAGTCGCGGCAAAGTCTTCCGGCAGAAGCTTGAACTTCTTCATGTACTGCAGCGCGTTGTGCACCTGCATGACTTCGCCTTTCTTGGACTCGATCTTGTCGGCGGGCACGGCTTTGATGCTGGCGACGTATTCACCGGCAAGCTTGGTGCTCGCTTCCAAAGCCGCCGCATCCTGCTGATAGCAGAGGGATTCCATGAGGCCGAGCATCTTCTCCTTGCCTTCGAGCTTCGCTGCTTTTTCACGGATACCCTTGGCGATCTCAGCACGCTTCGCAGTGGTGGCCTCTTCGCTCATCACGCTGGTGTCGCCGCCTTCGATGGCGCGCTTCGGCAGCGGGCGGTACCAGATGTTGCGATAGCGCACAGGGTTGCCGTGATCCTGGAGCTTGAGCGGTCCCTTCTCGGGGAATGCACGATCCTTCGTGCGTCCCTTGTGGCCACCACCGCCCTGCAGCGGGGTGTGGTCCTGCACCAGCACGCCATTCACGAAGACGGTGAGGTAGCCGGGATCCACGAGCTGGCCGTCCTTGTACACGGGACGACGAAAGACGATGTCATAGGACTGCCACTCACCCGGCTTGCGCAGCGGGTTGGCCATGGGGGGATTCACGCCATACACGGAGCCAGCGAAGCCGTCGGCGTAGGTGGGGTTTTCATAGTTGTCCAGCACCTGCACCTCCACCTGGCCCATGAGGAAGACGCCGCTGTTACCACGGCCCTGACTGTTGCCTTCCACCTTGGAGGGAGCGGACCATTCCACATGGAGTTGGCAGTCGCCGAACTCGAGCTTGCTGCGAACGTAGCCGGAGCCGGGCACGCACTGGAGCGCGCCCCCCTTCACCTCCCACTTCGTGGCTTCGGAGGGATTCTTGTCAGAGACCCAGTTCACAATTGCGGACTCCGAGCCATCAAAGAGCACCACGGCATCCGCCGGCGGCTTGCCCGGGACTTCCTGGGAGCTGAATGTGCCCGGCTCCACGCGGGGTGGCTGGGGACGATTCATGTCATGGATGGCCCAAGGATGCGTGGCATCCGGCGGGTCGCCGTAGAATCCACCGTCGGCTTGGAGGGGCATGGTCAGTGAAGGCAGCGCTGCGGCAGTCGCGGCCAGGGTGAAGAGTGCGCGTTTCATGGAATGAATCGGGGGAACGGGCGTGATGAATGATGACAAACGAACCGGTCTCAGCAAAGCGCTCCCGCGTCCACGTGAGGGGGACGAGGAGAACCTTGTGAAACCGGGATGGAAAAGCCGCTCTGAGCGGCGGGTTTCTATCAAAACATCACCGACGATCAGTGACATCCGCAGCCGGAGCCACAGCCACCGCTGCTGGCCATCTCCTCGGACGTGGGCACGCGGCCCTTTTCGAGGGTCTTGGTCACGTGCTTGTTCACCATGTTCGCGATGCGCTGGAGGACCTGCTGCGCCTCCTGGAAGCTCTGGATGCCGGGGTGGCTGTCCGCCTTCTCCTGAAGGTTTTCATAGGCGCCCACTTCCTCATCCGAGATGATTTCGCCGGCACGATGGCGACGCTCGAGGTCGTGTGAGGTGGTGGCGACTTCGCGGTAGAGATTCACGGCCTCTTCATCCGAGAGGAAGGTTTCCGCGTTGGCGCGAGCGGCCTTCACGTCTTCATCATTGGCGATGGCTTCGCAGAGGTTTTGCAGATGTTCTTCAATGGTAGAGATGGCGGTGGCAGTCATAATGGGAACAGGCTAGGACACTCCGGCGGGAATGCGAATGCGTTTCCACGGAAAATCGCGGTCCCTTACCTTCATGGATGGATGCGAGGCTGAAGGGAATGGCCGCAAAAGAACGCAGAGAACGCAAAAAGAAGCGGCTCATGAAGGCCGGGGCAGACATTGAGTTTTCTCTGCACGTTTGCACATTTGCCTGCATGTTGAGCGACCAACCCGGTCTTTTTGCGATGTCCACGCCTGCTTTCTACGACTCATTGACTCCTTATTACCACCTCATCTACCCGGATTGGGAGGCAAGCATGGGGCGGCAGGGCAGGGCTTTGGATTCCATCATTCGTTCCGAGGGCGGACCGCATCTCCGCACCGTGTTGGACGCGGCCTCCGGCATCGGCACTCAAAGCCTGGCACTGGCGGCGCTCGGGTATGACGTCACCGCTTCGGACATTTCTCCTACAGCCATCGAGCGTGCCCAGCGGGAGGCCCAGCAGCGCGGTCTCTCCCTGCACGCCAGCGTAGCGGACATGCGTCACGTACATGATCACCACCATCGCACCTTTGACGTGGTGATCTCCTGCGACAATTCCGTGCCCCATCTCCTCTCCGATGCCGATATCCTGGCCGCTCTACGGCAATTTTACGCCTGTACAAATCAGGATGGCATCTGCCTCGTGTCAGCGAGGGATTACGCGACCATGGATCTCATGGGGCCTCCGCAATTTCAGCCTTACGGAGTGCGCGAGGCGGCGGGTTCACGCTACGTCCTGTTCCAGGTCTGGGAGTCCTCACCACCGCATTACGATACGACCTTCTACGTGATCGAGCATCCCGCTGATGCGGAGCCCATCTTGCGTGCCAACCGGGCCACGTACTACGCCGTATCCCTTTCACGCCTGGCTGAACTCATGGAAGAAGCGGGGTTTACTGATGTGCGGCGCATCGACGATGTGTTCTTTCAGCCGGTGCTCGTGGGACACAAACTCTCCTGAAGCCCAACTACTGCATCGGCAGCTTGAGTTCCTTTTTCTCGCTGCCACGCAGGACGGTTACAGACACTTTCTCCCCGGGGAAATGGTTGGTGAGCAGGTAGCCGATGATCTCACCTTCGGTCATCCGCTCCTCCACACCCGCGAAGCTCACAATCACATCTTCCTTCTGGAATCCGTTGTTCTTCGCCGTGGCATGCTTGCCGTACTGACCCACGCCCTTGGCGCGGAGGGCAAGTTGATCCTTGCTCAGGCCACGGGCGGTGCGCTCTTCATCCGGCAGGTCTTCCAGCACCATGCCGCCGAAGGCCATGCCGCGCATGGGCCAGGTGGCGACGCGGCGGGAGATGTCTGACTTGGTGCGCCAGTTCGGTGCGAGTTCCAGTTTCATGGCGGCTGGCTCCCCTGCCCCACCTTTGCGCACCATCACTCCCAGCGAGCCGGACTCAGGGCCATTGTGCAAAGCCCACGCCATGTCCGCGATGGACACCACTGGCTGTCCTTCGATGCTCGCAATCACATCTCCTGCGCTCACGCCGGCCTTGGCGGCCGCAGAGCCGGGCAGCACTTCCTTCACCTTCGCCACGTCATCCGGCGCCATCACCATGCCCACGGTGTCCGGTGCAGGCATGGGATAGATCCACTGCGCGGGAATGGCCTGTTTCTGCTCACGATAGGTGGCGCGAAAGGCATCGCCCACTTGATGGCAATGCACGCAACTCCCCACGATCTTGCCCTCCCAGTCGAGCTCACGCTTGTACTTCCCGGCGAGAAATGGGATGTCCACCGGGGTCTTGAACTTCGCCGGGCCACCCTGCTTTCCGCTCAGGCTTTCCTTGTTCGCAGAATAGCCCTGATGCAAGGCAAGGACCGCCTCCAGGGTGCGGCGATAGCCCAGGGTGCTGGCATCCTGCGCATCCTTCTGGTGTGTCCATGATCCGTAGCGGCCAAGCACGGTGCCATCCGGATGGAAAAACATCGTGGAGAAAGAAAGGTCGTAGTCGAACTGGAACTTTGAGAGGTCGAGGTCGTTCGCATTGATCACTCGCACGCACACAAACTTGTCCAAGACCGCCTGCAACTCAGCTTCCGTGAGCACGCTCGCATCCAGCCCCATGCAGGCGAGGCAGGGAATGCAGCGCAGCACCACGAGCAGCGGCTTGCCCGTGCGTTTCGCTTCGTCGAAGCCGCGCTGCACATCGTTGTAGATCCAGCGCGCGTCATTTTCCATCGTCGCCTTGTCCTTGCGCACGGCGCCTTCGCGGTCCTTCACCGCCTCGGCGGAGAGAGGGGTGCTCATGAAGAGAAGCCAACCGGTGACCGCGAGAAGTGAGGCCGTGTTTTTCATGGGTATGGAGAAGGATGAATGAGAGAAAATGCCAAACCGCCAGATGGCACCATTAGCCCGGCGTTGCTGTTCACAGCGACATCTTACGCAGGTTGAAACAGACCCTTTCAGCATTCAGAGAGAATGCTTAGGGGAATAGATGATGCTCACGCACGCATATCCTTCACGCGTGATCAGGACCCGTGTGATGTAGTGGAAGATGGTGGGCCATCACCCTTGCAGCCGTCGTCACTCGCAGCATCTTCATGCACCCCCCATGTCCGCCCTCGCCTCTGTCGCAGAAGCCCGAATCCTGGAGTCCCTGGAAGCCGGCGAAGAGGCGCTGATCTCTGGCAAGGGAAAGCCACTCGATCTGGACGGCTATTTTGCCGCCCCCTCCTCGCTACGGGCGGGTTTCGGCATGCTGAAGAGCGCGGGCGTCATACCACCGGAAGTGGAGGCCATGCGTGGTGTGAACTGGCTGCGTGACCGAATCACCACGGTCACGGATACTGAGGAGAAGCAAGCGCTGAAAAAGGAGCTGATGGTGCGTGAAACCGAACTGGCCATGGCTCTGGAACGCATGAAACGCAGTCTCAAAGCGGACGCCGCAGGGTGACTTCAGGGCGTTTTGATGTTTTTCCTGCCTCAGACGAACATCACAAACCGATTCCTGCTTGGCAGACGGGTATCGTCCCAGATAGATTGTGGAATATTTCACCTTAAGGCATGCAGGCACGATACAAAATCTTGGAGGAGTTGGGCGCAGGGGGGGCCGGCGCCGTGTACAAAGCCTACGATACCCAACTCGACCGGTACGTGGCCATCAAACGCCTGCTGAGCAAGGAGGAATCTGACAAGGGGGACAGCCAGTCCGGCAACATCAAGAAGGAGGCAGCCTCGCTCGCCACGCTCCAGCATCCCAATGTCGTCTCTGTCTTCGACCTTGGGAGTGATGAGCAGGGCTTCTTCATGGTGATGGAGCTCGTGGAGGGAGACACCCTCGCGGACTGGATTGGCGCCGCGGCCATGAGCCTGCCGGATTTCAATGAGCTGGCCACCCAGACGCTGGAGGCGCTCGTCTCCGCACACAGCCAGAGTGTGCTGCACCGCGACCTGAAGCCGGAGAACATCAAGGTCCGCCGCCTGCCCAGCGGACGCCTACAGGTGAAGGTGCTCGACTTCGGCCTTGCCCGCATGTCCTACGGCGCGAAGAAAATGACCGAGGACCAGAAGGGGAACATTCTCGGCTCCATCTACTACATGGCCCCCGAGCAGCTCAATCGGAAGCCCCTGGATGGACGCACGGACCTTTACTCGCTGGGGTGCGTGCTCTACCAGGCGCTGAGCGGTCGCCGCCCCTTTGAGGCGGACACGGTGCGTGGCGTCATGGAGGCCCATTTGCAGCATCTGGTCTATCCCCTCTCGCAAATCGCGCCTAACATTCCCCAACCGGTAAGCGACTGGGTGATGTGGCTGTTCAACCTGGATGCCTCGCACCGCCCAACAAATGCCCAGCAGGCGCTGAACTCCCTACGCGGCCTTGCGGTCGCTGGCTGGCTTTCCGAAGGAGCCGACTCAGTGCAAGTGGCCGTGGCCGTGCCGGATGAGCCCGTCTATCGCGCGCCCGCTCCTGGTGTGCCACGTGTCTCCACAGGGCATATCCCTCCACGCCCCACAGGTTCCGTCTCCCAGCGTATCACCGGTACCGTACCACCACGGAAACCAACTGGCGGGGTGCCTCCACGCCGCCCTACCGGTTCCATTCCCACACCCCTCCCCTCACCCGGACGCCGACCTGCCAAGGTCGAAGAGGATGAAGAGGGCGGCATGAACAAGAAGAAGATGATGATCTACGCGATCGGCGGCGGGCTGCTGGTGGTAGGCGCTCTTGCCTTCATGTTCATGGGTGGGGACAAGCCGAAGCCCAGCGCACCCGGCAGCTCTGGCCCAAGCATCGCCGGTCAAGCCCCTGGCTCGCCCACCAGTCCGGAACCACCTCCGCGCGCAGCAAATTTCATCCAGCCGGGTGTCATTCTGCACTACCGCGCCGGCGAAAAGATGGACGCCTACTCCGAGCCAAATGCCTCTGTGGTGGCCGCGAAGTCTGGAGACAGGGTGCTGACCTGGCATGACCTCTCCGGCGCGGCGGGTGATGGGTCGCTCTCAGCCTTCGGTCGCCAAAAGCAGAACTGCCCCCTCTATCTCCAGGAGACGCTCTCCGGGTTGAAGTTCCGGACCGGACTTCTCCGGTTCGAAGGGACGAGCGGGATGGTGCACACCATGGCACTGAGCAATCCCTCCGCGAAAGAGTACCCGCTCGGGGGCACCCAGAAGGACCCCGGCCTCACGGTGGTGATGCTGGTGCGGCCAAACATCAGCGACAAAGACGTCCGGTGCCTGAATATCCGAAACTCCGAGGACAAGGGCCATCTGAGCGTTCGCGCCTACCCCAACAACGAGTGGAAGCTCGGCATGAAAATCGGCCCCACCATCAAGGAGGCGAAGGTGACCGGACGCCCGGCGAAAATGTTCAACCTGGTGGGCATCAGCTGGAACGCCAACACCAGCAAGATGCTGCTCTCCATCCGCACGGAGGACGGAGGCAAAGGTCGTGCCGAAGCGGACGCTCCCAAGGAGAAAGCGGATATCCTCAATGAAATCCGCATCTCCGAAAGCAACACCTCCCAGCCGGAGAATCTCTTCAAAGGCGATGTGGTGGAGCTCATGGTCTGGCCCTACGCCATGGGTTGGGAAGAACGCAGCGGCCAGGAGTACCGCGTGGTGCAGGAGTATTTCCAGAAGCCCGGCTCAAGGTATTGAGGAAAGCGGCTGAAGCATGGCCCCGTCGCTAGTCTCTTCGAGGGAAGAGCGGCGGGATGCGAATCATTTGGGAATCGTCACGCTCACCCCCGGTAGCGCGGCCCGAAAGCGGGCAATCGCCGCTTCGGTCCAAACTTCCTCTGTCGTTCGCGATGGCTCCCCCAAGATGAGCTCCTTCAGATGGGGGATGCTGGCAAAGGTACGCGCTGATTCCGGGGTGATGCTCATCGGCACACGTTCCATGGTGATCGTACGCAGCGTGGGATGCCCTGCGAGTGGCGCCAGAGCGGCATCCGTGAGTTCCTCGCTGCCTATTCCCAGGGTGTGCAACCGGGGCAGGGTACGCAAGGCCTCGCACAAGGAGCGCCAGGACGACTCCGGTGGCGTGGGAGGACTGCCCCACCCTCCCCAGTCCAGCACCTCTACCGACTGCAGACCGCGGCACCTGCGGATCACATCCCCAAGCCGCTCATCGAAATTCTTCGGATCATAGATCCCAAGATTCCGAAGCCGGCCAGCCCTGAAGGGAGTCGTGATCCGATAATAGTAGAGTTCACGTTGATTGGAACTCGCGTGCGTCCATTCACCGTACCACTCAACAGACTTTTGGATGACCTCATCGAGGACCTTCGGCACGGATTCATAGCTCGTATCATTCAGCGTGATTTCTACATTGCGCGCTATGGCATTCTGGATGGCTGCTGCCAGATAGATCTCACGGATGAACGGTGCCAGACCGGCAACGCACGCAACCACCACGGCGAGCACCACCCAGCGAGCTTTTAGTTTTCTCGATCTGGCAGACATATCGCAGAAAGGCCCAACCCAGGGTTATAGGCAAGTCAGACACGGATGACGTGAGGGACTTGGCATGTTGCACAAAAGCCGCCGAACGCGCCCTTATTGCAGTCGCAGATCCTCTTCCTTTTCTTCTTTCTTTTCCTTCGCCCCCCGCTGCTCCTCACGCGTGGCTTCCGCTTTGCGATACCACTGGAGAGCTTCTGCATTGTCCGCGGGCACCCCCCTGCCATTCTTGTACGCGTCTCCCACAGCGTACTGTGCATCCACCATGCCCTGGTCCGCCGCCATGCGGAACCACTTCAGCGCTTCCTCGTGGTTTTCCTGCACACCATCTCCGTTCTGGTACGCCTTGCCGATGGAGAATTGCGCGTTCGCGTTGCCGCGCTCTGCCGCGTGTTTCTGGCTTTCAAACGCCATCTTGCGAACACGTTCCATGGGGCCGCCAGAGCCAGGCTTCTTTCCCCAAGGGTCCTGACCAAGATCTGAATTGGCCACCCAGTAGATGCCGTAACCCACGCCGCCGACGCAGGCGATCGCAAGCAAGAAGCGCCCGATTCTCTGCCAGATGGTGAGTTGAGCGGTTCCTGCAGGCACATGCGCCGCCTCGGAAACACGGCTGGCCGCGGATGAAGCAGCGGCTTCCTCAACATCCATGGCCTTCGAGCCCGAACTGGGCGCCACGGGACGTGTGGGAAAATGCCGTGTGGTATCCGTGTTCGGCGAGCCCTCTTTCTCGGCAGGGTGATAACGATCACCCAACGCTGGTACCAGAGCGTGATCGCCAGCGGGGTGTTCCTCAGCCTCGACTTCTGCAGCCGTCTTGCCTTTTCCATTCGCTGGTGCAGGAGGATGTGGCCGCGCAATGGGGGCTTGAGCGTGATTCCCGGGATGTGCTGCCGCAGCCGCGGATGCTGCCACCACCAGCGCGGCGGGCGCGTGGTGGGAGGCCCGGGCCGCAGCGGAAGTCTCCTCTGCCATGGCGGCAGGGATGCGATGCCCTTGCTGCGCAGAAGTCTCGACAGCAACCGCTGGCGTGCTGCCGGCTGGAGACTCCGGAGCAGCGATCCCAAGAGACGCCACCGCTGTCGGAGGCAGGGCGACCGATGTCTCCTGTTGCTCAACAGGCAGGGAAACGGGTTCCGGAGACCGGGGGGTGGCCGACTCTGGCGCTTTGGGTTCCGCTGCGGCTTCAGGTGCTTCCGCCTTTTCAGCGTCTGGGGCGGATGCAGGCGCTGCGGTTGGTGCTGCCGATTCCGAGAGCACCACAGTCGCCTCCGCTTTCGCCGGTGCGGGCGGCTCGGGCGCGGAAGCAGGAGGCGCAGCCGTCACCTCAGGTGCGGCGTGAGTGGGTGCTTCAGGAACTTCTGTTTCTGACCCACTCGACGGCACGACAGGCTCGGGAACCATCTCCGGCACCGCAGGCGTAGGTAGCGCCTCCGTTGCTCTCGCCTCCACCTCTGGCGCAGGTGCGATCGGTTCAGGTACTACTGCAGGCTCTGCGAGAATCGGGACTGGAGCGGGCGAAACCGTGGGAGCCTTTGCCTCCAGCTCCACCACGGGCGCGGGCAGTACAGGCTCGATCTCTGGCGCCACGGGAACCGCGGCGACATCAGACATGGGCGCAGCAATCGGGACGGAGGCTTCCGCCTTTACCGGTTGCTCAACCGATTCCGGGGCCGTCAAAGGCACAATCACCGGTGCCGCCGGTGGCGGCGGAACGGGTGGGCTTGTTGGGACTGGCGCGACAAGAGACGGCAGCGGTACCGGCACCGTGGCAACGGGCATGGAAGGCTGCACGGTCGCTCCACGCAACCGTGGGGAAATGATGACCTTGGGGGGGCGCACCTTGGTGATCGCGGAGTCGGTGCGGGGCTGCAAGGGCGAGCCCGAGCCAGAAGAGCCAGGCGACTCCATTGGCGCCGTCGCCCGTCCACGAAGCTCCACCTTGGGCGCTTCCGTGATCCCTTTCAGTGGGACAATGTCATGGAGGAACGGATTTGCCGCGGGAGCCGGAGGAATGAGCGGTGGCTCCTGGGATGGCACAGAAGCGCTCTCATCGGGCTCCTGTTCCTCCAGTCGCAACGATGCAGGCACGGCCGTGGCTGAATTCCGGGCAAAGGTAAGCCCGCTCTCTTCGCCAGGCAGCGGCTCCGGACCTACAGGAGTCTGGGACTCAACCAGCGGCGCACGCACCGGCTCAGGCGCCGAGCGCACTGGCGAGGCGGGCGTGGGACCGTACGCCTGCTTTAGGGCCTCCTCGACAAACACATTGGGCGTGGCCTCCTTCTCCGCTTCACACAGGGTAAGAAGCAAATCGTACGCCTCGTGAATGAGTGAGGTCTGCTCCAGAGCCTTCGTAAGCTTGGCGCGGTCACTCATGAACTGCGCTGGAAACCAGGTGACCAGGGCGTTTTTGTGCGCGGATTTGAGCTCCACTTCGGTAAATGGAGCCTCGAGTTCAAGGATGTTCTGGGCTTCCTTTGCCGTCATGAGGGAGTCTCGAATGCTGATAAGGGAATGACCTTGGGAGATTTGCGCATGGTACCGCAGTTGTCGAGCAACGCTCCCGCCTTTTCGTGGCGAAACTGCAGGCAGCCGCCGCGATGCCTCGGCGATTGAAACACAACGGGCAGCGCAGGAATCGCGCCAGCCCCGAGTTCACTGCCCACCGGCGGGTGACAAGGCGGGCTTTGTCTCAGCTTGCGCCCTGACCTGCGCTTGCGCTGGAACACTTCCGTCACCCTGGCCTTCAGGGGGTGTTGCTCCACCTTGCGCGGCGATGGCATTTTGCTGCGGACGGGCACCGGGCAGCAGGGAGAGCCTCCAAGCGGGTTTGTCGATATCCCGAAGTTGGTGCATTTCGCAGGCACGCAGCTTTTCCTCCATCGCGGAGCGATCGCTGCCTTCATACAGGGCATGGATGATCGCGATGGCGACCATATTTCCCTCGTCGTAGCCCTGCACGGCATTCTCCCACGGGGTGTAGCTGGTGAGCCGGGTGGAGAGGATGACCCCGGTGTCGTGGGACTTCTTTGCAAAGCACCCGGCAAACCAATCGCGGAAATGCTCGTCCGAGAGGCAGCCGGTCCACGAGACGAGCTTCGGGGTGGACTCCCTCTTTCGCAGGTAGGGTCCCAGCGCCTGCATGCCGGGGCGGTTCTTCTTGTAATAGGAGAAGTCCGTCGCAGACACTCCACCGGCGGCGGGTCGCGTCTCGGGCGGGTAGGTATCCGGCCCTCCTCCGCTACGGGAGTGGCCCACGTAGATCATCACCTCCGACTCAGCGCATGCTTTCTTGGTAAAATCCATGGCCTCGCCACTGCGCAGGAGTTGCTCCTTGTAGCCGATGCCAATGTTCTTGGTACCACTCTTGGAAAGGGCGCTCCACATGAGAGCCACGCGCAACATCTGCCCCTTCTTCGTCTGCCCACTGAGAATGCGCAGGTTCGGAGCTTCCACAGGCACCCCGAGCGCCTTCGCCGCAGCTTCGCTCGGCGCATGCTCCTGGAATCCCAGTTCCTTCAGCGAATTCATGAACCGCTCGGCACGAATGGGGTCATTGGCCTCGCGGGCGTCCTTCGTATCATCATACCCGAACGTCACCCGGATATCCGCAATGCCATCATCCGCAAAGATGGACCGGACGAGCTTGTCGAACCCAGCGTCCTTCTCCCGGGCCGCGGTGATTTTGGCCAGTTCCTCTGGTGGGACAGCGCTCGCTTCTTTCGCGGAAGCAGTCCCCACAGATGACGCCCCCTGCCCCTTCACGACATCACATCCCAATATCAAGAGCGCGCAGCAAAGACCGGTGACCCGGGGAGGCACGCAAGAAGACAGGATGCTGTGGGTGGACGACAGCATGGGAGGTTCAACCGCCATTGTACATGATTCGCGCGAGGGCGCCAGCGGGAGAGGAAAATGCCTGCAGGCGGCCATTTTCGGAGCCTGCAGGCACAGCCTAGATCTTCACACTCACCTGCGGCTTGTTGGTGCCCAGCTGAACCGAATTTGAAGAGGACGCATGAGAGGAGCCCAGCCCCAAGCTGTCTCTCACCGACTGGCGGGGTCCCTGCCCGATGCCGCTCAGATCATACTGCCCACCCGGTGAAGGTGACACTGAGGTGAAGACTTCGCCCGGCTTGTTGTCGAGACGCTTCTCCACCCGGTCGGAAAAAGCCAGCTCCTTGTCCCGATGGGACTGCACATTGCGGCGGGCATCTTCGAGATCTGCTCTTACATCGTTGAGCCCATTCTCCGTCTTCTGGACATGAATGCGCAGTTCCGCCGTCAGCGCGTCCCTCGCGTTCTGGAATTCCCCTCGTTCGAGTCGTGCGCTCGCGTTTTTGATCCGCTTGATGCTGACATCCAGTTCGTCGTTGGAGAGCTCGTGGTTGAGCATCTTGGCCACCACGGCTGGTTTGTCCTTGATCAGGGCTCGCAAGTCCGTGTCATTTGCGGGAAGTCCCGGCACGCGGGACACCATGTCATTCAACTCGCTGAGGAGCCGTTCGCCCAGGACCACATCCTCCTGCAGGCTTCCCACCTGCCGTTCCAGGCGTGCATGAGCGCTTTGCATGTCGTTCACGGATACACGCATCAATTCGTCGGCCTTGGTCACCGCGGTTTTTCCTGTGCTGAGAGTCTCCTGGGGCACCATCACGCACATGTTCACCTGGGCCTTGTCGAGCCCCTCCTTCTCCAGTTGGTCGCGAAGGGACACCTCCATCGAGCCCATGTGTGCCGCTCCCATATTGATGGCCACCAGGCAGCCGCCCTTTTTACCGGCCATGTCCTTCATGATGGCCGCAGCTTTTTGCCCCATCCCCTGCACACGCTCATATTCCATGTCTTCCAACGAGCCGCCATGGATGTGATTGCTCCCGCCGGTGAGTCGTTGACGTTTGTCCGCGTCAGAGACGGGATCGAGCCCGCGAATGGTTGCCTTGTCCTTCGCCCAGATGAGAAGACGGGCCTCCTCCATGCGTGCCGCTCCTTTTCCCTTGTTCACATCCTCCCGGGTGTGCGCCTCATGGCTGCTGAAGAGCAACTCTGCGGCCGTATTCTTTTGCTTCTCCTGCAGGGAAGCTTTTGGGCTGAAGTAATCGTAGACGGAGTCGTTCCAATTGACCTCGTTCACACAATTCGCCCGGAATCCCTCCTTGGTGGGAGTCTCACCCCGGGCGATGGCTTCATCACAATACTTTTGCACCAGGGATTCGTTATAGAATCTGGTGAGTGTTTCCGGCTTTCGCACGTCCACATCCGAATGCTCAATGCCGATGACGAGCTCCTTTCCCTCGCGCTTGAGGGCTTCATGCATGGCCTCAACTTTCTCGCGAACCGCCTTCATGGCTGCTTCATCCGTGTGATATTGGCCAAAGGCCACAACGCTGACATTCTCTCCGGGCATGGTGGGGGATCAATGGTTGGGGGTTCCGCGTTCCATCTATGATTCGATGCCACCGTTGAGCGCAGTGGCAGCTTGTCGCAAGCATTGCGTCCTGCACCGTTATTCAAATTGTATCCGCCGCGATGCAACCACGGAGGGAACCGATGGGCCCACCTCTGCTCACGCCCTTGAAACGACGACGCCGTCTTGTACGGAATGGAATCCTTCCGGTCATTGATGCACGGACTCACTCGCTCACCGGAAACCGGCTGAAGAGCACACACCAGTTCCATGCTGGATAAGGTTGCCCGGCCCGCGTGCCGTAGCCACTATCGCCAAAGACCTGAGAGGGGCTTGATCCACGGGTGTCCGAGTCACGGAGATTCCCATACGTGAAGGGACGCTGGGCTACGACAGTCTGGCCTGCATTGAAGGCGACACCGTTTCTCAGTTCGCGCACCTCGAATTGGAGGAACGTGTCACCGTTCTCGAAGATAACCTTGCGGATGGGCACGCGTGTATTCGCGCGACCGGTGGCCGTATTGGATACATAGAAGGCGCCCTCATCGGTGAGCGGCTTGAGCTTTTTGGAGAGATCACCTTCGAGAATCATCTCCATGGTGGGCTGGCCTTCGACCACAGGTCCGTTTCGGAAGGCGGCGATGGCGCCGAGTTCACCGGCATTGGGATGGCCGTAGTTGATGACATATTTTTCACCGGCGGGCAGAGGGCTGGCAAAATGAAGTCGGATGCTTGTAGGAGGAGAAGCGAAGCCGGGCTGAAGGACAAAGGGAGGACCCAGTTCGACAGCGGTAAGCGGCTGCGCCACTCCCTTCTCATCGCGCACCTGAAATCCGTAGAGGGATGCATAACCACCGCTCATGGCATTCTCCTGCCGTGGAAGGAACGTTTCATCCAGCACCAGGGGTGGAACAGGAACAACAAAGTCCAGGAGAATGCTGCTGCGCGTAGCGTCCAATTGCGCTTTGTTCGGCCGCAGCGGCTTCCAAAGGCCAGATAAGGTGTGCGAGAGCACCTTCCCCATCTGCGCACCGAGCCAGCGTTCCGCATCGGCAGAGAGATGAATGGGGTCTCCGTAGATACCGCCGGTGCGTCGGCTGTTAATGGCACTCGGCATGGCATAGTGTGGGCCCACCATGATGATATTCAGATCCTTGTCCGACGCCATGAGCTGGGCTTCACCGGCGGGCCCGAGTGTCTGGTAGGTGAGCATGTAAATCTGACCAGTCTGTCCCGTGATGCTTCGCAAATCATCCGACCACTGCTTGCGATAAGCGATGAGTTGGTCGCGATACCACTCCAGTCCCTGTGCCCGTGGCAATTCCTCATCCCAACGTGTGGGTTTGATGCCCCCCGTGGGTCCACCGTTGGCTTCCCCCTGCATCCAGCAGAGCGCCCTGATGGAGAACTTCTCCCCCATGGCTGCGGCTTGTTTGACCGCACGCCGTGCATCATCCAGGCTCGTCTTGTAGTAGCCGCCGCCGTGCTGGCGATTCTCCGGCGTGCGTGGGTCCGTGGAAAGGTCTGCTTTGGCGAGTTCCTGGATTTGTCGTCCTCCCTGCCCTGCGTAGGAGACCAGGAAATGCGGCGCTGAATTTCGTGTAATAGGCGGGAATCCGCGACCATGGATGCTACTCTCAACGATCAGCAGCTCCTTCAGCGTATCCGCCATGCCATTGGCAATCGTCTCTCCAAGACCACCTTCCACGGTGGCTTTCAGCGGGACGAAGGCGAATTGTTCGTCAGGGCGCTTCTCCGGCGTCGCCGCATTGTCACCGTATTTCCACGTGCGCACGCCGCGGGCGAAGCTGTAGTTCCCCCAGCCTGTGTCCTTGGTGGTGACCAGCGGCAGCGACTCCGCGCCTTCGCAGAGGGATTGTCCCATCATCCACAGGCCCTGAATGGTCGCGTGCGGCTTCGCCTGGTCCGTGCGTGGCGGTGTGGGACTCTGGGCGTGGACGGATGTACACGCAGCAATCGTGATGATGGCGAGTGCAAGGAAGCAGTGCAGCGCGAGTCGCATGGGGATATGTCGGCCATCTTGATACGCAGTCAAAGGCACCCGCCTTCAGCAGGTCTTTTTCTGTTATCGACATCTCGCACCCCGGGATGGAGACTCAATCCGTCACGACATTAACAGACCCCGAGGAGTACCAAGTATGCCCGACCGCGTCGTAGAATTCCAGTCCTCCGCATTCCCCAAGTATCCCAACGAGAATGAGGATCTGGTGAATGACAACTGCTGGGGCAAGCGCCTCGCGGAGTACGTGAATGAGCACCTGCCGGAGCATGGCGTGCCCACCAATGGCATCCTGTGTGAGGACTGGGGCTGGCTGGTCTACCTCGAGAATGCCGACTTCTCCATGTTCATTGGCTGTGGTGTGATGGATGAAGGTGATGAAGATGACCAGGACGGTGAAGCGTCAGACGACGATCCCAGCAAGTATGCGATGCCACCCTCCGCACAACCCAGGCTACCGAAGGGGGTGAATGAGTTCATCATGTTCGTCAACGCCGAGCCCGGATTCCTCAAGAGACTCTTCCGCAAGGTAAATACCGCACCCGCCGTGGAGCGCGCCGAGCAAGCCCTCAAAGACATGATGGCCGCAGCACCCGGGATGTTTCAGAGCGTGAAGTGGAGGGACACTTCGCCGAAGTAGTGGCTGGACGAGCAGGCGCTGCACGTCACTTACCATCCACCAGATCACGAATCGCCTCTTCCAGCCTGGTGACATTCACCGGCTTCACCAGATGCTGGGAGAATCCCGCCTCTCGACTCTTGCGGATGTCCTCCGCCATGCCGTAGCCGCTCATGGCAATGCCCGGTATCGGACGAATCGCGTGAATCTGCCGCATCAACTCGAACCCGGACTGATCCGGCAGACCGAGGTCACTGATAACCAGATCAAAATGCTGCTCCCCCACCAATGCCAGCGCATCAGCCACGGTATGCGCCAGCGTGACGGTGAATCCCATGCGGCGCAGGTGGGTGCCAAGCACACGGGCAGTATCCGCGTGATCCTCCACCACCAGGAGGTGCAACGACACCGGCCGCCCGGGCTGCTGAGCAGAAGGTGAATGGGAAGCTGGTGCCCGGACTTCTGTCTCCAGAGGCAGCGTGACCGTAAAGCATGCGCCAGTCCCTTTGCCATCACTCTCTGCGGCGATGGTGCCGTGATGCATGTCCACGAGCGCCTTCGTGATGGCAAGACCGAGGCCCAAGCCTCCGAACTGGCGGGTGATGCGGATGTCACCCTGCTCAAACGCATTGAAGATCTGAGGCAGCAGTTCCTGATCAATGCCCATGCCCGAGTCCTGCACCTGAATGCGCAGGTGACCATCCAGGCGCTCCGTACGGATATTGATGGTCCCACCTTCCGGGGTAAATTTCACCGCGTTGTTGAGTAAATTCCAAAGCACCTGCTGCAGCCTCGCGGAGTCCGCTCGCACCGTACCCGGTTCATCTGCAAAATCACAACGCACCTGGATGGAGCGTTCCGTGATCTGTGCGGTGCACATCGCACACACCTGACGGATGGAGTCATTCACATCCACGGATTCCAGATTCAGATTCAGCTTCCCGCTTGTGATGCGGCTGATATCCAGCAGGTCATCGATAATCTTGGCCTCCAGTTCCACATTGCGGCGAATCATCGCAATGTCCGCCTTGAATGCCGCAGGCAGTTCGGCGTCATGCTCCATGGTATCCGCCGCCAGCAACACCGGCGTGAGCGGCGTACGCAGCTCATGGCTCAATACCGCGAGGAAGAGGTCCTTCGATCGATTCGCTGACTCTGCCGCCGCCGCGGACTCACGGAGGCGCGCCTCTGCCACCTTGCTCGCAGTGATGTCCTGCGCCACGCCGAGCATGCCCGCGAGAGAACCATCCAGGTGGAACACGCAGCGTCCTTTTGCAGCGACCCAACGATAGCCTCCTTGGGGAAGTCTGACGCGGTATTCGATATCATAGTCACAACCGGTCTCCACGGAACGTTGCGCAGAGGACTTGGCCAGCTCCCGGTCATCCGGGTGCAGGAGACCGCGCAGCACGGAGCGGGAGGGATAGGTTCCCGCGTTGAGTCCATAGATCTCGCCCGTGCGCTCGGAAATGGTCATGGCATCCGTCTGCGCATCCCAGTTCCACGTACCCAGCTGGGCGGCCCCGAGGGCGACGCCAAGCTGCTGCGCGTTCTTCTCCATGGCCTCCGTGGTCTTCAGGCGATCCAGCGCAATCGCCGCGTACTGGGTGATGAGCCGCAGGAACTCAATCTCTTCTTCATCAAATGCAGGACGCGTGTGACTGGCGAAGGAGAGCGTGCCCAGCAGCCGCCCACCGACCATGAGTGGATGGCACGCATACGCCTGGATGCCGAGCCCGCGCACAAGATCAGCCTTGGGATCTGTCGAATGCTGGATGTCCGTGGCAATGATAGGCTGACGAAGCAGCGCCACCGTGCCGCAGATGGCGGTGCCCAGCGGTAGTGTCTGGATGGAGTCCTGCACCTCTTGGGACACACCCCTGCAGGAGTGCAGCACGAGGTGATCACCCGACTCTGCAAGCATGAAGTTGAAGTAGGTATCGACGTCCAGATTCTTCGCCACCTTGGGGAAGAGGTCACGCACCACCGTCTGGGAGTCCGCCGCGCCAATCAGCTGGGCGAGCAACTCCGAGAGCAGCTGCATGCGCTCGCTGCGACGCCGCAACTGCTCCGCCGCCTGCTTGCGCTCGGTGATATCACGCACATGCAGCGCAAGCATCTCGCGAGATGGGTAGGCGCGCACCTCCAACCACATGCGCGCGGCCTCGTACTCGAACTCCAGCACTCCGGGCACCTGTGTCGCTGAAACATGCTGGAGGAACTTGCCAAGCTCAGTCTCCTCCAGCTTGGGAAACTGCTCCCAGAGCACATGGCCGAGCAGGCTCGCAATGCCCCGGCGACCGCGTGGCACAAGGGCCATGAAGCCGCGGTTTACATACGTGAAGCGCCAGGCCTGATCCAGCACCGCGAAGGGCTCGCTGATACTCTGGAAGATGTTGTGCAGCCGGAGCTCACTTTCCTTCTGCTCCTGCAAGAGGGTGCGCACCTGGTACTGGCGCGACCGCGCGCGCATCGCGACCTCCACGGTGCTGATGAGTGTCTCTGGATGAAACGGTCTCTCCAGCAGGGACACATTCCCACCCAGGCCAAGATTCGCCATGCGTCGCAGCCGCCACTGCACAGCCTCGCCGCGACCACCGACAATGATCACCGGCAGATCCGACCAGGACGGCTGCTGATGGAGCACCTCTAGAAACGTCGGCACCGTCATGGTACCGAGAGCCTCCTCTGCCAGCACGACGGCGGAGCATCCTCGCGCGATCTGCACGCCCACCTCTACCATGGATGTGCACACCATCACCTCGTGACCAGCGCCCGTCAGGAGCTTCGCGGCCGTGCGGCCATCACTGCCTGTGGGAGCACACAACAGGATGCGGCGCTCCACCTCAGGGTATTGATCCAGCACCGCATCCGCATCCCGGCCTACCGTGGAATCATGAGATTGACCATCATGGCCGGGCAGGGAGATCATAGCTCGTGCTTCATGATGGTAGGAGGCTTGGAATGATCGTTACCATCTCCATTGCCGTTTGTCTGTGGGGAAAGAATATTGGGAATACCCGTAAGCACCCCCTGCATGCGAGTAAGCGGTGATCCTACCACAATGCCGCCCGGGCCCACCTTGATTTCACGGATGGTGCGCTCGTGGTTGCCACTGCGCTTCTTGATGACGGAGATGGCCTGCTTCACCGCACCCAATTCTTCAAAGAAGCGGAGCAACACCACGGTGTCTGCGAGATAGGTGAGATCGACCGTTGTCTTCATGGCACCCACCAGCCCCTGCTGGGCCAGCACCATGATCGTGACTACCCCGAGCTGGTTCAGGTACGTCAGCATCTCATGCAGTTGCAGATTGAGGAAGCGCTCCTGCGAGAGGGCGTTGAGGTAGCCATTGATGCTATCCAGCACGAGCACGCGGATGTCGTCCTTTTCCACCGCGTCCCGGATCATGCTGGCCAGTTCCCCTGGCACAATCTCCGCAGGATTCACCTGCGCGAATCGGATCATACCCGAGTCGATGTGCGGCTTCAGCTCCATGCCGAGCTGACCGGCACGATTCAGCAGGGTGCCGAGCGTCTCATCCAGGATGAAGCCCAGGCTCTTCTCCCCGCGCTCCGCTGCTGCCAGCATGAATTTCAGCGCCAAGGTGGACTTCCCAGTCCCAGGCGGACCCATGAACATATTGCTGGTACCACGGTCCAGACCACCACCAAAGAGCGCATCCAGTTGTCTGATGCCACTCGCCACCGCTTCGCGGTCGAAGGGCTGATGGTGCTCAGCAGCCACCAGTCTTGGGAAGACCTCCATGCCACCCGTGTGCAGCAGGAAATCATGATTTCCCTCGCGATACTTGGAGCCGCGAATCTTCTGCACATTCAGGCTGCGCCGCGCCACGCCATACTCAGGCGAGGTGCGGTAGAGGTGGATCACCCCGTGGGCGATGCTCTCGATGTGCAAATCATGCCTCTCCTCCGTACGATCATCCAGGAAGAGGACCGTGGTGTTCCGCCCCTGGAAGGTCTGCTTCATCTCCAGGATCTGCCGACGATAGCGCAGTGGCGTTTCCGAAAGCATGCGCATCTCCGAGAGTGAGTCAAACACCATGCGGGCAGGATTTACCCGGTTCATCTCGGAAATGATCCGGCTGGTCATGCGATTGAGTTCCACCTCGGAGGGATGAAAGAAGGTATTCGTTGCCTCCTCGTCGCTATGCTCGCGGATTACATTCAGGTCCATCACATGCAGGCCAGAAAGGTCCCAGCCGTGGGAAGCCGCCACTTCCTCAAGCTCCTGGCGCGTCTCGGAAAGGGTGATGTACAGGCCGGACTCGCCACGGCGCAATCCTTCCAAGAGGTATTGGAGGCCCAGCGTTGTCTTTCCGACCCCGGGGTCACCCTTGATCAGGTACATGCGATTTGGCGGGAAACCACCGTTGAGGATGTCATCCAACCCGGCCACGCCGGTGGCGCTGCGTTTGCGGGGGGCACCAGACGGGGTGGGAGCTACCGTGGGAGTCACTGATTTCGCAGTCATGGCTACTGAGGGTGTTATTCTATGATGGAGATGTGTCGGACTGAATCACTGGCGGTTGATTGGTGCAGCGAGTAGCAAGCTCGCGGCTCTATCTAAGAAACGGGATGCACGGAAAGGGCGGACTCATAGGCACGGTTTTTTTCGATTCAGAATGGTCGGTCGTAACCGGATTGGATGTATGACCCTGAGATTTTTGTGAGGGACGCGGTCAGGCGGGGCATTTCGCAAATGGTTGCTTGAGCCGCCCTTCCCACCGACTACATCCTCCAGACGTATTCATTCTTTCCTCCCCACGCATGCGCATCCCTCCCTTCCTCGCTGCCCTGGCTGCCGGTTTCATACTGGTCTTCGCCTATCCCGGGTGGAATCACGGCTGGCTGGTGTGGCTGTGGATGCTGCCCCTGCTCTACGCCCTCTGGGGATGGGACAACAAGGAGCCTGCCGCACCCGCAGCGCCCGCGAATGGCAAGCCGCCGAAACGCCGCAGCCCAGCCTGGCGCGGCTTCCGTCTCGCCTACCTCGCTGGGCTCGCCTTCTTCATCCCGAACCTGAACTGGGTGCGCCACTCCTCCCGCGTCATCAGCGGTGCGAGTGACAACTCGTGGGCAGGCTTGGGACCGGAGCTCATGGGCATGGGCGCGGTGGTGGGGCTTTCGATCTACATCTCCCTCTACTGGGGCCTCTGGGGTGCCTTTGCCGCGACCATCGGGCGGCCCCGCATCAGCCCGGAAGGAAACACGACCCCGGGTGACTCTGGAAAACTCTTCAGCGTCTCGCTGGAATCCCTGCGAGCCGCCTTCCTCTGCGCGGCGGCCTGGGTCGCGTGCGAGTGGCTGCGCGGCATCGTCTTCACCGGATTCGGCTGGAACGGACTTGGCATTGCTCTCTGGAAGACGAAGCTCCTCATCCAGGGCGCAGAATTCGTGGGCGTGACCGGCCTCTCCTTCATGCCTGTCTTTGTGGTCTGCATCTTTTGGAACACCCAACTGCGCTTCCGCCAGGAGGTGCGTACCTCCCGCGTGCGTCCGCATGCCGACTTCTTCTGCGCGGTGGCCCTCGTGCTGCTGAATGCCGGCTACGGCATGCAGCACCTCATGGAGCAGCCGAAGACGGATGTCATCCCGCTGAAGGTCGCCCTCGTGCAGGGAAACATCGGCCAGCAAGAGAAGTGGGACGGCCGCCGGTATGAAGACGTGGGCGACAGCATCTACAATCTGTATGGCAAGCTTACGGTGCAGGCGGTGATGGGTAATCCCGACGAGAAGCCGCAACTCGTGATCTGGCCGGAGAGCGCCCTCCCCTTCCCCTTCCACGATCCGAATCACGTCGACTTCCTGAACGACATCCTCGGCATCGCCGACTACTCGCTGCTCACCGGGGCGGACATCCTCATCCCCATGCAGCCGAACTACACCGGCGCCTCGCTCATGCGGGGGAACTTCAACAACCACCAACTGCATCGCAAGGTCCACCTCGTGCCCTTCGGCGAGTACCTGCCGCTGCGGAACTTCCCCGGCATGGATGCGCTGCTGGGCGGCGTGATCATGGGCGACTTCCAAAGTGGCCCCTCCACCGAGCCGCTGAAGCTGGAAGAGCCCGCCGGCGTGCAACTCATGCCGCTCATCTGCTTTGAGGATACCGTGGGCCGTCTCGCGCGGAAGTTTGTGCGCGAAGCCCCGCAGCTCCTCGTGAACCTCACGAATGATGGATGGTTCCTCCACAGCGAGGAAAATGAGCAGCACCTCGCCAATGCCGTCTTCCGCTGCATCGAACTGCGCCGCCCCATGGTGCGCGCGTGTAATACCGGCATCACCTGCTTCCTCGATGACAAAGGCCGCATCCCGAACGGCGGCCTGATGTGGAATGAAAAGGACGGCTACTTCTACAAGGGCATCCTGAAGCAAACGGTGAACCTGGAGAAGAGTCCCCCCATGACCGTGTATGCACGGTTTGGGGATGTGTTCTCCATCGCCATGCTGGTGATCATGGGCGTGGCGATCCTCGTGGCGGTGGTGAGGAAAAGAAGGTAGTCCGCCGAGCCTCGGCGGTCAGGAGTTCAAGTCCCACCAGAGCGAGAACGCGCACACGGTGCCAAAGATGCGCGAGCCCAAGGAGCGGCGACTTTGGTCGCCGACTTCTCGCACTCGCAGCGCGAGTGCTGCTTCCACGGCGGCTAGAGCCGCCGCTCCTTGGAGGGCTGGCGCCCTCATCCAAAGAATGTTCTGAATCCGATGACCACCCACGAGAGCATCGAGACGAGCTGCATTGTCGCCAGAAAAGATGCCACCAACGCCCCATTCATGCATGTGCAAGGCATGGTGCTCAACCATGCCAGGGGAATCACAACGCCTGCTACCACGCCTCCGGCCCGTGACCAGAAAAAAGCCACGACCCAAGGCGTCAAGAACGCCAGCACCCACAAGGCCACAAAGAGCCTGTACGAGATGCTGAAAGCTTTTGCCCATCGTTCACCGCACGACCCTAGCACGCTCACCCCATCCCCTTCAAGCACGCTTCCAGCCGGCCCAAGTTCTGCTCATTCGCGTCCGTGATGAACGCTCGTAGATTCTCCGCCTCCTCCACCGTGGCGAAGGTCATGCGCCACGTGAGCCGGGTATTTGCATCCGCGCCGCCGTCCGCGGGCACGTTTTCATACGTCATCACCATCTCGAACCAATGCACCGGGTCCTCGTGATGGAAGACGATGCGACTCGGCGCCTCCACCTCCACGAACCTGCTCACATTGGGAAACGCCGCGCCCGTCGGCGCATGCATGGTGAAGCGCCACATCCCACCGGGACGGAAGTCGAATTCGTCAAACGTGTTCGTGAAGCCATTCGGCCCCCACCATTGCGCGAGGATTTCCGGATTTTGAAACGCTCCGAAGACCTGGGCGCGCGGATACGGCAGGACGCGGGAGTTGATGATGGTGGGAGAGGCGGGAGAAGTGCTCATGAACAGATGCAAGTTTAGGGAGGAGGGGGTGATCGGAGTCTTTCCCATGTTATCGAATGGCAGGAACCGAGATCGACAAGGGCCTCGAAAATTTACAAAGATGCGCGTAACAGATGACCGGCGCGACAAGCCCACTCCCGGCATCGCAACGGGCCCAAGGAACGGGAACGCCTCGTTCCCGCACGACTGAGGTAGATGCATGAGCGATTGACGCATGCACCGCAACGTCACCGGAGTGTCCGCGAGTGGACCACGGCGTTGCATGCATCGCCCGGTGCGTCAAACACGTCAGGGGTTCGGGAACGAGGCGTTCCCGCTCCTTGAGCTGGCGCATGTGTTTGCGTCCATGAATTCAAACTACCGATTCACCCCACTCACGTTGATTCCACGCCCTGACCCAGTATCTTGCCATGATGCAGGCGCATGCTCCTCAAGTCCTTTGGGTACCTCAGGAAGTATTCTGGGACCATTTTGACCATACGGGTGTGTCCATCGATTACATGGGCTGGTGCTATTTCCATTCCACGCAGGAGGAATTGCAGAAGCGTGTTGGAACCATGCCGCCCAATAGTGATGTTTCAGGCGAAGATGATCCGCCAGGTCCCGTGTCACGATGGTATGGCAGCCTGGGAGATATCCCCATCCTTCTGGACCTCCAGCATGCCAACCCCCGGGGTCCTGCTGTGGTGATTCATCATGGCAATCAGCCACACGCTCGCGCGCTTGTGCGTGAAGTTTTCAAATCTTGGGGGCAGGACTGGCAGGAATCGCGAGAATAACCGGGCGTCCAGGACACGTAGCACCGGCTATACGTATTATCTCCACGACACCACGCTTCATGAGACACGGCGAATTTGGAATGCTGGAGCTTGCTCCAGCTTTCGGGAGCAGAGCTTGCTCTGCGTCTACCCATCCTTGATATGCAAACCCTCGAAGACAGCAAAGCGCGGGGTGGCTTCGCGGCAGCAAGCTGCCTGCACAAAGCTGTCCCGCATGCGGGATCCAGCACTCCAAATCACCGACCTGCCTCCATCACACCCAAAGCATTTCACAACACCGGCATGAACAGCCGCGCAAACCCATCCCGCAACCTCAAGTGCAATCCCGCACTGCGGATTTCCTGAAGGCTCACCGGCTGGCAATCCTCCAGGGCCTTCACGAAGATGGCATTCAACTGGCGCGCGAGGATGTCATCGAAGCACGCGACGTTGAACTCGAAGTTCAGCCGCAGACTGCGCGGGTCCCAGTTCGTGCTGCCCACCAGGGACCAAATGCCATCGACGGTCATGAATTTGCTGTGATCAAAATGGCCATCTGCCTCCAGGATGTGCACCCCACGCTCCAGCATCTGCGGGTACAAGGTGCGCGCGGCCCAGCGGACGAAGGGGATGTTGTTGTTCTTCGGCGTGATGATGGTCACGTCCACGCCACGCAGCGCGGCGGAGTTCAGCGCCCAGAGAATCGGCGCCTCGGGCAGGAAGTAGGGCGTCATCACGCGGATCTCCTTCTTCGCCGCGCCAATGGCCGCGAAAATGACCTTGGGCATCAATTCGAAGTCTTCATCCGGGCCATCCGGCACGCCGATGATGCCCACCTCACCCGCAGGCTCGAGCTCGGGATACCACAGGTCCCCCTTCAGCACCTCCCCGCAGCAGAAGGCCCAGTCTTCCGCGAACACACGCTGCAGCTGCCGCACCGCCGACCCCTCCACCTGGAAGTGCAGGTCGATCACGGGATGCTTCGGATTCTGCGAGAGCATGTTCCCCTCACGGATGTTCATGCCGCCGGTGAAGCCGGTCACGCCATCCACCACCATGACCTTGCGGTGGTTCCGCATGTTCATGCTGAACACGCGGAAGAAAAAGTGGCTGTGCATGAAGCTCTCCGCACGGATGCCACGCCGCCTCAGCGTGTGAATGATGGGCGGCCAGGAGTACATGGTGCCCATGTTATCCACCAGCACGCGCACCTCCACGCCACGGTTCTTCGCCTTCTCGAGCTCGTTCACGAAGTCCAGGCCGATGCCCTTCGCCTCAAAGATGTAGCTGCACAGGCTGATGCTGCGCCTCGCATGGCGTATGGAGGTGAGCATGGCCAGCATGGCCTCCTCACTGCGCAGGGGAATCATGTGATTTCCCACGCTGAAGTTGTACCGTGAGAGCTTGCCTATGGTCTCCGCGAGCTCACCGAGCAGCTTCAGCTCAGGCACCTCTTTCTCTGGATGCAGCGGACACGCCTCCAGCACCGCCTGGCGCTCCACCTCCGTCATCGCACGATACTTCTGCCCGCGCCGCTGGATGCGATTGATGCCGAACATCGCGTAAAAAATCGCGCCCAACAGCGGCACGAACGCAATGATCACCGCCCAGAACGCCGCGATGCGTCCATCCCTCTGCCGCAGCAGCACGTGGCTCACCGCAAAGCCCACCATGCAGACATCCAGCGCCAGCAGCAACCAATGCCACACGGGGGAGATGGCCTTGTACAATTCGATGAACATGCGTGAGAAGCGAAGATAAAGTAAGCGCGCAAATGATGTCCCACGATCGCGGGGAAGCAATGGAGGATTGTCTGCAATGGAATTCGGACAGAAAGATAGCAGAGTGTCTCGGACGATTTGGATTAACCGCAAAGGGGCAGAGAGGCAAAGGACGCAGAGGTTTGAAGGAGTTGGTGCTGACGTCTGCCACACACTGAAGCAGGAACGTTTCGATGCGGAGGAGGCTCAGAGCGCAGAGCTACAGCCCAGCGCACAGAACCTCCGCGCCCTCTGCCTCCTCTGCTACGTCGTCGCCATCGACCAGCATACTGAAACACCAAACACGGCAAACCCTCTCCCTCCTCTGCGTCCTTTGCCTCTCCGCCCCTTTGCGGTTAACCGGAATCATCCCTGCAGCGCACCACGCCCCGCCCCCACCTTTTTTGCGTCCTCTGCGTACTTTTGCGGCCATTCCTTTGCTGCTTTGTTGCTTTGCGTTTCAACTTTCCGCCCTCGCTCAAATCCCTTTGCGCGCCCCCTTCCCTGCGGTTAACGCTCCCACCCCCTTTTGCACGCTCCCATGAACCGCATCGACCAACGTTTCGCTGACCTCCGCGCCTCTGGAAAGAAGGCCTTCGTGGCCTACATCTGTGCAGGAGATCCGAACCTGGACACCCTGCGCGACATCGTGCTCACCCTGGAGAAGTGTGGCGTGGACATCGTGGAGCTTGGCCTGCCCTTCAGCGACCCGCTGGCAGACGGCATTGTGAACCAGATGGCGGCGGACCGCGCCCTGCGTGCTGGGACCACCACGCCGAAGGTGCTCGCCGCAATCAAGAAGCTGCGCGAGGAAACGCAAATCCCGCTCGTGCTCTTCACGTATCTGAACCCGGTATACACCTACGGCTTCGAGGCTTTCCACCGGGACGCGGCAGCCGCGGGAGCGGATGGCGTGCTCCTGCTGGACCTGCCGCCGGATGAGGCCTCCGTGAATGCCGAACTCGTGGGCGGCGAGGCGCTGAAGCGCATCCGCCTCATCGCGCCCACCACCCCGGCGGAGCGCATCCCGGTCCTGACCTCCCAGGCGGAAGGCTTCATCTATTATGTCTCCCGCGAGGGGGTGACCGGCGCGCAGACCTCCCTGGCGACCGGCATCGAGGCCCAAGTGGCCCGCATCAAGGCAACCACGGAAACGCCTGTGGCCGTGGGCTTTGGCATTTCCACCCCGGAGCAGGCAGGCGCGGTTGCCGGCATGGCAGACGGCGTCGTGGTGGGCAGCGCCATCGTAAAGCTCATTGAACAACATGGCTCCGACAGCGCCCTCACGGACAGGCTCGCCGCCTTCGTGAAACCTCTTGTCGATGCCGTGAAGTCGGTCTAGCTTCACCGCCCCTTTCCCCATGGCTACCACGCTCAAATTCTGGAAGATGAACGGCGCGGGCAATGACTTCGTCATGCTCGACAACCGCACTCAGTCCGTGCACATCGACAACGAAACGATCGCCCGCCTGTGCGACCGGCATCGCGGCGTGGGAGCGGATGGCCTTCTCCTCGTGGAACCCGCCACAGACGGCGGCGACTTCAAGATGCGCTACCACAATGCGGACGGTGGCGAGGCCGAGATGTGCGGCAATGGCGCGCGCTGCTTCGCCCGCTACGTGAACCGTCTCCATGAGGACAAGCTCGGTGGCCTGAAGTTTGAAACGCTCGCGGGTATGATCTCCGCGGACTACCTGGGCGACCAGGTGCGCATCAACATGAGTGCGCCGCACAGCCTGAAGCTGAACCAGACCCTCCCCGTGGAAGGCATTGAGCTCAGCGTCCACAGCGTGAATACCGGCGTGCCCCACGCGGTGGTCTTCGTGGAAGACCTGGAGCATACCAATGTGCGCGGCCTCGGCGCCGGCCTGCGGTACCACACGGCCTTTGCGCCCAAGGGCACGAACGCGAACTTCGTAAAAATCACCGGGCCAAACAGCATCTCCATCCGCACGTATGAGCGCGGTGTGGAGGATGAGACGCTCGCCTGCGGCACCGGCATGGTGGCGTGCGCGCTGATTGCCCATGAACTGCACGGCTTCACCTCGCCGGTGTCCGTGCTCGTGCGCGGTGGTGATACCCTGCAGATCGGATTCCAGAAGACAGCCGACGGCTACCAGAACGTGACCCTGCACGGACCGGCGGACTTCGTCTTCGAAGGCACCGTGGAGGTTTGATTTTCCTATGACCAGCAGACAATCCCTTCAGAAGGCCCACCGCATCGCGTGGCCGGTCGTGATTCTCGGAATCGCAGTGATGGCATTGTCTGACTTGAAATGGCTGCAAGCTACAGGCGTGGTGCTGCTTTTCAGCGGCATCCTCTGGGCGAAGTTCGCCGGGAAATGCGTGCACTGCCTGAAGCCCGCCGGCGCGTGGATGCACAGCGCCAGCCCGGGCGTGCAGTACTGCCCCTGCTGCGGAAAATCGCTCGATGCCGACCGCGCACGCGCGTGAGGCCACCCTCTTCGTCTGCTTCCAGCGCGCTTGCGCTGGCGTATTCCCTCTCTCAAATTGTCTTTCGTCAAAACACGTAACTACAAACCCATGTTCGCAGGTACCCATACCGCCATCATCACCCCTTTCCGCAACGGCCGACTGGATGAGGATGCGCTGAAAAAAGTCATCGACTACCAGTTCGATGGCGGCGTGCAGGGCGTGGTGCCGTGCGGCACGACCGGCGAGTCCCCCACCCTGGACTACGATGAGCATGACCGCGTGATCCAGCTCACCGTGGGCATCGCCCGTGGTCGTGGTCTCGTGATTGCCGGTACCGGCAGCAACAGCACGCGTGAGGCCATTGAGATGACGCAAGAGGCCGAGGCCGCTGGCGCGAATGCCTCCCTGCAGGTGGCACCCTACTACAACAAGCCCACGCAGGAAGGTCTCTACCGCCACTTCCGCGACATCGCGAAGAATACGAGCCTGCCCATCATGCTCTACAGCATTCCCGGACGCTGCGGCATCGAGATTGGCATCGAGACCGTGGTGCGCCTCGCCGAGGAGTGCCCGAACATCCGCGCCATCAAGGAAGCCGGTGGCAATGCCGACCGCGTGAGCGTGCTGAAGCAGCTCCTCCCCGCGGATTTCGAAGTCCTCTCCGGCGATGACTCCCTGACCCTGCCCTTCATGAGCGTGGGTGGCGTGGGCATCGTGAGCGTGGCGGGCAATCTGATTCCGAAGGAGATGAGCACCATGGTGCAGCACGCACTGAAGGGTGAGTGGGCCGAGGCCCAGGCCATCCACGCGAAGTTCAACCCGCTCTTCAGCATGTTCCTGAAGCTCGCGACGAACCCCATCCCCATCAAGACCGCCATGGCCCTCAAGGGTCTCTGCGACGCCGAACTCCGCCTGCCCATGTGCGAGATGAGCGACGCCCAGGTGGCCGAGCTGAAGGCCACGATGGTGAAGCTAGAAATTATCTGAATACGCTGAGCAGTTGTTTGCGATGGTTGAGCTGTGGTTGAGCGATGGTTTGTACTGAAGACAGTCGCCTTGCTCCCACGGCCTCATCTCCTCAACCAACCACTGCTCAACCATCGCAAACCACCGCTCAACAACCGCCAACCTCCCCTCTCATGTCTTCCATTCGCATTCTCGTCACTGGCGCCAAGGGCCGCATGGGCCAGGCTGTCATCCGTGCCACGGAGTCGGACCCTGATACCGTGGTCGGTGCTGCCATCGACATGGGTGATAGTCTCGATGAAGCGCTCGCCAAGTGTGATGCGGTCATCGACTTCACCTCGCACCACTTCAGCAATGAACTCGTGGCCGCTTGTGTGAAGCACAAGAAGGCGCTAGTCATGGGCACCACTGGTCACACGGACGAAGAGCGCAATACCATCCGCGAAGCTGCCAAGACCATCCCCGTGGTCTTTGCCGCGAACTTCAGCGTAGGTGTGAATACCCTCTTCTGGCTCACCCGCCAGGCCGCCCGCATCCTCGGCGAGCCCTTCGACCTTGAAGTGATTGAGATGCATCACCGCATGAAGACCGACTCCCCCAGCGGCACCGCACGCCGCCTGGTGGAAATCCTCTGCGAAGAATCCGGCGTGAGCTACGACAAGGACACGCGCCACGGCCGCTTCGGCGATGTGGGTGCGCGTACCAAGAAGGAAATCGGCGTGCATGCCCTGCGCGGCGGCGATGTCGTGGGCGACCACACGGTTGTCTTCGCCAACATCGGCGAGCGCGTGGAGCTCACGCACAAGGCCAGCAGCCGCGACACCTTCGCCGGTGGCAGCGTCCGCGCCGCCAAGTGGCTCTCCGACAAAAGCGCCGGCATCTATGACATGCAGGACGTTTTGGGACTGAAGTAGAGAAAGTAGTCCGCCGAGCCTCGGCGGCTGCACTCGCACGTGGCAAGCCCTCGCCTTCCATAGCAGCGCACCGCGCAAGCCGAACCTCAGGCAATGAAAAGTGAAAACTGCAAAATGAAAAATGCAAAGTGATGCGCGCCTGAGATGCTCGCCATTTTGCACTTTTCATTTTTCACTTCTCATTTTGCATTCTCTCTATCCGGATGAAGTCTCGATGGGCTCCCCTCCATGATCTACGGCATCGCCCTCGGCTCGAATCTCGGTGACCGCCTGCATCACCTGCAGGAGGCCGTGCGCCATCTTCTGATGGTGCATCCCACCCTGATACTCCGCGCCGCTGCTCCGGTGTATGAGACCGACCCCGTGGATTGTCCCGAGGGCTCGCAGTCGTTCTTGAATACCGTCGTGGAAGTGGAGTGCACCCTGGAGCCCCTGGAACTCCTCCGCGAGATGCGCGCCATCGAAGTGAAGCTTGGCCGACCCGCCGAGCATGGCCACCACGCTCCCCGCACCGTGGATTTGGATATGCTCTACGCGGGTAATACCGTGCTGGAGCACCCGGCTCTCATCCTGCCGCACCCACGCATGACGCAGCGGAGATTCGTGCTGCAGCCTCTGGCGGATATCCGGCCGGCATTGGTGTTGCCGGGGGATGAGCGGAGCACTGCGGAGCATCTGGAGACTCTGCAGAGTAATGAGCCTCCCTTGCGCATCCTACAGCGCGACTGGCTCCCGTAGCCGAGCCGAAGGCGTCGGCTCTGATGACTTCAAAACGGCTCCCAAAAGGCAACCTCACCCACCTCGACGCGGTAGGCCCAAGGAGTGGGAACGCCCCGTTCCCATGGTGACTGGGTTCACGGCGTCCAGCCACCCATGCACCGCATTCGAACCACAGAGGTCTCCAATGGCACGCGACACGAGAAGAGGTGGTGCCCACTGATGGGAACGAGGCGTTCCCACTCCTTGGGCCTGCCGCTACGTCTCTCGTGACCCATCCCCATTTCGCTCCGTGACCGTGCACGTCAGGCCGGAGGCCCAACGACCGCTGTCAGGCTAGAAAGCCTAACCTCCTTGGCTGCTTCGCTGCTTTGCGTTTCACCTATTTGCACGCTGCCCGCGTACCATGTACGTAGACCCTGTGCACGCCCTCACCCAGCAACTCCGCGACCGCAAAGCCTCCGGCGAGAAGCTCGCCGTGCTCACTGCCTACGACTACCCCACGGCCCGCCTCTTTGATGAAGCCGGGATTGATCTCATCCTCGTAGGCGATTCCCTCGGCATGGTGGTGCTGGGCCTGCCGGACACCACGGGCGTGACCATGAACATGATGCTCCACCATGCCGCCGCCGTGCGGCGTGGGGTGAAGAAGGCACCTGTCATCGTGGACTTGCCCGCGAACACCTATGGCAACCCGGACCATGCTCTCCACAATGCGGAACGTCTCGTCGCCGCCGGAGCGGATGCGGTGAAACTCGAAGGCGGTGTGGACATGATTGATTCCGTGCGTGCCATCACCAAGGAAGGCATCGCGTATGTGGGGCACATCGGCATGCTGCCGCAGAGTGTGCTGAAGGAAGGCGGCTACAAAAAGAAAGGCCGCACCGAAGATGGCGCGAGCCAGCTCCTCGAGGATGCGGTCGCATTGGAGGAAGCCGGAGCCGCTGCGATTGTGCTGGAGAGCATCGTGCCCGACGTGGCAGCGCGCATCAGTTCCAGCATCAAGATTCCTACCATTGGCATCGGTGCAGGAAGTGCGTGTGATGCGCAGGTCCTTGTCTCTCACGATCTGCTGGGTCTCTTCCCATGGTTCGTCCCGCCATTCGCGGTGCAGGAGGCGAACCTCGCCATGGAGATCACGCGAGCGGCGCGGAAGTTTGTGGAGAGGGTGAAGGGCGAGTAAGGCGTAGCCATACAAGTCCCATGCGCTCTCCAGCGAAAATCACGATTCTGGTCTTGGGAGCGCTGGTGCTGGCCTGCGTGATCTACAAGTCCACCGTGAAGTACCGTGTGAGGTGCGTCGTGTCCAAGGACTTTAGAGGCGTCTTCACGATTGCAGAACGGGCTCATGGGACGCCACCCAAAAAGTCCGCCAACAATCTATGGGTATATAATATTCCCAAGGATGGAACCTTGCGCACGACGGACGCGTCGATTCTTGAAGAATGGCACACTCAGGAAGCAATCTATGCTGATGGTTCGAAGCTACCCTCCTATGGGATGGATGAAGGAACCATTGACTCAAAAGGGGTGATGCTCTTTCCGCTGCAAACCAGCGGCGACAGAATCTGGTATTTCTTCGTTGGAACCAAAGAGGAGTACGATCAGGCTTCCACGTCGCCACGACCTCCAATTCCAGAGTAAAGTAGCGGGAGGAGCTTTACTTCGACCCTCTCACTTCTGCGCCCGCGTCCTCGCCGCCTTCTTCGCGGCCGCAGACCGTTCCTTCGCCGTGCGCTTCTTCGCCGCGTTCTTCGTCTGACGAGACAATGCTGTAGAACTCGCAGCCGCATGCCCTTCCTTCTCCAGCGCCTTTCGACTCGCCCTCGCCCGCTTCGGTGATGCCTTCACCGGCCCATGCTCGGCGCGTTTGAGTTCCCGTTTCGCCTGCTTCCTTGCCTTCTCAGAAGCCGTGCCCTTTTCAGGTGGTGGTAGTTTCACGCCGGCACGACGCGCCATGGAAAGACCGATGGCAATGGCCTGCTTTGTGGAGCGGGCGCCGTGTTTGCCATCGCGGATGTCATCGATGACTTCACGCACAAATTCTCCCGCTTGCGTGGAAGGAGCCTTGCCCTCCTTCTTGTCACGGCGGGCTCGCTTGATGGTGCTTTGCTTGGGCATGATGGCCTCCTGAGGCGTTGGTTGATTGATTGCAACGACGAGCACCATCATCATTGTTTCTGACCCGAGATGAGACACGTACGCTACATGAACGAGATCGCGCCCGCCGTGAACTCCGCGTGCCCGCGCCATCCACCGTCCATCTCTCCCACCACTCACGATACCCCTTCACGCCCCCAGTCACTCACTCCTTCATGACATCCTCCCCTGACTCCATCGCCGACCGCGCTGCCGGTTGCATCGTAGGTGCGTTCATTGGCGATGCCCTTGGACTCGGACCGCACTGGTACTATGACCTGAATGAGCAACGGAAGGACTACGGCCCATGGATTGATGGCTACACCAAGCCCAAGCAGGGACGTTACCACTCCGGCATGGAGGCGGGCGAGCTCTCGCAGACGGGCATCATCATGAAACTGCTGCTCACCTCCGTGGCAGAGTGTGGCACGTATGATGAGACGGACTTCACGCGTCGCCTCGATGAAGAACTCCTGCCCAAGCTCACGGGCAAACCTCAGGGAGGCCCCGGTGGCTACACGAATCACTCCTTCCGCCAGGTGTGGACTGCTCGGGTACGCGACCAGAAACCCTGGCGCGAAGCTGCGGGAAATGCGGACACTTCGGAAGCAGCCGAGCGCCTCAGCATCCTCGCCGCGCGCTTCGCGACTGAACCGTATCTTGCAGCCAAGTATGCCAATGATTGCTGCCTGCTCAGCCAGAATGATTCCCTCGTCGCGCAGCAATCGGTCGGTTTCGCGTGCGTGCTCGCAGCACTGGTGCGTGGCGAACCCTTCGACGAGAATATCTCCGACAGGTTGCTAGACCTCGTGGCCGCAGGCGAACTCCCCTTCCAGGCGGATCGCGCCATTGCTAAACCCAATCAGCAAAAGCCCACGTTCGGTTTCGCCTCACCCGACGCTCTGCTGATTCCCTCATGGGTCGCAGAAGCGGCGCGCGACAAGGACATCCGCATCGAGCCCGCATGGAAGGCCTCCATCGTCTACGGCATGTCCTGCGCCATCCACTCACAACTGCCTTCCGCTTATTATCTCGCAGCACGTTTTCCCGATGACTTCGAAAGCGCCGTGCTGCATGCCATCAATGGCGGCGGTCAGAACATGTCCCGCGCGTGTCTCACCGGTGCCCTCGTAGGCGCACAAGTCGGACTCAGCAAGATTCCGCAGCGCTTCATTGATGGACTCCGCGACGGCAAAGAGATCGTGGCCATGGCGGAGAAGGTGGCGGCGCAGGGGAAGTGATTGCCGGTTGGAAGTGCATTCTCACAAGAACACTGATTGTCACGAGGGATGTCTATCGGTATAAAAGGCAATCATCATGGCAACGATTTCGAACCAGTTGAAAGACAGAACCTGGTGGTGTCTCCTTTTCACTCTCGTGCTCGGGTTGCTTCTGCCGATAGCCGCGATCTCCGCCAAGGAGCCGTCTCTGAAAGAACTGCGGGATCAATGGACCAAGCGCATGGAAGCGTCGTCATTGCCGGATAGCTCTTTTGAGAAATACGAGCTGAAGATCTCGACCATGGCCGAACTCCTTGCTCGGACAGACAGCAAGCATCTTGAGATCTATGTTCGCGAGGCGGCTGCCGCCAAACCGCTGGAGCGCGACATCAAGTATGCAGTACTGCCAAAAGTACTAGAGGAATCTCAAGAGTTCGCACGAGCAGAACTGTTGAGGAAGTGTCTGGAAGAGTCGCATGACGCCCCTCCAACCCTCCTGCTACTCACAACCGCACCGCCAGACAGCGTGCGCTACAGGCAAGTAGAACATTTCCTGGCACTCAAAATGGGCCCGGATGGAATGGAACTCCTCCTTCAAGCCGCAAAGCAAACCCAAGACGAGTTAGCGAAGGAGCGCCTCTTTGCGATGTTGCGGAGAGCATTCCCTGGCTTTCGGGAGAAACATTCTGACAACGTGCGATTTCTTGAAGCCTGCTCCCAGTGGCTCACGGAGAACAAGTCCAAGGTCAAAATTGCGGACGTATATTACCCGATGAATCCCATCACCTCCGGTAAGCGACCTATCGCCAAGGAGACTACGCCAGACTGCACACTATTCGTCTCCCTGCAAGCTACCGAGCATTCTGGGCCGTAGTCTTCCTTCCGAAGACAGTGGCAGTGACAAGGAAATCCACCCCTCCCTTCCCATGAGTGTCCAAGTCTACGGCTGCAATCACGTCGCCATCGAAGTCGATGATGTGGAGAAGGCCGTGGCCTTCTACCAGGATGTCTTCAATCTGGAGAAGCTCGACGAAGGTGAAGGCGACGCCTTCTTCAAGTTGGGTGAGCATCAGTTCCTCGCCATGTTTGAGGTGGAGCGTCTGAATCCATCACGCTCCGCTCACTTCGGCATCATGGTGCGCGATGAGGCGCAAATCGCGGAGGTGCGGGACAAGCTCACGGGCAAGTATGGCATCAAGCTGATTGAAGGATTCCGCTGCGACTTCCGCGATCCTTTTGGCAATCGCATCCAGGTAGTGGACCTGCATGACGAGTCGCTCGTGTGGCTGCTGCCTTATCAAGAGGTGCAGAAGGTGGGGATCAAGTTCTAGAGTGGTGGATATATTTGAAGCAACTTCCCCGCCTCTACGCCGAAGGCGTTGTACATCGTCCAGCCCAAGGTCAGCTTGCGAAGCAAGCGCCACCTTGGGAATGCGAGGTGAAGATCATGAACGCTGAAAGCGTTCCACAAAACGCGGCGCAAAATGGAAGATGTTGCCGAGGTGGTCGCCACTCTGTGGAACCCTTTCAGGGTTCGACTGACGGTGCAACCACCCAAGGTGGCGCCCGCTTCGCGGTCTGACCTTAGGCTGGACAATGTGTAACGCCTTCGGCGTAGAGACACAGGCATTTCGAACGAGTCCGGCCAAACCAAGGTCGTCGGTGGCCGAGCAGACCCAGGCGAAACTGTGAAATTTCCTTTTGCATTCCTCATTTGCGGCGCAACATTCAACCATTCAGTTGAATGTTGTAACTCGGACCAACCGTAAACCCACAGCCCCACACCCCATGAGCACCAAAACCACCTCTATCTCAGGCGGATGCGCCTGTGGCGCGATTCGTTACGAAGCGGCAGCGGAACCCATCGTGATGCTCCACTGCCATTGTCAGGATTGCCAGAAGGCCAGCGGAGGCCCGTTTTCGTCCATGGTGGTGGTGCCGGCGGAGGCGTT
Source organism: Roseimicrobium gellanilyticum (assembly GCF_003315205.1). Classification (NCBI taxonomy): domain Bacteria; kingdom Pseudomonadati; phylum Verrucomicrobiota; class Verrucomicrobiia; order Verrucomicrobiales; family Verrucomicrobiaceae; genus Roseimicrobium; species Roseimicrobium gellanilyticum. Next base: position 531,420 of record NZ_QNRR01000004.1, on the reverse strand, counting down.
CACTTTTGCGCAAGGTACGCCGCGCTACCATGCCTCCCCCAGTGAGGCGGGTGGGAAGACAAATCGTGGCTTCTGCCCGGACTGCGGCACGCCTTTGGTCATCAAGCCGGATGCGGCTCCGCAGATCATCGCACTCAGGACGGCGAGCCTCGATGACCAAAGTTGGTTCAACCAGCAAATCGATGTGTGGACTTCCGATGCGCATGCCTGGGACAAGATGGATCCCGCGCTGCCGAAGTTTGAGAAGTATCCGCCGATGGGGTGATGTGGGCTGAGACATTTCCATTTTAAAGGCGCATGCGCCTTCCCAAGGACCGGGAACGCCTCGTTCCCGAACCCCTGACGTGCCAGTTCCTTCGCCTGATGCATGCAGCGCCACGACTTTCTCGTGTGTTTGCTGCATTCCTCGAAGCATGGCGGCGGTGCATGCCACGCTCGCTGGTGATGGCACCTCAGTCGTGCGGGAACGAGGCGTTCCCGATCCTTGAGCCCTTCGCTCCATCACCACGCTCGGCAGTAGCGATTGTAACTTGGGCCACCTCTTCGGGCGCGGCTGCCAACGGGGCTCATCTCTTCCTGTATAACAGCCCCCTCACTCCCCAAACGCATACAAATGTTTGTCCGTACGCACGTAGACAACCCCATCCAGAATCGCGGGTGAGGCAAACACCGGAGCCTTCAGGTCGGTGCGTGAGAGGACGTTGAGATTGTCACTCGTGGCATCCAGCACCACGACCATGCCGCGTTGGGAGATGACATAGATGCGCCCATCTGCCGCGACTGCAGAGGCATAGTAGTCGCCAGACGCATCGACACGCTCAGCCTGGTAGAGTGGGCTGCCGCTCTTCGCATCATACGCAGAGGCGAGCCCGCCGCTCTTCATGGTGAAGACGCGACCATTCGCGGCCACGGGAGAAGAGACATACGGCAGGTGTTTGTTCTGCTGCCACACCACGTGTGTATGGGTGCAGTCGCCACTTCCACCGGGCTTGATGGCGAAGAGCTGGTTCACCGACGCGGCGAACATGCCGCGCATGGCTTCATATTCGGCCTTCGTCACATGGGCATCCTTATCTGCATCAATCTGCGAATAGCGATCCCTCACCTTGCCGGTGGGGAATTCGTCGCGTGTGAGCAGGCCATCCTTGTTTGCATCATGGACAGCGGCGAAGTCGTCGTACGGATCCATCAGCACGCGATCATCTTCATCACCGCCCACGTTCCAGCTTGAAACCAACAGCATGCCATCCGCGGCGATGGGGCTGGCATTCGCAACACGGGCCATGCCACTCACGGACCAGCGTTGTTTGCCGTCCTTCAAGTCATACGCACGCACCCAGAGCGACCCAGCCACCACGAGTTCCTGGATGCCATCGTGACTCCACACAAAGGGAGTCGAGAAGCCGCGCCGAAACTCGCCACGCTCCACGCGCCACGCTTCCTTTCCAGTCTTTGCATCCAGGGCAATCATGTAGCTGCCGACATCCTGGTCCGCGACAATGATCACCTTGCCATCCACCACAATCGGTGAGCTGCTGGTGCCAAACTCCACCACCGGCAGAGGCAGTGGTTTCTTCCACAGTTCCTGACCATTCCAGTCGTAGGCCAGGACACCGTACGAACCGAAGTAAGAAAACACCCGCTCGCCATCCGTACAGCAGGTTGGTGCAGCCGGACTGCCGATGCGATGCGCCGCCTCAATCTTTTCCGTGGGAGCCACGGCCCGCCAGAGTTCACGGCCATCCGTCTTGCTCAGGCAGAAAGTGGTTAGCTTCCCAGCATCCAGGCCAGTGAGCACCATCCTGTCACCCCAGATGCAAGGTGAGGAATGCCCATGCGGCACCTCCACCTTCCACTTCACGTTCTTCTCCAAGGACAACTCCACTGGAGGCTTCCCTGTGCCAACGCCAAGCCCACCCGGCCCACGAAACTGCGGCCAGTGGGAGGCAACTTCTGAATGAACTGTGGCCGGACAGGTGAATGCGCAAAGGAAGAGCGCGAGTCGGAGGTGCTTCATGGGGGTGAGTGCCGGTGCCATGAACGCGTCCGCGCAAGCAGTCGTTTCAAGCACCACAAAAGCCACCCATCAAAAATGCATTTCCAAACAAAGGCGAGGAAAACGCGGCACCGAATTCTCCCCCTACCCGACACCCGCCAGCCCGGGATTGCACAAGTCATCATGCAGCTTGCAACTGACTACAGACTTGAACCAAAAATCAGTAGTCCATTCACCTAGAAAAGCCTTCCTCAGCTGCAGGTTTTTGTTATGCTCTGGCCCCCTCGACAAATCATGGTGCCCCCACGTTTCCCCCGCTCGTTTTCCCTTCTCACCGTTCTGGCCGCGTGCCTGTGGCAGGTAGGGCCCGTTTCCGCCCAGTCCACATGGGATGGCCAGACTGACGCCAACTGGAGCACTGCCACCAACTGGAATCCAGACGGTGAGCCCACGCTGACCCGGCGGTGATCTTTGGCGCACCCATACCGCCCACCGGCTCCACCATCACACTCAGCACGGGAGAGCAGGCCCTCTCGCTCAGCTTTCTGGAAAGCTATACCCTCACAGGCGGCAATCTCAGCTTGGGAGCCGCGAGCACCATTTCAGTGGATCCGACGTTCACCGCCACCATCAGCTCGATACTGGGCGGCGCTGGTACCAGCCTCGCCAAGAATGGCGCCGGGACTCTCGTGCTCAACGGAGCCAATACCTTCACTGGCGCCCTGACGCTGAATGCAGGCATCCTGCGCGCCACCAATGCCTCGGCTTTGGGAACCGGAACTGCCACCCTCAATCTTATAGGGGGAGAACTGCAACTCGCCAGTGACACGACCCTGGGCTTGGGCCGCAATACCACGGTGTCAGGCAACACCCAGATCACCTCGGACCGCCTTACCAGCGGAGCAGGCGTGACGCACACGCTCGGCACCCTCTCCATCGGTACACAAACGCTCACCATCGCCGCAGGCAGCAATGTCGCGAGTGGCACGGCGGGCGTGACGTTTGGCGCCGTCACCCTCACTGGCAATGCCACCATCAATACCAACCTGGGCGCACTTACCACCATCGGGTCGGTCACCAATGGCAGCAACAGTCTCACGATTGGTGGCGCGGGAGATACCACCATCTCAGGTTCCACGGGACCCACCACTACCGGCAGTGCCGGCACCATTACCAAGGAGGGCACGGGCACCCTGCGCATCACGGTGGACCCCAATAGCACCGGGCAGCTCACCATCAATGGTGGTCTGGTCGAGCTCAGCCACGGCGGCTCCGTCGATTTCAATACCGTGATCAATAGCGGGGGCACCCTTCGTACCACCGGGTCCCAGATTGGCGACTCGTTCGACGTCACTGTAAACACAGGCGGCACCTACGACTTCCGTGCGGCTGATACCATTGGTGGCCTCTCTGGTGGCGGCACCGTCACCAAGGGCTCCACCGGCAGCGCTACCCTGACAGTGAATAACAGCAATGAATCCACCACCTTCTCCGGAGTCATTCAGAATGGACTCGGGACGGTCGGCCTGTCGAAGCAAGGCACGGGCACGCTGACCCTCACGGGAGAAAATACATACACGGGAGCGACCACGCTGATTCGTGGCGTCATCGTCCTGGACTTCTCCGCAGCAGGAGCCCCTGCATCAAACATCCTCGCCGCAGGCAGCAGTATTGTGTTCAATTCCAGCGTCGTCACCACGGGCATCGTCCGTATGACAGGCGCGGCCGCTGGGACCAGCAGCCAGACAGTTGCGGCAACAACGGTCCAATCAGGCACAAATACCCTCGAACTCAATTCCGGAGCGGGAAATACTCTCAACGTAGCCCTCGGGAACATCACCCGCACTGGCGGCACGTTGAACATACTGGCTCCCACTTCAGGAACGGTTACCGCCACCAATGGCGATGGATTGCTGGGCAACTGGGCCACCTACACTGCTGGCGGATCCACCAAACTGGCACGGGTGGCCAGTTCCGTGGTGAGCGGGGCCAACGCGGACTTCGTATACCAGACCGGTGTGGATATTTCCAATGTGGCTGGCTACAGCGCCACGGGCATCATGCAGGTGGACAACACCTCCACAGGTCAAGTGCTGCAGGGCACGGGCAGCACAGCGCTGCATTCCATCTATTACACAGACTCCGCTTCACGGACGTTTGAGATTGCCAGTGGCGAGACGCTGCAGTTTGCCAGCACGGGCACTTTCTTGAGTGATGCGGGCGCGGGCCAAGTTACTCTCGGTACTACTCCAGGCACAGGCACCATTACTGCCGGCGCCACAGGCGCGGCGGAGTTGATGTTCCACGTGGTGGATGCCGCAGGACAGGTCACGGTGAATTCGGTGATCGCCAACAATGCCGGCGGTGGAGCTGTGGCGGTGACCAAGGCTGGCGCCGGTGAAGTCATCCTGACCACGGCCAACAGCTACACCGGCACAACCACAGTGGCGGCAGGCACGCTCGAGATCCGGAACGCAGGCGCACTGGGTACCGGCAGCAATGGCACCACCGTGCTCAACGGCGCTACGCTCGAGCTCTCCGGCGGATTGACCATGTCAGAGACGCTCAACCTTTCCGGGGCTGGTGTGAACAGTGGCGGCGCACTGCGAAGCGTGAGCGGAAACAACACGTACACCACCACCATCGCGTTCACCATTGGAGCTTCCATTGGCGCGGACGCCGACACCCTCACCCTGGACACGACCAGTGGAAACGCCATCACCGCAGGGAACAACAGCCTCACCTTCACCGGAGCGGGCACCATCGTGGTGAATGACACCATCGTCCAGGGAGGCGCCTCCAATCCCACCATCACGAAAAGTGGGACGGGCACCCTGATACTCAACGCGTCCAATACCTTCACAGGCACCGGCACATTCTCGATCAGCGGTGGTGTGGTACGCATCACCCATGGTGGCGCCCTCGGCGGCACCACTGCCGGAACCAGCGTTGGTGCCAACGCATCCCTGGAACTCTCCGGTGGCATCACGACGAACGAGAGCATCACCATGAACAACTCCACCGGCATCGCCGGCTCAGGGGCCATTCACAACATTTCGGGAGACAACACCATCACCGGCAACGTCACCACGGACGAGGGAACAAGCCGTATCATGGCAGACGCAGACACGCAGCTGACCATCAGTGGTGAATTCCGTGGTGACCCCACTTCAGGCCAGAACCGCACAGCCATCATCGGCGGCGAAGGGGACGTGGTGTTGTCGGGCGTCGTGCGCAACGGCGTTGGCTCTCCCACCGCCGGGGTGCTCACTCTCATCAAGGATGGCACCGGCACCCTGACCATGAGCAACGCCAATACCTACACGGGCACCACCACCGTGAACAATGGCACCCTTTTGCTCTCGGGTTCCATCAGCGCTTCTGCCATCACGGTCAGCAAGATCGCCACCTTCAATCAGACGTCCACGGGGGTTCTTTCCGGCACTACAAGCCTGACCACTGCGGGAAACACCACGCTCGCCGGGACCAACACCACCACGGGCGCCACTGCAGTGACCAATGGCACACTCACCCTGAACTATGATGCCGGTGCCGACGGCACGAACACTTCCAAACTCGCCAACGGCGCTGCCCTCACCCTGGGTGGTGGTTCCGTGGTCCTGTCCGGTGGCTCTCATACCGAAGTGGTGGGCTCCACCACGCTCACTGCTGGAACGAGGACGGACATCACTCGGAACGGCGGCACCTCGGTGCTGGCTCTGAACGCCGTCACCGCCGGATCCGGTTCGATGATCAATATTGCTGGCAACGATACTGCCTCCACGACCAATGCGAACGTGAACGGCATTCTTGGCCCTTGGGCCACCGTCACCATTGCCGGTGAAACCGACTTCGCCGTGAACTCGGGCGTGAGTGATGGCGTGACCAGTGGCAGCTTCATTCGTGCCTACACCGGGTACACGGACATCACACGCCTGGGTCCCTCCAGCGTCGTGCCGAATGATGCCACGCTGAACGTCCGCATCATCAACGGGGGAACGTCCGGGAACATCACGCTTGCGGCTGCCACCACCCAGATCAACACCCTTCAGATGGATGCCAGCGATGGACCTGCCATCATCGATCCCACGACCAGTGCCACGGATGTCCTGATGATTGGTGGCGACGCGGGCGGCGCCATCCTGCAGACCGCCGCATCGGGCGGGCTCACCATCGGCGCCTCTGCTGGCGACGGACGTCTTACTACCGGTGGCACTGCGAATACCACTCCCGCTGCATTGCACATCATCAATGAGAGCATCGCGAATGCGCTCACGATCAATGCCATCATCACCAACAACGGAGCCAGCAATACCGACCTGGTGAGCATCGTGAAGAGCGGAGCCGGCAAGCTGGTCCTCACAGGCACCAACACCTATACCGGTGGCACGCGCATCGAGGAAGGCATTCTCCGCGCGGAAGCTGCCGCAGCCCTCGGCGGCGGTGGTACCGTGACGATCGCGGGCGGTGAACTGCAGCTCGCGGGGAACTCCAATACAAACTTCACACGCGCCGTTTCCATTGCAGGCGACGCCACCTTCACCGCCGACCGCCTTGCGGCGGGAGGCAGTGTCACTCACTCGCTCGGAGGCATCGACCTCAATGCCAACAACACCGTCCTCACCTTCCAGAAGGGGGCCAACGTTACCAGCGGCATTGCCGGCATCACCTTCACCGGAGCCTTCAACACCAATGGCAACGCCGCCACGATTGATGTGGACGCGGATGTCGTGCTGACCATGAGCGGCAGCAACAGCGCCACCGGCGATGCCTCCAGCATCATCACCAAAATCGGCGCAGGCACCTGGGTCATTTCCAACGGCAACAACTTCTGGGAAGGTCCCACGATTGCCCTCATGCAGGGCACGCTCGATCTTCGCAATGCGAACGCCCTCGGAGACAACACGCCGGCCACCCAGCTCATCACCGCGGCCGATGGCACCACTCTGCGCCTTGGCATCGATACCGGCAGCGACTTCCGCACGGACCTGACTCTTACCGGCACAGGTGGCACCGTCACCCTGATTGCAGACCGCAACACCGCTGGCGCCGGCAACACGCATACGATGGATAACCTGAACCTCGGGAGCAATACCCTGTTGGTACAGCGCGGCTCCAATGTGACCAGCGGCACGGAGACCGTGGTCTTCGACGCAGCCTCCACCGTGGGGGCAGGAGCTGCCATCAATACCACCACGGCTGATGTCAGCATCACCGCAGCCATCAGCGGTGCGGGTGGTTCGCTGACGAAGCTCGGCGCAGGTCAGCTGACGCTCTCCGGCGTGAATACCTACACCGGCGCCACGACCGTTTCAGGCGGCACCTTGCAGGTGGGCGTGGCTGGTGTGGGCTCCCTCGCCGCCCCCAGTTCACTCAACGTGAATGGCGCGACCTCCGTGCTCGCGGGCACGGGCACCGTGAATGGCCACACCACAGTGACACAGGGGGTGATACGCCCCGGCGACACCGGCGGCGCAGGTACGGGCACCCTGAACCTCGCGGGTGGACTCACCGTGAATCCCACCGCCCCCAGCGTGGTGGCAGAGTTGCAGATTTCTGGTCCCTCCACTTCGGATCAGATTCACATTACCGGTGGACTCACCCTCAACAGCAACAGCAACATCAGCGTCCTGCCCTCCAGCTATGTCGCGGCGCTGGGAGATTCCTTCCTGCTCATGGACTGGAGCGGTCTGCTCACGCTCAACGGCTGGACCGCAGGCGTGAACTATCGTGACGGTTCCGGTGACACCGGCATGAACCTGGACCTGCCGGACATCTCCGCCTCCGGCTACATCTGGGACATCAGCAACCTCACCGACGGCGCGAACGGCGGTTTCCTGAGAATCACCGTGGCCGCCGTCCCCGAACCCAGCCGGATGCTGCTGCTCGTCGGAGCGCTCGCCGCCCTGGTGCTGAGACGCCGCAGGCGGTAGTGTGCAAACACAGCTGGAAGCCGGCCGACATCTGAAGCCCCGGGGACATCAAAAATCCATCATCTCTGGGGACCATATTTGAGTCGGTCTTTCGCCTTGGGTGTCGAATGTGCTGCACCAAGCAGCACCCGTAGGGAAGCCCGCCTGGACAGATCACGCGGGCCCGGAATCCGCGTCGTCCAGATGGCCAGAAAAAACAACGACTGCATATCCATAAATCATACATATCACTCGCCCCACGACTTCATCACAGGGTATCCAGACATGGCTTTGCCCCCTGTGCGGAGGACCGTTACCTCCGTGTTGAGACTCAAGATTTTATCACGAAAGAAAGCGACACTTCGAAAAGTTGATACACCTCGCAACGCCCTTCGCATGACGTTCCAGGTCGGGAATGATCCGGAATTTGTCCTTGCGATTGTTTGCTTCTGGATGTCTAGGATTGGACCTCTAAAAACCGCCTCAAACCACGCTAACTCTGATGTTTGAAAACTCTCTTTCCGCCTTTGCTGGAATCTCGTTCCAGGACGTGATGGTCTTCCTGATTCCGTTCGTGGCGGCGGTCCTGATTGACTTGCTCACCCACCGGAAAGGTCACAAGATCACGATGGGCAATGCCCTCTTCTGGTCCATCATCTGGGTGGTCTGCTCCCTGGCTTTCGGGGTGTACATCTGGTTTCACAAGGGTGCCCACGGCGGACCGGAGAATGCGAGCCTCTACTTCACCGGATACGTACTTGAGAAGGCGCTGGCACTGGACAACCTCTTTGCCTTCTACCTCATCTTCAAGTCCTTCGGTCTCACGCAGGACCAGAACCAGCACTACCAGCACCGCATCCTGTACTGGGGCATTTTGGGCGCCATTGTCTTCCGTCTCTTCTTCCTCGGCTTCGGCGCCCTCATTGTGAACGTGAGCCCGTTTGTGCTCATTCTCTTCGCCCTCGTGGTGCTCTGGACCGTGTGGAAGATGTGGAAGAGCGGCGAGGACGATGAAGAGGTGGACTACACCAATCACTGGTCCGTGCTCATGGTGCGCAAGTTCACCAAGACCAATCCCTCCATCGAGAGTGGTCACTTCTTCAGCCATGGCGTCACCCCGCTGTTCCTGTGCCTTATCTGTATTGAAGTCTGTGACGTTATCTTTGCATTCGACTCCATGCCGGTCATCGTGGCCGTGGTTCGCGACCCGTACCTGATGATCACCTCCAGCCTGTGGGCGGCCGCCGGTCTGCGCAGCCTCTACTTCCTGCTCATCGCGGCGCAGAACCTGTTCTGGGCACTCGACAAGGCGGTGATGGTGTTGCTGATTTTTGTGTCGTTCAAGCTCATCGGAAGCGCCTTCGGCTACCACCTTCCGAACGCCGTCAGCCTTACCATCGTGGGCCTCGTCCTGGCCACGGGCGTCATCTGGTCTCTCGCAGTGAAGGCACCCGAAGAAGGCGAGGACGAGAAGAAAGCGGAGAACACCGACACTCCGTAATCGACCACTGCTTTTTCCGACAGAGAGTTGACTTTGTATCCAGATTTTTGTCTTGTGCTTCGCCTGACGCGATATTACAAGACAGGCCTTCTGATACACTGCAATGGCTATCAATCTCTCTAAAGGACAGCGAGTAGACATCGGTCTTCAAAAAATCGGTGTCGGACTCGGGTGGGACCCGGCAAAGACCGGTCAGGATTTCGACCTCGACGCCTCGGCTTTCCTGCTCGGGGCGAATAACAAAATCCCGACGGACGAGTTTTTCGTATTCTATAACAACATGTCGTCGCCGGATGGCGCGGTGACGTCCTCGGGAGATGACCGCACGGGCGGCAACTCCGATGGAGATGACGAGACGCTGATGCTCGACCTCAGCAGGGTGGATCAGCGCATCGAGCAGATCATCTTCACCGTCACCATTCACGACTACGAGACCCGCCGGCAGAATTTCGGCCAGGTGCGGAACTCGTTCATCCGCATCTATGATGCAGTTTCCGGTGGGGAAATCTGCAAGTACGAACTCGATGAAGACTTCTCCATCGAGACGGCGGTGGAGTTTGGGCGCCTTTACAAGCGCGGGGGTGCATGGCGGTTTGAAGCCATGGGAACCGCGACTACCGGCGGTCTGCAGAGCTTCGTAAACAAGTACGCCTGACGGAGCTTCACGTTCCCGCTCCCGCTCCCGCCCGCTTCGATTCTTCCGATCACATCAACACTCCATTCCCATGCCGATCAATCTCCAGAAGGGCCAGACCATCAGTCTCGAAAAGGACACGAACGACCTCAGCCAGATCACCATCGGCCTTGGGTGGAAGATTCGAAAGAAGGGGTTTTTTGCCAAACTGAGCGGTGCCCAGGACTACGATTTGGACGCCATTGCCTTCGTTTTGGATGAGCATGGCAAGGTGCGCAGTCTCGGGGACAAGCTGATGGGCAGCGACGTGATCTTCTTTGGGAACCTCCGGCATCCCAGCGGGCAGATCTACCACTCGGGTGACAACCGCGTGGGCGGCAGCGGCGACAACGACGACGAACAAATCGTCGTGCGCCTCAACACCCTGCCTGCCAACGTGCACCGCATCCTTTTCCTGGTGCAGATTTACCAGGGGAAACGCCACAACCAGCACTTTGGCGAAGTGGAGAGCGCGTACATGCGCGCCATTGATGCCAAGAACCAGGAAATGGCACGATACAATCTCACGTCCGAGCCCCTGTATAACGGCAAATGCATCATGGTGTTTGGCGAAGTGTACCGCCAGGGTGGCGGCTGGAAGTTCCGCGCCCTCGGTGAGGGTCACGCCACGGATAACTTCGTCGAGATCCTGAAATCACACGTGTAGATGATTCTGCCTTCTTGGAGTCGTGGTCTCCAACAGTGACATTGTCCGGGACGTAGTTTGGGGGGACTGGGTATCATCAGCCCCCCTGGATGTAAGTCCCCCGGACCGGTCCGCTCCTCAGAAACCTACTTCCCCGCCGCCGAGACCGGTGAGCCGGGTTTCCCATCCCTCCACAGCTCGCCAGAGTTGGTCGTCACTTCCACGGCCAGCACCTGCACCCAGGCACCGGGACATTTCGATCTCTGCCGTGGGCGTTGACGGACAGGCAAATTCCAGGAAAGCAGATGTTGGAGTGGACATCGCAATCCGCAACGAGTCCAATGTCCGCGTGAATCAGCGTTCCGCGGAAAGTTCACAGCAACCCTAAGCCCTGCATACATAAGGTCCCATGAGACGCCTCCCTGTATTCCTGCTCCTTGACACTTCGGGATCCATGTTCGGTGAACCCATCGAACAGGTCAAAAACGGAGTCCAGATGCTCGTCTCCGCATTGCGCCAGGATCCCTATGCGCTGGAGACGGCGTTTCTGAGCGTGATCACGTTCGACTCCAAAGCCGATGAGAAGGTAAAGCTCACGGAGCTCACCGCATTCCAGATACCTGCCCTTACCGCTCAGGGCAGCACCGCTCTGGGAGATGCCCTGCGTCTCGTGGCGGAGTCGGCTTCCAGCCAGCTCGCAAAGTCCACCTCCACCACCAAGGGCGACTGGAAGCCCATGGTCTTCCTCATGACGGATGGCGCTCCCACGGACGACTGGCAGAAGGGTCTTGCCCGCTTCCAGCAGGAGAAATGGGGCGTTGTGGTCGGTTGCGCCGTGAACAATGGAGACATCTCCGCGCTGAAGCAAATCTGTGGTGAGTCGGTGGTCAGGCTGGACACCTCGGATGCCTCGGCCATGGCGAAGTTCTTCAAATGGGTTTCGGCCTCGGTCAGCAGCAACAGCAAGGCCGTGGAAACTGCCGGGAAGGAAGTGGAGGGACTCGATCAACTCCCCCCGCCTCCGCCCGAAATCAAAGTCGTGGTGTGACCTTTCTACCGCTACTCGCCTAATCAAATCCCCCTTCGTATATGCGTCGCCTTCCTGTTTACCTCCTCATTGACACCTCAGGTTCGATGAAGGGAGAGCCACTGGAATCCGTGAAGTCAGGCCTTCAGGCCATGCTGGGCGGACTCCGCCAGGATCCCCATGCGCTGGAGTCCCTTCACCTCTCCATCATCACCTTTGACCGCGAGGTGAAGGTCGTGCTCCCGCTCAGCGGCCTGGAGTCGCTACAGCTGCCTGTCATCACGTGCCCGGACTCGGGCCCCACCAATCTCGGTGCCGCGCTGGAGGTCCTTTGTGACCGCGTGGACAAGGAAGTGCGGCGTACCCAGGAGGAGAACAAGGGCGACTGGAAGCCCATCGCCTTCATCATGACGGATGGCTCGCCTTCGGACATCATGCTTTACAAGGAGACGATCCCCAAGGTGAAATCCCGTGGCTTCGCGAGCATCGTGGCCTGTGCCGCAGGTCCGAAGGCCAAGAAGGATGAGCTGACCCCGCTGGCGGATCATGTCGTCACGCTGGAAACGATGGACGGGAACAGCTTCCTCAGCTTCTTCCGCTGGGTTTCATCCAGCGTCGCTGCTGGAAACGTGAGCGTGGGCGCCAGCGCCGAGCTGCATCTGCCACCGCCGCCGCCCGAAGTGAACCTGGTGTTCTAACTTCCTCGGAGATTGTCTCATGGCGGGTCTCAACACTCTCTCCCAAAGGAATGATCAGCGGCTGCCTTTATACACATTCCTGATCCAGCGGCATGAGATCCTCGTGGGAAATCCCGTGAGGACGCTGCATTCCATCGTGGAATGCCTGAAGCAGATTCACGACTTGGGCCGGGCTCATGGCGCGGTGTGTGCCCAGCGCATGCTGGTTTCATCCGAAGGGATGCTCGATGCGGAGTTCTTCGCCGCGAGAGATGGACAGCGGGAACCTCTCAAGCCTCAGGAAGCCTACTCGTATTATCCCGATGGGACAGGCGCGACGCTTGAAGAGCAACAGCACAGCGATGTCCAGGCTCTGGCAAGTGTGCTGCACTTGATTGTGCTTGGTCACGAACCTGCACCGGTCCTGCGCAACGCCAACATTCGTCAATGGGGACAGCCCATCGAGGCGCCGTGGCCGCCTTTGTTCTTGCAGTACGCTGAGCTCCTGTTTACGCATGGTCCGCGGGCCGTCGAGGCGCCCTTGGAGGCCCTGATGCAGTCCTTGGAGACAGTCGTCCATTCCAACAACGGAGAATCCATGGCAACCGACGCAGCATCCTCTCCGGAGAGCCAAGAACCTCCGGGGGAGTCTTCCAGCGAAGTTCCGGTGTCCGAAGTCCCCGCGGAAACCCAGGTGGAAAGCACAGCCACGGAGTCCGTGGATCAACCACAGCCCGCTGAGGACGGTTCTGCCGCGGCACCCGAATCCACCCCTCCCCCAACCGTCGCCGCAGCCATGACGCCTCCTCCAATGCCCATCCGGCTGCCCAACGCCACCGTGGGACGTGCGTATTCGGCATCCCTGCTGACGGCGCTGGAGATCCACAAGCTTTCCTTCGATGTAGTGACCGTGGCAGACGACCCGCCGAAGGGATTGTCCTGTGAATCGTCGGTGCTGTCAGGCGTGCCCGCTGAGTCAGGTGAGTTTTCATTTTCGATGACGTGCGCCTCGGCCGAGCCGGAGTCCGGCAAGCCATCGGCACTGAACAAGACCTTCCTGCTGACCATCAATCCGGATCCGTCCTCGCTTTGGAAAAACACACCCTCCAACACTTCGGCTCCGTTCTGGAAACCGGATGTCGATGCGGCGGCGCTTCCTGATGCCCCGCTGCTGGTGACCGCCGCCAGCCGGCGCGGTCGCTCCCACGCGCACGTGGGTAGCTGCCGTGATGATGACTTTTCCATGGCGTGGCTGCCCGAGACCGGATGGTATGCCCTGACGGTGGCGGACGGCGCGGGCAGTGCCAAGTACTCCCGCGAAGGCTCCAGGATTGCCTGTGTGCATGTGCTCCAGTATTTCTCGAAGCTGCTGGGCGAAGTTTCCACGGATCCTCTTACCCCCCTCGTCGAAGCCTACGCGGCGGATCCATCTGCAACGTCTGAAGCACGCTCAAAGCTGCGAACGGAAGTCTACAACCATTTTGGCCGCGTGGCATGGGACGCCCGCCGCTTGATTGAGGAGAAGGCAAACACGGCAAACGCCGTCTCCAGGGACTTCCACACCACCATCATCATCGTCCTTGCCCGGCCACTGGCCTCGGGCGGATGGTTCGTTGCCTCCTTCTCCATCGGCGACGGTGCTGCTGCGCTGGTGAGAACGGCTGATGACGACATCGAGTGTCTGTTGACCAAACCAGACGGCGGAGAATTCGCCGGACAGACTGTGTTCCTTACCGTCAAGGAAGCGCTGGCATCCGGTGAGGCCATCATGAACCGGATCAAGTTCGCGATCGTGCCCAGTTTCGAGGCACTGCTGCTGGTCACCGATGGTGTTTCGGATCCGCGTTTTGCCAGTGAGGCCGCGCTGGGTGACGCAGATGCCTGGAGGAAACTCTGGGCCGAGGTGCAGCCCCTCGTAGCCGGAGCCTCCACACGTGCGGAGTCCGCCGAGCGGCTGCTTGATTGGCTGAACTTCCCCTCTCCCGGTCACCATGACGACCGGACGATCATCGTCCTTACGGAAACCCAACCCTCCGCATCCCTATGAGCATTGTCAGGCTGAAAGCCACGGATGGAACCTCGTTCGAGTTTGACGACGCCAACCAGGCCGGATCAGGCGGGATGAAGGATGTCTACTTCTCGAAAGACAAGAAGCAGGTCATCGGGTGGTACCGGAAGAAACCGGACGCCAACTCCATGGAGCGCCTGCGCAACATCGTGGGAAGGTACCGTGAGAACATTTTCAATCAAGAGGGCGGAGCCTATTGGGAGTCGCTCTTCTGCTGGCCCACGCATATTGTGGAAGACGCGGGGCATGTGGGTGTCGTCATGCCCACCTACCGGCAGCATTTCTTCTTTGAGCACGGATCAAAGAATGGCGATTTCCTGAGCATCAAGGGCAAGGAAAAGGAGGGCAAGTGGTTCGCCTCCGCCAATCACCAGCAGAAGCACCTGGATCCCCGCGAACGCGGCAACTGGCTGAGCTACTTCACCACGTGCATCAAGATCGCACGCTCCGTGGGCCGCCTGCACATGGCGGGTCTCGCGCATTCCGACCTCTCCTACAAGAACGTGCTGGTGGATCCCGCTGGAGGAAATGCCTGCATCATCGACATCGACACCCTCGTGGTGCCTGGTAGGTACCCGCCAGATGTGGTGGGCACGCCGGACTTCATTGCCCCTGAAGTGGTGTCCAGTCTGAGCCTCCCGGTGGGCGATCCCAAGAAGATGCTCCCCCGCATCGAAACCGATCGTCATGCGCTGGCGGTACTCGTGTACATGTACTTGCTCTACCGCCACCCGCTTCGCGGACGGAAGGTGCATCACAGTGATCCTCAGAAGGATGAAGAACTCGGCATGGGGAAACAGGCGCTGTTCATCGAGCATCCGTCTGATGACACCAACCGCAGTGATCCCACCTCAGTGAAGCCAGGCTTCCTGCCCTTTGCCGATACGGCGAAGATTCCCTACGCCATCTGTGGCCCGTATCTGCGGGATATCTTTGATCGCGCTTTCATCACGGGACTGCATGCACCGGATCAGCGGCCCACGGCGCACGACATTGAAACGGCGCTGGTGAAGACAGTCGACCTGATCCAGCCCTGCGCCAATCCGAGCTGCGACCAGAAGTGGTACGTCTTTGACAACAGCACCAAACCCAAGTGCCCCTTCTGTGGCACGCCGTTCGTCGGGCCTCTGCCTGTGCTGAACCTGTACTCGTCGCGTGGTGGTGGGAAGTTCCTGCCGGACAACCACCGGCTGATGGTCTACTCCAACCAGTACCTCTATCCCTGGCACGTTTCGCGCCTCATTTTCCCAAGCGCGAAGCTTACGGATGCGCAGCGCAAGCCGGTCGGCTACTTCGTTTTCCACGGCGGAAAATGGCTGCTGGTGAACCAGTCCCTGCCCGCCCTCAAGGATGCGGATACGGGTGAACTCATCGAGCCTGGCAAACGCATCGAACTGAAGAATGACCAGAAGCTCCTGCTGAGTCCCGAGGACGGCGGCCGACTGGTCCACGTGCAGATGGCCAACGTCTGAGTCGAGCCCCGAATCAACTTTTCTCCACACACTGAACCTTCTCACCTGAATCTGCTATGCGCCGTCTTCCTGTTTACGTACTTCTGGACTGCTCAGAATCCATGATCGGCGCCGGCCTCGCCGGCATGAGGGTAGGCATCAACAGCATGTTGAAGGCCCTGCGGCAGAATCCCCACGCGCTGGAGACAGCTTGGATTTCCTTCATCACATTCGACAGCCGTGCCGAGTTGAAGTCGCCGCTGCAAAGCATTGATGAGGCGCAACCACCACGCCTGCTCGTGCGCCCCGGGACCTCACTGGGCAGCGCGCTGATGCTCCTGGCAGAGCGCATCCTCAAGGAAGTGCAACGCAACCAGTCCGGCGGAGCGAAAGGTGACTTCCGCCCCATCGTCATCCTCATCACCGACGGCCAGCCGACGGACGACTGGCGCTCCGCGCTCCGCGATCTGAACAGCACGGTGAAGATCGCCAACTTCTACGCCATCGGCTGCGGTGATGACATTGACTTCGCCGGCCTTCGCGAGATGACCGATGTGGTGCTGAATCTCCACCAGACGGATGAGCACGGCTGGGCCAAGCTCTTTGTCTGGATCAGCGACACGGTCTCCACCGCAAGCCGGGGGGTATCCGACGGGGATGAGCGTGAGGTCATGCTGTCCAAGCTTCCTGACGTCATCGAGAAGGTCGATGACTCGAACATGCCCTACTCCAGCGATGACGGTCGCGCCCGGCAGTTGTTCCTTTCAGCGCTTTGTGGAAAAACAAAACAGCCCTACCTCATGCGCTACCGCTGGGAGCCGGACTACGGTGTGTATGTCCCCGCAGCATCGCACATCATGGACGCGGAGACGTGCGACTTCAGCACCCGTGCCGGCGCAGGCCTGCCCCAGGTGAACTCCCGCGAAGTGGATGGCTGCCCGCCCTGTGCTTATTGTGGCAACATGTCTGCCGGTTCCTGTGGAAACTGCGGTACTGTCTTCTGTGGCTCCAGCCGTCAGCCGGACGGAACCAGCGTCTGCCCGGGATGCGGCGGCATCCTGCGCTCAGGCGGCGGTGGACGTGACTTCAAGATCAAGGCCAGCGAAGGCTGATTACCCACCCGCTTACTCTCTCTCACACACCTACCCCTTACTCCATTCCATCATGCCCAAGTTCGAAGTCGTCGGCAACGTTGATCCATTCCTCCATGTCTCCATGAAACGGGGCGAGAGCGTGTATGCAGAACGCGGCGCCATGGTAACCATGGATGGAACTCTCGAACTCAAGGGTGAGGCACGCGGAGGCCTGCTGCGCTCCCTGGCACGCCGCCTGACCGCGGGTGAATCCTTTTTCCAGCAGAGCGTGGTTGCCACAAATGGAGACGGAGATGCGCTGTTCTCTCCGAACATGCCGGGAGATGTCATGGTGCTCGATTGCGGCGCCAAGCAATACCGTCTCAATGACGGGGCCTTCCTCGCAGCCGAGACCTCGATTCAAATCACCACGAAGACCCAGGGCATCGGCCAGGGGCTCTTCGGCGGCACCGGCGGCTGGTTCATCATGGAAACCACCGGTTCAGGAAAGCTGGCCATCTCGGGATTCGGTGCGCTGTTCGCGATCGATGTGAACGAGCAGACCGGCACGATTGTGGACAACAGCCACGTGGTGGCCTGGGAATCGGGACTTCAGTACGAGATCACCGCCTCCACCACCGGACGCGGGTTCTTCAGCAATGTGGTGAACTCCATGACCAGCGGCGAAGGCCTGGTGAACCGCTTCCGTGGCAAGGGTCAGGTCATCATCGCCTCACGAAACCGTGCTGGCTTTGTGGATTGGATAGCCAGCCTCCTCAAGACCGGGAATTGAGTGCCCGCTGCCGTTGCCGTTGGCTTGCGCACGCCGCTCCAGTGCCAGCTCCGCAGCGCGGTGCATGGACTGGCGTGTGAGAAGGCGCCGCGCCCACTCCCCGTGGCACGCAGGCTCGTGCATGGAGCCATTCATGCCGAACACAGCCGGAGAATCCGGGTGCAGGATGTGGTTCGCCTCTTCAATCTCCAGCTCTCCGGGCTTGTATCCTGACCAGATGGTCGCCACCTGGGCCGGGTTCAACGCGGTCTTGCAGAAGAGCCCGCGATGGATGTCCAGCTCCACCTCGCGCTCAAGCGTCTTGAGGTCATCCAACCGGTCAAACACGGGCCCGCTCAGCGGAATATCCCGTGGTACAAATACTTCAAGGAGTTCATCAATGACTCTGCCAAGCGGAGTCTCATACACGGTGCAGCCCTGAGGCCGTCGCAGGCCACCCAACCGTGCGAAGAGGTCATTTGCCCCGATGCGCACCCGCGGAATGAACTGGCTGTACTCCGCGCAGACGGCGGCAAGTTCCCTGCGGCCACCGTGATCCAGTGCTTCGTTGCTTTCCAGGATAGGCAGAATCGGGAATCTCCCGCAGGTCAGCTCCATCCATCGCGCAATGTTGCGCGTCGTGGCCTTGGGCAGCACGAAGGCGGCGATGTGATCGAGTTGCGCTGCATCCAGCAGTCGCTCGAGCATCTCAGAGTCGGCGGGCCTCACGAAAATAGTATGGGGCAAGGAGCTCGCCTGATGCAGGATCTCGCACAGACGTGACGCGGCGCGGGCGCGGTCATCAATCCTCACCGCATCTTCCAGGCACACGGCGAGCGAGCAGACTCCGAGCTTTTTCCGCCCGGACAGGATGGCCTGCAGGTCCGGCCGGGAGGCCGGCACGTAGAGCACAGGAGCCAGATGAAAGGAAGCGGAGGGAGTCATCATTCTAAAAGGTGCTAAGGGAGGGCAACATTCGCGATGAGTGCGACAGCCGCAAATGGCATGATCTGTGCCTGAACGGGAACATTGCGCAAAGCCGCCAGCCGGCGGATGAGTTCGGCATCCTGCTCGTGAGCGTCTGGAGACAAAAGGACAATCTTCGGCAGCCGGCGCAGCAACACTCGCACGGTCTCTCCGATGCCGAGTTTGATCTGATTGCGACTGGCGACACCATGCTCAGCCTCAAGGGTGTCCAGAAACGCGTGGGCCAGTTCGTAGCGCACTTTCCCACCGGAGGCATTGGGCGGCGCTGGGAAGGCGGCGCTGTAGTTCTCGCAAAGGGTAAGCATCGTCCGGAGGAACCAGCGCGTGAGGTCATAGCGCCGCAGGTGGGACAGTTCCACGGAGCCGTGCCACACCCCGGTGTCCTCTTCGCCACGGGGCAGCACTGAACGGGATACGAGGCCGGAAATGGTCCCACCCAGCAGGGTCGAAGGGATGAGGTAGTCGCGCGCGTTCGGCGAGTACCTGGCCGCGCCGCAGACATCCAGAGGTGTCCACAGCCCGGGGTCAATGACCGCAAGGTCGGGTTTTGTCGACAGTGACTCGCGCAATTCCGTGGCGATGGTCCCCTTGCCAGTCCAGCCATCCACAAAGCGGATGCTTTCCGCCGCATGCCGCTCCTGGATCCAACGCAATGCAGCGAAGTCCGCACCACGATCCCGGATCACCGAAATAGAGTAGTGGTAGACCCGAAGGTCCGGACGTGACTTTTTCAGCAAGTGCCAGAGCAAGGCGCCAATCGGCGTGCCCGCGCGAGCAATGGAGGTGATGGTCACCTCCCCCTCGTGCGCACTCTCCGCGAGAGCGCTCGCGAGATCCATGGTGTCCTGGGCAAGCTGCCTCCCGTTGTTCTCCAGGCATTCGCGGAAAAGCCTCAGGCGTTCCCGCGTAGGGGCATCCTCCGGGCCGATGAGTTCGCTATAGTGGCGGGATCCGCTTTGGATAAGCCTCTCGCGCTCCTGCAAGGGTGTAGCGGTCATCTGCAGCCCGCGCAGCAGGAAGGTGGTCTCCTCCGGAAGGTAACTTCCGTGGAATGCCTGATTGAGGACGGCTGTGGGAGCTGCGGACATGGATACTGTACTAGACAAAACTTTGCTCCAGGCGGCTGCCGGACGGAATGCCAAGGAAACTGCACTCACGCATGAATTCCATGTCGGTGGGCATGTCACCGAGGCCCATCAGCGGCGGATTGCCCATGCCGTAGCGCTGCTGATAGGCCGCGAGGCCGATGCTCTTCGATACGCCGGGTGGCAGCACCTGGAGTTCATTCTTGAGCAGGGCTGCGCGGCAGGTGCTTACTTCGAGAGTCTGCAGGAGGTGGACACCCTCTGGGGTGCCCCACCACGCCTCGTCTGCTTTCGCCACCAGGTAGGCCGCATGCTCTGTACCGCTGGCTACCAGTCGTGCGCGCGCAAGACCTCGCGACTGCTCAGCAACCTGCCGGCATACGGTCTGCAGTTCAGGCGCCACGCTTTCCAGCACTCCCCCCATCACATCATTCCAGCTCTCGTCAATGTTGCCATCCGGGTCGATGATGATGGCACCATTGGCGAGCACGGCCCCACGGAACGTGAGCCCCTCGATCTTCACGCGAGAATAGGAATCCAGATCGCGCGCCGTCACGGGAACAAGGTCGAAGCACTCTCCCAGCGCCCGCATGAGGCGGTAGGTCGCGGGGTGCACCCAGGATGAAGGCACGTCTCCGGCAGCGTCCTTTTTCCACGTGGCAGGGATCGCCCCCTCTACGGCGAATTCCCGTGAAAAGAGCGTGCCATCCAGATCCGTGGCAATCCAGTCACGTGTCTTCATGAGGGCAGAGAGTCTGGGAGTGGCAGGATTTCGATTCGCGGCACCTGTCGCAGCGGATGGTCCGATGGCAGCAGGGTGTCTTCACAGCAGAGGAGAACCCGATCGTACGGATGGTCGTCGGGGACATTGTAGAGGAACTCGGGATGGCCCTCGCCCGTGAGGGAGGGAAAGGTACGGCTGTGGCCGATGGCTCCCCCAGTCAGCACCGGCGAGCGTGTCGTGGCCTGCACCCATGCCGTGGCTCCCTGCCCTTCCAAAGCAGAGGCGAGGAGCTGGGGCTGATAACCGAACTCGCCCGTGCCCAACACGAGAATGCGCTCACCGGGATTGGCCTTCACCGACCAAGGCATCTCCTGGGGACGGGACAGGCCATGCCGTGCGCCACACCGTGCATTGCTCTGCACATCGGCATGGGCCACCTGGGCAGGCGCCTCGGGGAAGACACCCGTCTCGCGAAACTCAAATGCGCCATCCAGCAGGGTGTGAATGGTCACCTCGCCAAGAGGTGCCGCGCCTTGGGGAGGATTCCACCGCGCCAGGACGGCAAGCTCCACCCGCATGGCCTCGACAGGGATGCCACGCCAGGCGGCGTAGGCCGCTGCCAGTCCTGCTGCGGTGCGTCCTGTGGTGGCTTCGTCATCCACGACCACCACGCGGCTGGCCTTCTGAAAAACACCTTCAGGATCATCCTCGGGTGACGGCAGGTGGACGAGATGCGCGGAAGCGTGTGAATGGCTCTCCACAAACTCGAACGCGATTGAGCCCCCCGTCCTGCGGCGCGTGCTCTCGATGTACAGACCTGCGCAGCCAAGCTCATGCCACGCCGCATACACCGCCTGGGCGAGTGTGGTGGCCGTCTCGGACATGCCAAAGAACAACACAGGGCCGCGACCATTCCCTGCAGCGATCTTCCGCGCCAATCGTGCCGCGGCATCCCGCAAATGGCCAGGCCGGGTGGGCATGTGCCTTCCGAGCACCCGGCTGACAAAGAGGAATCGCCGCCGTGCATTCCGCCGCAGCGCAAAATCGCACAGCTCCGGCAGCGGCACTTCCTCGCGATGCATCTCCATCGTGAGCACACCTCCGGACAGGCGGGCTTCATATCTGCCCGGGGCTGTCTGGATAAGGTGGGGCTGGAACGGGCGGGTAATGCTCATCTAGAGGTCGAGCTACCCTGTGACACAACATGAACCGCGGGGAAAGCACTGAATGCCTGTTGGGCACGAACTGGAGATCCGACCTTGCGGACCTCCGGCAAAGGTGCATCCGGACCGGCCAGGGTCACCTGGATGGCCAGCTCCAGCAGATGGATGCCTGTGAGACAGGCCAGGGCCATGCCGCCGGACATCCGCCCATTCACCTCCAGAAGCTTGGGGCGTCCTCCATCTGCACCCTCACGAAACTGCATGTTATACAGTCCATCCAGTCCGTAGCGGTGGGTAATGGCGCGGGCCATCTGCTCCACTTCAGGATTCCCCTGGACGAGCTGGGAACTGCCTACGGAGTCGTCGCCTCTCAGCTTGGCACGCACGATGGCGCACACCAGCTCTCCCCGGCGCCCTACGCAGTCCACGCTGTATTCGTTGCCGGGCAGGTACTCCATGACCAGCACATCGCGAAACTTCTCCTGGGTGGCCAGGATGCGGTGTGCCTCCTCGAACGAGATGACATTGGCATACCCATCGAGCAGGCGGTTCACCGGCTGCAGGCCTTCCTTGAGCACATAGAATCCCAGCCCGAAGATGGACTGGCTGGGCTTGAAGCACACCTTCTCGCAGGTGGCCTGGAGCGTGGTGACAGCATCCGCAAACTCTGCCGCGGTATTGACCGTCACATAGCGGGCGATGGGAGCAATTTCCGGCGGCACTCCGGCGAGGAAGCCGGACTTGTCCTCCAGATGCTTCAAGGTCGGCCCATCCGCAGCCACGAGGATACGGGTGCCTACTGACGCGAACTCCTCCCGTCGGTCAGCGATTTGCGACCGGGCTCCGCCGGGGACAAAGACATCAATGCGGTGCTCACGACAGAAGTCGAGGCACCACTGGACATACGCGTTCCCCTTGAGCTCAGCCGGCTCCAGCAGGGCCACATCACTGGCACAGAGTGCTGGGGAATCCCACTGGGAATGGCTGGAGTAAATCTCCAGATCACCACCCAGTGGTCTCTGCTTGAGAGTCAGAAGTGCGGGATGAAGACTGGAACTGGCCCGGCTGAACCAAACGCGATGTTTTGCCATGAAGAAACAGAATCCTGCTGGGGGGAAGCTGGGGGTCTGAACCTCAGGCGTTAGAGTGCGCGCACCATCGCTGGCAGCAGATCCTGGAAGGTGCGTCCAGCGGCATTCTCACCGATGGCGTGCATCTTCCACTCGTTGTTGTGGCGGTACACCTTGGCCATGACCATGGCGGTGTGTGAGCCATTGCAGCTCAGGTCGTACTTCGCCAGTTCCTGGTTGTTCGATCCATTGATCACGCGGCAGAACGCATTCTCAATTTCTGCAAAGCTCTGGCCGGTGAAGCTGCTCACCACAAAGATCAACGACTTCACCCCGGCGGAGACGCGGGAGAGGTCCACGATGATCTGCTCGTCATCTCCATCACCGGCGCCCGTGCGGTTGTCGCCCGTGTGATTGATGGAGCCGTCACGGCTGGTAAGCTGCCCAAAGTACACGATGTCCATCGGCCTGTTCTGATCATCGAACAGTGCGCAACTGGCATCCAGGTCGATTTCCTGGTCCTTGGAGCCGAGGCCGAAGAACGACTTCTTCTTCTTGGCGTCCCAGCCCAGACCCATGACGATCTTGGTGAGCGTTCCTCCCGCTTCCTTCTCCAGCGAGATCTTCTGTCCTTTTTGCAGGCTGATGGGCATAGTGAACAATGGTTAAAGTGAATGACTGAAACGGGAACCGTGCATACGCACCAGCGCATGCACGGCCCATAAGAGGCTGTAAGAGGGGTGAACTAGATGTTCACACCGTAGTTCTTGGCCATGGCGGCAAGGCCACCCTGGAAGCCCTGGCCCACGGCGCGGAACTTCCACTCGCCGGAGTTGCGATAGACTTCGCCGAAGACGAGAGCGGTCTCAATGCTGAAGTCTTCGCTCAGATCGTAGCGCACGATCTCCGTGCCATCCGCTTCGTTCACCACGCGTACGAAGGCCTGGGATACCATGCCGAAGTTCTGCTTGCGGGCTTCCGCATCATGGATGGTCACGCTCACGGCGATCTTGTCCACGTCCGCGGGGACGCCGGCGAGGTTCACCTTGATCACTTCGTCATCGCCTTCACCGGCGCCCGTCGTGTTGTCACCCATGTGGTTCACGGAGCCGTCAGCCGAGGTCTTCTGGTTGAAGAAGATGAAGTCGCCGTCGCCGCGCACCTTGCCATCGGGCTTGAGCAGGAACGCGCTCGCATCAAGGTCGAAGCCAGCACCGTCAGTGGCGCGAGCATCCCAACCAAGGCCGATGAGGATGTTCGTCAGTCCGGGAGCAGTCTTGGAAAGGGAAACATTTCCGCCTTTGGATAGTGAGATAGCCATGGTTTGCTTATGTTTTGATGTTTGGTGTTCTGAAAAAGAGAGCTTCTCTTGAAAACAGATTGGGAACTACTTTGAACCCTGCCTCCACTGGAAGCCGAAACCGTAGTGGCGATCCGCGTCCGGATGGCCTCTGAAGTATCGGGTTTCCTTCATCACGTCCACACCGGACGAGGTGCGTGAGATCAGGCAAATCGCACAGAAAGTGGCCCCTTGTTGGGGAGCGTCAAGACGGATCAATGTTTCACTTCCGTCTGTTTCGCGCAGGTTCAGCCGGCCATTGACCGTGCTAAAGTTTGCAACGCCTTCATAAATGAAGGCGAATACGAGCACGCGCTCGATGATATCCGGGCGGAGGATGTAGAGGTTCTCACCGTCGGTGCTTGCGCCACTCCGGTCATCCTTGTCCAGATAGATGAAGGGCTCGCTACTGCGGCTTCCGAAATTGCCGCCCAGCGCCTGGATGCAGCTCTTCCTGCCGTCACGCAATTGGAAGAAGCAGCCCAAATCGAGGTCGGCCTCCTGTTTGCCTCCGAAGAAGGAACGCTTCGTGGCGCGGTCCCAGTTGAGATTGATGTGAATCGGGCTCTGTCCCCCACCCTTGGTCAGGTTGATGGACTTGCGCTCGCCTGGCTTTTCCAGCGTGAGCTTCTTCAGCGACAACGTCGGCGCTGCTGACGCGGCGGCGGCAGCGGCAACAGGAGGAGGAGTTGCAGGCCGAGGAGGCGGAGCGGGAGCTGGAGGCGGGCTGGCCACCGGAGGCTTCGGCTTCTGTTCGTCCTCCGCCACCTTTCCGCCGAAGTGCCGCAGCAAAGCATCCAGACCACCGGCGAAGCCCTGGCCGGTAGCGGCCACACGCCATTCATCCTTCCAGTAAAGGTCCAGCAGCATCAAGGCCTTTTCAGCACCGTAGTCCCTGGCCTCCAGGGGAAACTCGGCCATGGGCGAGCCCGCACTCTTGAGGCGCACCGCTCCCCGGGTGATCTGATTCATGGTGGCGCTGCCGTCGATGGCCGCCGTGAACACCAGTCGCTTCACCGTGGAGGGGAGCTTTCCCAGATCCACCTGGAAGGTCTGGCGGGCGTCTCCGGACGCGCCCTTCGCCTGTAGCGCACCGCAGGGGGACTTCGGCTGATTGTAGAAGATGAAATACCTCTCGTCCGAGAGCTTCCCCTGCTCGTCCAGACCGAAACAGCTGACGTCAACGTCACCTGCCTGGCTGAGATCCAGGGACACGGCAACCTCCAGGGCGGCAGGATTGCCGCCCAAGCTGGAAATGGTGGCCTTCTGGCCGCGCGCGAGAGTTTTCATGCAGGCAGGTACTTGTCTGCGTTCCGATGCTTGAACGGTGATTTTTGTCGATGCTCAGTACGTACACGTCACCGGCTGTGCAAGGTTTTATTTACGGAATGGGGACTCTCCGCAAAAGACCTTCACAGCAGGCGCTGACTTTTCTGACGGAAAAGTAACTGACTTACAGATCGAAGTCGGACGGGGCGATGCCCACCGCGGCGCAGGCAGCCTTCACCGCTTTCTTTTCGTCATCGTCGAAGTTGCCATCCGCACCGCCGATGATGATGCCAATCTGGATCACCGCGCGCGCCTGGTCCGGCTTGGACTTCAGCTTGCCAATGGCTTGGATGGCCTCAATGCGGCCGAAGTCGTAGTCCGCCGTCAGCTTGTCGCAGAAGAAGTCGAACTTCGTCTTGAGTTCCGCAGCGGGGAAGATCTTGAGCGTCTCGTTCACGGAGATGAGCGTGGCGATCTTGCCCTTCTCCTGTCCGCTGATGCTGCCGTCCGCCGAGGCAATCAGGGCGCACATGGCCATGCAACCGTTCGCGAACTCCGCGTTCTTGAATTTGCTGACGCTGGTTTGCAGCGAGGCATTCATGCCCGCCACCTTGTCCTTGAGATTATCCCAAAAGCTCATGGCCCCGAATTAAGGCGGGATAACTTTGGTTTGTCGAGTAACAAGTGCTGATTTTCGGAAGATATTTGGCCCCAATTCCTTATCCGCACGATTTGGCTGGGAGAACTCGCCCAGCGCCTGCCCTACCTACGCCGGCAGCTTCGGAAGCTCTAAATTGGGAGTGCTTGAAACAGGTTCAGGGTGCGCCGCTTGGATGCGCTGATCCCCCGTTGCATCCCGGCATAAGGAACGGGGTCCTCTTGGAGCAAAAAAGTACCGCAGTTGCACCTCATTCCTGAGCAAGGGAAGCTCCCACAGCGCACCCTCACCCCTCACGCAAGTCTCCAGGCCCAACCCACTCACCCTCCTCATCGTACGCGCGATAAATACCGTCGCCACCCTTGATGGTAAACACCACCTGCGTGCCAGGTTGCTCCGGCCTGGCCGAGTGCCTTGTCCCCTTGGGCAATTGCACCGACGCACCAGCCTTCAGCTTTTTCTTTTGGATCCTGCCATCGGGCAATAGCACCGCCTGTTCAATCTCACCTTTCACGACCACAATCAATTCATCCTGCTTGTGGTAGTGCCAGAGGTGCGGAGAATCATCTTTGAAGTCCACCGCATACATCGTTGTATCACGGGCCATCCGACCAAGAAAGCGCATCACGCCCCAGTAGGGCCTATTTCTCTTTTGCTTTGAGAGTGGGAAGAATTGGAGGTTCATAAATCCAGCAGGTGACCGTCGATGAAACTTCATGCGTTGCGCACTGCATCCTTCAGCGTCGATTGAAATCCCTGCGTTATCATACGCACACGAGTGATTAAACTCTCACAATTCAATCGAACAAATCAAGGCGGCACGTAACAATCCTGTTCCACGCTGTCATGCGTGGCAGAAGGCACTGCACATTCAGTGGAATCTCATAATCACTAAATGCAGTAGCACTTGCGCAGCTTTGGACCATGCCCAAAGTCCGCGGGAACCCAGACTGTAGAACCATGCTCAAGTGGCTCAAGAATATGCGAGGAACGACTGGCGAGAACTGGCGTAAGGCTCAGCACCCTGTTGGCGAGTTGGAATACTTGTGGTCCAGCTTTCACGCACTGGATTCCCTGAAGCCCGATGTGGCGGACAGAATCATGAACTTCATCGTCCTGGGTGGCGATGACTCCGTACTGAAGGAGATATCCAGCATGCCTGCCGCGAGCGGCGCCCTGGGGCTCAGGAGCCGGAGTGACTCAGGTCGCGAGGTGACGGAAAGGGATCTTTTCTTCTCCTCCACCACCATCAGTGAACCCGAATTGCACTGGCGCCTGGGACTCGTGTTGCATGCGGCTTCACTCACGGGCCGCCGGGTCGATATCGCCCCGGGACTTCTGGTCGGCGCGGATTTCCTGGACTCCTACATCTGGGAGGCCACCCAATGCAACGGGTACAGCTATCCCCGCAGACCGAAGACTCCCAAGCTCAGTGCTCCCGAATTTGAGAGGATGCTGGAACTTAATGGCAATCCTGCTTCCAAGCTCGTCCGAGCCGCGTTGTTCATTGATCCCAGCACTCATGGATGGCTTTCGCATTCAGGTTCGCTGTTCACTTCGATCAAAGGCTTCCACGATGCGCTGGTCCGCCATCTGAATGAGGTACGAGCATGCCTGGCTCATGCGGATCACCGGGCCAAGACGCATGCAATCGGCGTGCTTCAGGGTGCACTGTTCTCACCAAAGCATGTACCGGATACCGCGGTGA
The DNA here is from genome assembly GCF_003315205.1 of Roseimicrobium gellanilyticum. Classification (NCBI taxonomy): domain Bacteria; kingdom Pseudomonadati; phylum Verrucomicrobiota; class Verrucomicrobiia; order Verrucomicrobiales; family Verrucomicrobiaceae; genus Roseimicrobium; species Roseimicrobium gellanilyticum. Next base: position 503,621 of record NZ_QNRR01000004.1, on the reverse strand, counting down.
AGCTTGCCGTGGATTCCTCCAAGGTGGTGCGCGAAGCAGCGCAGGCATGGATCGACAGGGACCCGAAGTCTGTCGTGCCGCAACTACAGCAGGTGGTGGAGGCCGGTTCGCCGGAGGAGCGCCTCCATGCAGTCCGACTTTTCGCGAGAATCGGTGGTGAGGGCGCCCAAGCCGTTTTGCAAGAGAGACTCCCTGCGGAGAAATCCAAAAAAGTCGCAGAACTCATCGAGTCCATTCTCCGCCCACCATCCGAAGCCGACCTTGCTGCGGAGACGTCGTCCACCGAACTCCCAGCGCTCCCGTCGCTTCCCGATGTGATGGCGGATCAGGCGCTCGATGCCTCCATACTGGAAGAACTCCATACGATCATTGAGAAGACCAATGTCACATGGGCATCCCTCTGGGAGCGTCAGAAGTCTCAGTCGTGGGCACCAAAGAAGCCGCCGCATATCCAGCCAGCATCCGCGAAGGAGTGGTTCGCTCTTTTGCAGAACCTGGATTCCAATTCCAGGATCCAGCACGCGGTGCCGCACAGCGGGATGGGAGGCCGGGAACTGCTGGAGGAATTTGCCGCGCACCCGAAGCTCAGGCTGGTGCATGTCCTGCGCTGGTGCACCATCATGCAGGGCGGGAGCTTCCATCACATGCCCAGTGGACATCTGGGACTGGTCTCGGCCTGCCTCACTGCCCGTATCCTGAAGCATGGTCCCATCGACTACCGCGAGCTGGCGGAAGTGTGCCACCGCCTGGGATTTGATTCCGACTGGATTGGACAAGGCTGGTTGCAGGCCGACCCTTATTTCAAGAATATGTTCAATGCGGAGCCGCCGGAGTTCGTCTGGAGTTACTTCGCGGAACGGCTGACCATGCTGGAGGAAGCGCTGGGCTGGAAACATGCCTCCAATCCGAGCACGCAGCCAGACTACTGGGCTGCCACCAGGCGCTCGAATGCCTGGCGCGCGCTGGCAGGCTTCCCCACACCACCTCCCTCCTTTCTTGATCGGATGTGGGAGACAGCGCTCAGCGCCGGCAAGACAGAGCGTCCGCTGGTGCAGGAAGCCCTGCTGCGCGCGCCCAATCGTGATGCGCGTATCATCGCAGCCCTGAGCTCGGGTCTGCAGGACCAGCGTACCGCAGCAGCAGAGTGGCTCGGCCGCATCAAGGCGGAGGTGGCCATTCCTGCACTGCGCACAGCCGTGGCCAGGGAGAAGCATGATGTTCCCAAGGCTGCCATGATCGGCGCACTTGAGCGGCTGGGTGTGTCACCGGATGAATTCCTGGATCGCAAGGGACTGCAGGCGGAGGCCGTCAAGCTATTGGGCAAGGGCATCCCTGCCGCCCTGCAATGGTTCCCCTTCGCCCAGCTTCCCGTAGTGCATTGGGCTGACAATGGTGAAGTGGTCGCGCCGGAGATCCTCAAGGGCTGGCTGGCGCAGTCCTGCAAACTCAAGCAGCCTGAGCCTGGCGCCCTGCTGCGACGCTATGCACAGAGCTTCCGCCCGGAGGATCGCGCCGCACTTGGAGAGTATGTGCTGGACGCATGGATGGCGGAAGATGTGATGCCAATCACGCGGCAGGAGGCTGAGAAAAGCGCGATGAATCTCGCGCAGACGTTTCATCAATCAGCAATTCAATATCCACAGTACTATTCGGCATATCAGGGGAAATCACTGGAGCAAATCTACGCAAGCCTGCTGCCGAATCAGCTCGAGGCGCCCAGGGGATCCGCGACGGATTCCAAAGGCATCCTGGCGCTCGCGGCTGCGTGTGCAGGAACCAGCGCGGCTGAACCCGTCGCCCGTTATCTGAAAAAATGGTATGGCACACGCGTGCACCAGGCCAAGGCTCTGCTGCAAATGCTCGCGTGGGTGGATCATCCCAACGCCACACAAACACTGCTGGCCATCGGCACGCGCTTCCGCACGAAGAGTCTTCAAGAGGAGGCCACGAAACTGGCGCGCGAGATTGCCGAGCGGAAAGGCTGGTCCCTTGCAGAACTGGCGGACCGTACCATTCCCACAGCCGGGCTGGATGAGCAGGGATTGCTGGAACTCGACTACGGAGCGCGCCAGTTCCAAGCGAGATTGGATGCGGACCTCAATCTGACCCTCGCGGATCCCGACGGAAAAACCATCAAAAGCCTTCCGGAACCTCGCAAGGATGACCATGAAGAACTCGCGGCCGCGGCGAAGAAACAACTCGCAACCTCCCGCAAGGAGCTGAAACAGGTGCTCGAGCAGCAGCGGATGAATCTCTATGAAGCCATGTGTGTTGAGCGCGCCTGGGACTACGAGGATTGGGAGCCGTATCTGAATCGCCACCCCGTGGTGCGTCACTATTGCCAGCGCATCGTCTGGATGGCAAAGCGTGGCGAGGAGACCGTGTGGTTCCGCCCTCTGGCCGATGGCACACTCTCTGATGTGGAGGACAATGCGCTTACGCTGCAGCCCGATCATCGCATTTCCATCGGGCATCACACGACTACATCCCTGGAGAACGCAAAGGCCTGGATCCAGCACTTCGACGACTACGAGGTGACTCCCCTGTTCGAGCAGTTTGGCAGGAGCACTCCTGAGAGCACCTCCGATGGCAATGAGCGCCGCGAGTTGAAGGACTTCGAAGGCTGGCTGGTGGAAACCTTCAAGCTGCGCACCCGCGCCACCAAGCTGGGCTACACCCGCGGAGCCACGGGCGACGGTGGCTGGTTCAATGACTATGTGAAGCGCTTCACGACCACAGGCATCCGGGCTGTGGTCGAGTTCACAGGCAACAGTCTCCCGGAAGAAAACCGGACTGCTGCCATGCTGAAGCTCTCCTTCCACCGCGAAGATTCCTCCCCCGACCATAGTTACGGAAGTGTTGGTCTGCGCCTTAGCGAGGTCCCCACCGTGCTGCTCGCAGAATGCTGGAATGACTTCCGCCAGATGGCCGCCGAAGGCCCGGGCTATGACGCGGACTGGGCCAAGAAGAGCCAGTCTTAACTCTCAATTCCACGCCCTTTCCACGCACCATTCTTCTTCACCCCCATGTCCAAGATTCTCAAGCTTCTCGATGCCTTTGCCAAAGAAACCTACTCCAAGGACTGGCATCATCCCTCCATCAAACGATACATTGAGACCGGAGATGATGCACAGCTCGCAGCCATTCCCAAGATGCCCTATCGCAGTGGGTCCTGGCAACTGGCCTACGAGCTACCCGACCCGGACGCGTGGACTGAAGAAGCCGATCGTGTGCTGAAGTTTGCGGTTACCCGGAATGTCGAGAATCTGCTGACGACCTGGCTTGAGCGCTACTGCAGGTACACCAGTGCCAGGCCCGAACAGTTTGACGCCGCGGTGCAGAAGTACCGCTCCATGGGAATCAATGATGCTCAATTGCGGGAGTGGGTACTTCACTCGCGTCTGGTCGGGGAGGATGGCGCTCCCACACCCGCGGGCAGCCTGATGCTGGAGGGTGATGACAAAGAACTGGCTGCGAATCTGCGGCAGCAGAGGTTCAATGATGTCGGTCCCTTGCTCGCCCGCTCCGCTCCAGATCGCCTCGAACGCATGCTGGACGATCCCACCGTGCTCAAGCGAGGCGACTCCCTGCTATCCCGGATCGTGCATGCCAATGCACCGCGCTTTCACACAAGGGCGTTTGACTACTACAAGAGTCAGGGCAGCGCCAAAGACAACACCAGCATCCTGATGCAACTCGGCGAGAAGATGCCGGAGAAGTACCTCACATGGGCATGCGGTGAGCTGAAGACCCTGATGCGCGGCGAGTCCAAGCGGGAGAACTTTGCGGGAAGTGAAGACTACATGGGGCGCTCCATTTGCGAGTACCTGGTGAAACATCGCGATCCGGATGCGCTTCCGGTTTCAGAGGAGTGGATGGCAGGATACAACGAGAAGAATCCCTGGAACGCTCCCTTCCAGCGCGAACTCATTCTCAAAGCAGCCTCCGAAGTGTCTCCGGAAATGGTGCTGCCTCTCGCCGAGGCCTGCACGCGCTGTGGAGCGGGCAATGTCGTACTGATGGGACTCAAGTACTGGAAGCTGCATGGCACTGGTGACAGCGTCGATCGCTATCATGCTGCACTGCAGCGGCTCCTTGCCAATGCAGACAACAGCTCCGTGGTCTCGGGAATTTCAGAATGCCGGGAATGGGACATGCATCGCACCCAAGAAGACATCTGGCCCCTGATGCTACACAAGTCACGTCCCGTGCGCGGCGCCGCAGCACGCGCCCTGGCCACGCTGGGATACGCAGCCGCAGGCGCACGAGCGCTGAAACTCCTGGCCCACAAGAAAGCAGACATACGCCAGGCCGCGGTCTCCCTCCTCAGCCAGATCGGAGACGAAGAAGCCATGGCCAAACTGAAACAGCACATGGACCTCGAGGAGAATGACGACGTGCGCGATGCCATTCTCCTCGCTCTGGAGAACAGCGGTGGCGGCTCCGCATTGACGCCTGAGGAACTCGCCGAACGTGTGGCCAAGACACTCTCCAAGATCAAGGGCCCACCCGTGGCCTGGATCGATCCAGCGGCCCCCTCACTGACGCGAACCGATGGAAACAGCCTGTCGAAAGATGAGGTCTTGTATCTCCTGACACGCCAGTCGCGCTGCAAGGAGATGCGCGCCGACCTGGAGGCCAAGCCGCTGTACGCCTCACTCGATCGCAAGGCCTGCGGCGAGACGGCCGTGAGCGTGGTGAAGGCCTTTCTTGGCAGCAAGCAAGATGCGGCAGACAGGTGGGTGCTGGCCTTCGCAGCCTTGATTGGGGATGACCGCATCGTTCCGCCCCTGACCAAGGCCATCCATGAATGGGCCGACAAGCAAAGAGGCAAGCTGGCCGAGTATGCCGCCCAGGCGCTCGCACTTCTGGCCACGGAGCCCGCGCTCATGGTGGTGGACAGTCTCAGCGTCCGCTATCGCAGCAAGAACAAGAATATCGGCCAGGCGGCCGCAGAAGCATTCGCCGCAGCAGCGGAAGCGCGCGGTGTGAGTGTGGAAGAATTAGGGGACCTCGTGGTGCCATGGCTGGGCTTTGAGGCCGGTTCACCGCGTCTCGTCACCGCGGGCAAGGGCAAAGTGGAAGTGAGCATCACGGACGACCTCAAACTGTCCTTCCGCGATACTGCCTCACGCAAGACCCTCTCCAAGCTGCCTTCCGGCACGGATGCTGCAACGCAAGCGGAGTTCAAAGAACTGGCAGCTACTCTGAGGGAAGCGGTGAAGGCACAGCTTCTGCGCATCGAGACCTTGCTGGTGCGTCAATTCCGCTGGCCCACGGAACGCTGGTGGGGACTCTACGCATCCCATCCGCTGCTGCTGCCCTTCGCGCACCGGTTGGTGTGGTCGTGGCGCGATGAAGACGGAGTACTCGCGAAGACATTCCGCCTTCTGGACGATGGCTCCCTCACCGATGTGGAGGACAACATGGTCTCCTTGCCACCTCGCGGGACCGTCTCTCTGGTGCATCCACTTGAGCTCGACGATGCGCAGCGACAGGCGTGGATCCAACACCTGGCGGACTACAACGTCGAGCCTCCTTTCTCACAACTTGATCGCCCTGTTGTGACGGTCAACGAAGAGGAGCGCGGCCTCAAGTTCGGCAAGCAGGTTGAGGGCACATCACTCAATGCCATGACATTCCGCAGCCGCTCGGAAAAGCTCGGCTGGACGCGGGGTTCAGTAGTCGATGGAGGCGGTGTCTCCTCCTACCGGAAGACCTTCTCCGGCGCCGGCATTGAGGCGTTCCTCCTGTTGGATGGCATGTACATCGGCATCAGCATGGATGAAAGCATCACGCTCGGGACCCTCAGCTTCGTGAAGGCCGGCACCGTGACGGTCGGAAGTTACATCTATGATGAACCCCACAAGGAGGATGACCCCCGGCTGCTTGCTTTCGGAGATGTACCTCCCGTACCATTTTCAGAAGTGATGGGGGACCTCACCAAGATCGCAGGAAAGACTGCTGACGCACCCACCGCAGAGGCCTAGCATCACCACACCACATCATGGCAGACAAGGACCACATCCAGCCTCCTGCAGAACACCGCTTTGCCAGGGAACTCGCCGCGCTCGCAGCCAATGACCCGGGTGCAAAACCAGTGAACTGGAATCTCTCTCCACAGACGGTGAGACAGTTCATCATCGGCTCCGACGGCGCTGCCCTCAGTCATGAGTGGGAGGGAAAGAAGACAAAAACGGTCATCACGAAAAAGTACTACGGTGACACCGCACTCATCGAGCGGTGCATCGTGACAGTGCTGGGCCAGCGTGGACTCATGCTGGTGGGTGAGCCGGGTACGGCGAAGTCCATGCTGTCCGAACTGCTCTCCGCGGCCATCAGCGGGGATTCTACTCTGGTGATCCAGGGGACCGCCGGCACCACGGATGACCACATCAAGTACTCGTGGAACTATGCACTGCTGCTCGCGGAAGGACCTTCCCAGCGGGCCCTGGTTCCATCCCCCCTGCACACAGCGATGAAGCGTGGAGGCCTGGTGCGCTTTGAGGAAATCACGCGCTGCCAGCCGGAAATCCAGGACACGATGGTGAGCGTCCTTTCGGACAAGGCCATGCACATCCCTGAACTGGGAGAGGACGCCGTGCTGCAAGCGCAGCGCGGATTCAATGTCATCGCCACGGCCAACCTCCGCGACCGCGGCGTGCACGAAATGTCCAGCGCGCTGAAGCGCCGGTTCAACTTCGAGACCGTGCCCGCGCTGGACGACAAGAAGCTGGAAATGGAACTGGTGCGACTTCAGGCAGAGACACTGCTCAGCGGCTCCGGCATCCAGGTGAAGTATCCGGAAGATGTGATGGAGGTGCTGGTGACCACCTTCCAGGACTTGCGCCAGGGCCGCACCGATGAAGGCACGGTGATCGAGAAGCCGAGCACTGTAATGTCCACGGCGGAAGCGGTCGCCGTGGCACACGCGGCAGCGCTTGATGCGCACTACTTTGGCAAAGGATCCGTAGAACCGGAACACCTTGCGAGGCAGCTCCTGGGCACCGCGCTGAAGGATAATCCAGATGATGCCAAAAAACTGCGCCACTATCTGGACGTGGTCGTGAAGGCGCGTGCCGCCAAAGGGCGAGCCTGGTCACAATTTCACAGCGCGCGCCGATGGCTGACTCGATGAGCAGCAGCACCTCCAGCAGAGCGACGCTGCAGGAGGTGCAGCGCGCCATGATCACACCCGAGGTGCTCTACTTTCCTGTGCGGCACCACAGTCCCGCGTGTGCGTGGCAATTGCGGCGATGGATTCGCGAGCACCGGCCACGCGCAGTGTTGGTGGAAGGACCGGACGATTTCACACCTTTGATCACACATCTGGTGGATGCGCGTTGTAAGCCGCCCGTGGCCATCTACACGCACTACCGCATGGGAGGAAAGGCAGCGAAGGCGGCCGACGAACGTTGCGCCTCCTACTTTCCCATGGCCGCCTATTCACCGGAGTGGGTGGCGCTCCGCGAGGGGCACGCCGTAGGTGCGGAGTTGCGCTTTATTGATCTCGACTATGCAAGCCAGCGCGGTGTGGAGCGGGAGGCAGCCGAGCATCCCGGCGCCTTGCACATCGAATCTCTCCAGGCAGAGCATCATTTCCAGCGCAGTGAAGCCCTGCGCTATCTGGCATCCCGCTGCGGATGCCGTGATCACGATGAGCTGTGGGATCACCTTATCGAGGTGCGTGGGTGGCAGTTGAGCGTGGAGCGGCTGGTGCAGGAAGTGGCCGCGTATTGCTGGCTCTCACGGAAAGACACTCCGCAAGAAGTGTTGGAAGCCGATGGCACCGCCGCACGCGAAGCAGTCATGGCAGCAGCTATTCGCGAGACCCTGGCCCGGAATGAGGAGGCCGGAGATCCACGACCGGTACTGGTGGTGACGGGTGGTTTCCACAGTGTCGTCCTGCCCGCCCTGGTAGCAGCCTCCCCCCGCGAGGCAAAGCGGCATGTGCCTGCCCAAAGCCATTCATGCCTCACCCGTTACACCTTCCCCCAACTCGACTCCCTCTCTGGCTATTCCGCGGGCATGCCACAGCCCGGCTACTACCAGGTCATGTGGGAGGCGCTGGAGCGTGCGGAAGGAGAGCCGCTGCATCACACCACTTTGCAATTGCTCGTGCAGCTTGGCCAGGCAGCACGCAGTCGTGACATGTCTGCATCCATATCCGTGGCGGATGAAATCGCCGCCATGGAGCAGGCCTCTCGACTGGCGCAATTGCGCGGCCACCCCGGCCCGTCCCGCGAAGATCTCTGGGACGCGATTCGCGGTTGCCTCGTCAAAGGCGAGCTCGGTGCTGACGGCGCCGCCATCATGGCACTCGCAAGCAAACTGCTCACGGGAGATGCGACCGGGAGTGTCCCACCCGACGCGGGAGTGCCGCCCCTGGTGGAGGACTTCCGCCGTGTGGCGACTGCCGCGAAGCTGCCCGTCGCATTTGGTTCCACGCAGAATCTGGCTCTCGAAATCTACAGCCGCGAGAATCACCGTGGCGTGAGCCGGTTTCTTCACTGCGTGGAATTTCTCTCCGTGCCCTATGGCTTGCGCCGGGCAGGCCCTGATTTCCTGCGCGGTGTGGAGGTGCGACGCGTCATTGAGCACTGGGACTGCCAGTGGACACCCCAGACGGAGAGCAAACTCATCGAGTGCTCCGCCTACGGCAGCTCGGTAGAAGAAGCTGCCTCAGCCAGGCTGCGCGCGGAGATGATGAAGCTGGATGACGAAGCAGCAGAGAGCGCCGCCGCAGGTGTCTCGCTCATCATCCGCGCCTGCCAGATGGGATTGAAAGCCGCCGCGGAAGAATGTGCGCAGCATCTCTCGGACTGGGTGGCTCAAGATGCCTCCTTCGTCTCGGTGTCCAGCGCGCTCAGCCAGCTCATGCTGCTCTGGCAGAGCCGAGAACCACTGGAGGCACAGCGTCTGACGATGCTGCCCGAACTCATGAGCACCGCGTATGCGCGCGCCTGCCAGCTCCTGGAGCACGCAGCGCAGGTGCCGGAGGATGGCGCTCCACCCGTGGTAGATGCCTGCCTTCTGCTCAACAGCCGCCTCGCGGCACAGACCAGGGAACTCCTATTGGATGCGGATCTCTTCTGGCAAGCAGCGGCCCGTGTGCTCGCCCAAGTTTCTACGCCACCACTGCTGCGCGGAGCGATTGCCGGCCTGCTGCATGCCACAGGCAGGATGGACACAGAGGCGCTGATCACGCTCACGCAGGGCGCGCTGTCACCCGCCGTGGATGATGGTGCCAGGCAGGTGAACTTCCTCGCGGGACTTCTGAAGACAGAACGGGAACTGGCCTGGCGTGAACCACGGCTGGCGGAAGCGGTCGAGGCGCTGTTCCAAACCTGGACGGAAGAGGAGTTCCTTCACCGGCTGCCCCACTTGCGATTGGCGTGGTCCGATCTGACGCCTCGCGAAACTGATCGCGTCGCAGCTCTCGTGGCCACCCGGCATGGTGTGGAGTCCCTGCAGCTTGCCCGCGTGCATCAATTTACGGAGGCGGACATGATGCAGGCGCTGCATACCACCGCCGCCGTGGAGCAGTCCCTGCGTGATGATGGCCTGGAAGCATGGCTCACCCCCCAATCCCAACCGATTCCCGCATGAGCAATACTGCCCTTGATCGCTGGCGACTGGTGCTGGGAAGGTTTTCCCAGCGTCAGCTTCCATCCGGCTTGTCCACACAACAGCAGCAGCGCATGGAGGCGGCGCTGGACTATCTCTACGCCCGTGAATATCGGGGCCGTGGTCTGCGCGAGGATCCGGGCACTTCACGTGAAGGCGGCAGCGGACCTCCGGAGTTTACCGTGCCCAGCTGGCTCTCTGAAGTGCGGGAACTCTTTCCCCGCGAGACGGTGGAGATCATCGAGAAGCATGCGCTCGATCGCTACGAGCTGAAGGAACTGGTCACGGACCCGGAGACACTCGCCAAGCTGGAGCCGAACATCGATCTGCTGAAGACTTTGCTCAGCTTCCGGGGGCACCTGCAGGGACAGGTGCTGGATCAAGCGCGCCGGATCATCCGCCATGTGGTGGAGGAGATCCGCAAGAAATGGGAGAGCGAAGTGCGCCAGGCACTCAGTGGGCGCCTCAACCGCTTCCGCCACAGTCCGCTGAAAGTGGCGCAAAATTTTGACTGGCGCGCCACCCTGCGCCGGAACCTGAAGCACTACGACCCCGCCAGGAAAGCCCTGGTGCTGCATGAACAGAAATTCTTTGCCAGGAACACGCAGCATCTGCCCTGGAATATCATCATGTGCGTCGACCAGAGCGGCTCCATGGCAGACAGCGTGATCCACAGCGCGGTCATGGCAGGCATCTTCGCCGGGCTGCCTTCGCTGCGTGTGAAGCTGGTCGTATTTGATACGGAGGTGGTGGATCTCTCGGAGCATGCAGATGATCCTGTGGAGGTGCTCATGAGTGTGCAACTCGGAGGCGGTACGGATATCGCGAAGGCGCTGCACTATTGTGAAACACTGATTGAGCAGCCTCGCCGCACCGTCCTCGTGCTGGTGAGCGATTTCATCGAGGGTGGGTCCGTGGTCCACATGCTGGCTGCGGTGAAGCGGATGAAGGAGTCTGGTGTCATCCCGCTGGGACTCGCAGCACTGGATGCCGAGGCAGTGCCGCAATACGATGCGCAAATGGCACAGCGCCTCGTGGATGTGGGCATGGAGGTGGCAGCCCTGACTCCGAAGCAGCTTGCTGGATGGCTCTCACGCATTGTCGCACTGAGGTAGATGGCATGAGCACCGAAGCCAGTATCCGCGGGTTGCATGCCTCACTCAGTATCGAGACGCTCGAAGCGCTCTCGAACAAGGGGCTGATGCGCCGCGCACAGAAGGACCTTGAGCGTGGCGAGGTGACCCATGCGGAATGGTCGGGCAACGTTCTGTTGCTGACCGTCAGCGGCCAGTGTGTGTCTCTCGTCGAGGCCGGCCCGGCAAAGGCCACCTGCACCTGCCCCGCAACGGGTGTATGCCAGCACATCCTCGCCGCCTGCCTCCACCTGATGCAACAGCCACCAGAAACGGCGGATGCGCAGCAACCTTCCGGAGGAGAACGCGCTCACGCGGAGTGGACGGCCCTGAGCGATGAGGACGTGATCGCGTACTACGGTATGCCGGACCTGCGCATCGCCCATGAGCTGGCCCACACTCAGGAGGTGACCTTCCACTTGGATGACGCTCTTGTGGTGACTTTCCCCGGGCTGAACGCCGAGGTGCGGGGTGTGCCTGGCGCGGGACTCAGCGGCATTATTGTACGTGGCCCTGCGGAGAAGCGGCATCGTCATTTCGCAGCTGCCGCAGTGCTGACGGTGCGTGCACGTGCTGGCATCAGATGGGCACCACCCGCGATCAAAAGCGATGCGACTACGAAAGCACCGGGGCACCGCGACAGCCTGCTGCGCACCGTCGCAGCGACGCTGGAGGAGATTCTGGGCGCAGGACTCGCGAGACTTCCCCCGGCCATGATAGAGCGCCTGGATGCGCTCTCTGTTTCGGCTCAAACGGCAGAACTACATCGGCTGAACCTTCTGCTGCAACGCTTGGCCTCACAGGCATGTGACTGGCAGCTGCGCCGCCCCCATGCCGACCTGAGCGAGATCTTTGAGAACATGGCCACCGCGTACGCCTTGGTTCAAGCTCTGATGACGAAACCGCAGGCGCATCTCACGGGAGTGGCCAGGGAGTCCTACGTGGAAGTCGGCGCGCTGAATCTGGTCGGCGTCGCAGCATGGCCATGGCGCACGCTATCTGGATACGAAGGTCTCACGCTTCTCCTGTGGGACCAGGGGAATGCCTCCTGGGCCACATGGTCGGAGGCACGTCCGCGTGCATTCCAAGGGATGTCGGGATTCAACGCGGTGGCGAGATACACACAAGCGGGCCCGTGGGAGGGTGCGGAATCACCAGCCCAAATCTCCCGCAGCCGGTTTCGGATTACCAAGGCGCGAAAAAACCGTTGGAGCCGCCTTTCCTCCTCCACACAAACGCGTGCCCTGGTGACCGGTGTCACCACACCGGCAGACCTTGGTGCACCTGTGATTGAGGATTGGGCCATGCTGGATGCTCTCCTGGACAAGGCCACGCCTCCCGGGCTCCGTGAGCGCGATCCACGCGCAGCTTTTCAAGTGGTGAAACCAGCTCAGTGGCTGAGACAACCCTTCGATCCCATCACCCAAAGCCTCTCATGGCTGCTGCGTGATACAGCAGGGGGACTGCTCGAACTGCATCTGACTTTCGATGAGCTGAACCAGCCCGCGATCGAGCGATTGGAGAAGCTCACCCCCCAAGATCTGGAAGGGGGCACACTGGTCGGACGATGCCAGCGCATCCACGGGAGGCTGCGACTCTTTCCCCTTGCGCTGATCTCTTCCACGAAAGTCACAGGATTCTTTTTCGCTGCACCGGCCACTACATCGCAACGTCCCGCGTCTACGCCCCAGCAGGCGCCCTCGAATACCGACGAGGTGGGACAGGAACAGCAGGAACTGGAACCGGAAGAAACTCCAAACCCTGTCCCCACCTCCGCCCTGACTCAGATCGTGCTCTCCGCCACGAGTTCCCTCGAATGGATGGCCGAGACGGGTCTGCAAAATCGCAACCATGAAGCACGATCACGACTCCAAGAGGCAGGCTTTTCCCTGGATAAACTGGGTGCCCGTTCTCTTGCACACCTCATCGACCTCGCCGCCACCAATCAGGAACCTTCCTCGCTGATGAAGCTCCGTTGGATGCTCCTCCTTGCAGAACGTTCCCTGGCGAAGTGATGGCGGAGACAATTGCCAGCTTGTCAGGCTGCGAGATTTTCTCCTATGATTCTGCCCGATGTGGTTCATGCACCCAGGCTTCCTGTGGGCGATGGCGGCCCTGGCGGTGCCGCTGTGGATCCATCTGAGCCGGCGACGGCGCTATACCGAAGTGCCGGTGGGCACGCTGAGGTTCCTCAATGAGGTACTGAAGGAGCGGCGGAAACGCTCGCGATTTGAGGAAATCCCGCTGCTGCTCTTGCGACTGCTCGCTGTGGCGTTGCTGGCATTGGCCTTCTGCCGACCGTTTCTGAACTCCAGTGAAAAGGCGGTAGAGTCTCCTGCGGAGACCGTGGTACTGCTGGATGCCTCGGGCAGTGTCACCGAGGACATGAAGGATGCGGGGATGAAGCTGCTGCAACAAAGCACCCAGCAGGTGGCGGAAGGCAGCAAACTCACCCTGGCCCAGTTTTCCGATGAAGTGGAAACCATCAACCCAGCGGACAAGTGGACGCCACGTGCGGGAGCGCCCACGGATCTGACGCGCGCCATGGGATGGGCGCTCGATCGACTGGGAGGCTCGGGCACCAAGCGTGCGGGGAAGATTGTCCTGATTGCCCATCTCGCCGAGGGAGACCTGCCGCCGAATCCTCCACGAGTCTGGCCTCCGGGGGTGACTTTGGAGGTGCATGCGCTCACACCACCATCTTCCGTGAATGCGGCGGTGCGAAATGTTACTTTGCTCACTCCCTATGTCATGGAGCAGATGGAGATCGAAGCGGAAGTCATACTGCCACCGGGTGCAGACCGCACGGTGACCTTGAAAGCCGAGGGCATCACCGCCACCGAGCAAGTGCTGGAGGGCGCCGACCGTGTCATCTTCAAAATCAATCCTCCACGCGATGAAGTGCGCGGCACCATTTCGGTGGCTGGCACGGATGCATGGCCCGCGGATGATGCACGTCCCTTCGCAGTACGCTGGGTAGAACCTCGCAAGGTGAAGCTCATCGATGGCAATCCGGGAACCACACCCTTCGAAGGGCAGGCCTACTTTGGCGAGAAGGCGCTCACCGCCTCCGGCGCGGCGCACGGGAAGACGCCCTTCCAACCGGACATCGCATACGGACTCTCCGGTCGCCAGGGCGCAACGGATCTGACCGGCGTGGGCGCAGTGGCTCTGTGCGGCCTGCCAAACCTCTCCACGGCGGATGCTCGCCAACTGGCGCAATATGTAGAGTCGGGCGGTGGACTGGTGGTAATACTGGACGCGCGATGGACGCGTGGCGCTTCCGCCGTGCTGGAGACCGCAGGTCTTTTGCCGAATGGTGTCCGGCCTGCAGCAGCAGCCACGATGCCCGCCAGCGCCGATGAATCCGGTCCCGTTCGCGCCATCACACAGTGGGAGCGGACCCACCCCGTCCTCGCCGCCTTCGACGGCAGGGAAGGCGGCGACCTCCGCGAAATCGAGTGGCGTGACTGCTTCGACATTCCCGAAGGAGACGGTTGGAAGGCTCTTGCGAAGTTGGACGGAGGTCACGCGTTGCTGCTGGAAAAGACGGGACCGGTTCAGAAAGGCCGCGTGCTGGTGCTGGCGCACTCGCTCACACGTGAGTGGACCGACTTGCCTCGCGATCCTCTGTTTGTGCCATTTGTGAAGAGTCTCTTCTCGTATGCCTCGCGTGCGGAGGGTGCCGGACCTGAGCTGAAGCCAAGGCATCCCGGCATCCATGAGAAGCGCGCTCCGGGTCTGTATGACACCGCCTCGGGTGGAACGGAAATTGTGGCGGCAGCACCGGCTGAATCGTCCGTGGTCGCGACCCCGCCAGAGGCGCTGCGCCGCGCCTTTGGCGTTCCGGACACCACGATACAAACCATCACACCGAAGGATGATCCAACGCTGGCAACGGCCTCGGTGCCGTGGCGTCACGAACTCTGGCCGTGGGCCGTGGCCCTGCTCCTGGTACTGCTCACGGTCGAAAACATCGTCGCCACCCGGCGCCCCACCCGCAACGCCTGACCGATGACTCCCCCACTCCACGACCTGTTCGACCAGGCTCCAGTGCATGCCATCGTGAAACGGCGCGGTTTCATCAATCGTACGACTGCCATGTTGTCTGGAGCGGCAGTGCTGCTGGGCTCCATTCTGATGCTCGCCCTCCTCGACATGCAGGAGGCGTGGGGCGAGTCATTGAGGTTGTGGTTGATCAGCATCACGGCAGCAAGCGCCCTGGTGCTCGCGGTGTGGCTGTGGCTGTCAGGGAGGAAAGGAAACGATCCTGAAACCGTGGTGCGTGCCATGGAAGCGGCCGATCCTGCCTGCGGCCAACAGCTGCGCACGGCATGGGAGGTCGCTCAGCGGGGTGTGCTCACTTCATCCACAGATGAGCACCAGCATTTCACCACCCGTCTGCTGAGTGAAGCGCAGCAGCAGGTAAGCGGCCGTGGCTGGGATTCACTGGCGCCTTCGGTTCGCATGGTGCGTGGGATCGCAGTTTGTGCTTTTCTCGCGGTGCTGGTTCTCGTGACAGCATGGCAGTCTCCTGAGTTTCGCACGGCGTTGCATCGCATCGTCATGCCATTGGGCGCGCCGACCTATACCACTGTGGCATGGCAGTCGCTTCCCACGCATTATGATGATCGGCATCCACCACGCGTGGCTGTGTTGCTTTCCGGAAGAGCCGCAGCGCCGGAACTGCAGGTGAGAGAGGCTGGAACGTCCGAGTGGCAAACCCACTCGCTCAACGCGCTCTCGGACGGACGCACCTATGACGCCGTGCTCACGAGCATGACGGGAGACATCGAAATGCGCGTTTCCGCCGGCGATGGTGGGACTTCCACACACGTGGTGCAGTACCGGCCGATCCCTCGTCTTGAGGAGTCGAAGGTCGCGATTCGTTTCCCGGACTACACAGGCGTCGCTCCCGAAGAGCGCCAGGGTGCGGATGCGAGCGTGGTGGAAGGCAGCGCGCTGGACTGGACCTTCCGCTTCAATACGCCACCCGACCGCGTGGAGTGGACGCTCGCCTCGGACACCAGCACTCCGGAAAAGCTCCCTCTCAAGCACGACGGCTCCACGGTGCAAGCTTCGTGGAAAGCGCCGCTGGGCAAGTACTCCGGTGTGCTCACCATCTACGACAAGGAAGGTGCCACCGTGGACTCCTGGAGATATGAAGTCGTGGGAGCGGTGGACAAGCTCCCCACGGTTGAACTGCTGGAGCCAATGAAGGATCGCCAGGCCACGTGCGTGACCGAACTGCCGGTGCGTATTCGCGCGCGCGATGACTTCGGCGTGGCGGAGGTGGGCCTCATCATGGAGGCCGCAGGCCAGACCATCTGGACACTGGAGAAGGTAATCACGGAGAAAGACCAGCACGACGTTTCCGAACTCACGCGCGCCATGCTGGAGACCGTGCCGCTGACAATTCGCGACAACGTGAAGCTCTACGCCTATGCGTTGGATCACAAACCGCGTGGTGGTCCGCGCAGTGTGAGTCCGCTCCGCTGCATCGACATTCGCGACTTCAAGAAGCTGGAGATCCAAGCAGATGGTGGGAAGCCGCCACCGATGGAAAAGCGGCAGTTTGCGAAGCTGAACCAGCTCATTCGCGCCCAGCGCGTGATCGTTTCCGATTGCCACGTGCTGAAGGAGGACGCGAAAAACGAACAGGCGGAAGGCATCGGACCCCGGTGCCAGGAAACGGATGTGAAGCAGCAGGATGTCATCGTGAAGACAAACGAGCTGCACGCGGAGTGGGCGCAGAAGTCCGGCGTCCCTCAGGATGATCTCGCCCTGCTCCTCACCGCGGCCGCACAGATGGGTGACACCAGCCGCTATCTCCAGCGCACGCTCACGGAGCAGGCCCATCCCGCCTCCGACCGCGCGCTCGGCTCCCTGTTGCAGATCCGCAAGCATCTCATCCTGATTCACACTCCGTTTGGCGATGAGAGCGACCCGGACGAAGAGGACGACAGCAAGCCCAAGCCGCTAGAGGAACTGGCGAAGGAAGCCGAACGTCTCGCCAATGAAGAGAAGTCCGTGCGGGAACAAATTGCGCCCGGGGAGAAGAAAGCCGTGGCGCCGCTGGAATCGTCACGCCGACAGCAGGAAGTCGCTGCGACGGATGCTGGTGAGTTGTTCTCCGCCATCGTAGCGCATCCAAGGAAGAACGAACAGATGCTCAAGCTCATGGCGGCTGCAGAGACCTTCATGCGCGACGCCGATGAACGCCTGCATACCAGGGAGCATCTCACGGCCCAGCAACCTCTCACCGATGCCGAGCATCACCTGCGCGATCTCTCCGACTTCATCCGCGCGATGATCGAGGAAAAGCTTGCGGAAACGCTGAAGCAGATGGCGGCCAAGGCGCAGTCCGACAGCAAGTCTGGCAAGGGTGAAGGCCAGGGCAAAGGAAGCGGAGAAGGTGAAGGCGAAGGAAAAAGTTCAGGTCAGGGGAAGAGTGCCGGTGAACAACCGGCCGAACTGGCCGCCAATGGCAAGGACAAAGGCGAGAGCTCAGGTCAGGGGAAAGGTGCCGGGAAGAAGCCAGGAGAAGTTGCCGCCAACACCCAGGATACAAAAGAGAAGCAGCAGCAGGCCAAACAGCAGGCACTCAAAGAGGCCGCACGCAATGCAGGACTCGCCGATGAGATCCTGAAAGCCCTGGCAGAACTCGCCGCGGAACGCGGCAAGGGTGAATCCCAAGGCCAAGGCAAAAACGGAGAGCAGGACGGCACGGGCACGGGTCTCACCGCGGCAGAACTCGCCGCCCTGCGCGCACGTGCCGGCACCGAAACTTTGGCCAAAGACCTGAAGCAACTCGCAGAAGGCAAAGTCGACGCCAAGGGAGGCAACGGCAAGGGCGACAAGCCAGGAGATGAAGGCACCTCAGGAGATGGCGCCAAACCCAGTGATCAACCACAACCGGGCACAGACTCTCCTGACGGCAAGGACATCGCCGCACGACTCGACCAGATGGCAAAGGCCCTGAACGCCGAAGCTGGACGGCTCAATGCATCCCGCCTCGCCCACCTCGCGGACGTGCGCGAGAAGGCCAAAGGTCTGCGCGACAAGGCGGCCAAGGAAGCCGAGGCAGCGCGAGCCGCGGAAGAGCGGCAGCTTATTGAAAAGCTCCTCGCACAGGGCATGCAGCCCGGTCAGACCGTGAACATCAACGGCAAGAAGATCACCATCCCCGCTCAACCCATGCCGGGCAGCGGTCCTGGCGCAGGCACCGAAAGCAAGGAAGCCAAACCCGGCCCCGGCACACCCAGGGCAGAAATCGAGCGCTTCGCAGCAGAAGCCCAACGTCTCGGTGACGACACGATCACCGGACTGGCCAGTCAACTCGCCACAGACGTGCCACTCGTGACCGCCTTCGACGGAATCATTGAACGTCTGGACCAACTCATGGCCACGCTCCCCGGCAGTGGCACCGTGCAGGCCGCGCAGAGCCGCGTGCCAGAGCACTACCGCCGCGAGATTGAAGCCTACTTCCGCAACCTTTCCGATGACTTTGGCAATGAACCCCAGTAAGCCCGCCGCACTCGCAGGAACCCTCCTTGTCGCAAGCGCGCTCATGCTGCACGCCGAGCCTCCGCGCATGGCGGCGGGACAGGCCGCAATCGCATTCGCCGCGCCCACAGGCACTGCCCAAGCTTACACCAGTGATGCGGATCTCATCGACGTCGTCACCCCTGCCGTGGTCTCCGTGTTTCCCGCACGCATTGTGGAGGGTGAAGATGCCAAGAACCCGCTCGATCAATTCTTCAATCGCGATCTCTCCGGCCCCAAGGGCAAAGGCGGTGATGGCGGCAGCCGCGAGAATGAACGTGTGCAGGGCGTGGGCTCTGGCGTGGTGATTGGTCCGGAGGGTTGGATTGTCACCAACAGTCACGTCATCCACCTCTCCAACGGCAAGCAAGCCGATGCCGTCTCCGTGGAGTTCCCTGATCGACGTCGCTACGATGCGGAAGTCGTTGGTGATGATCCGCTCACCGATCTCGCACTCCTGAAAATCAAAGCCACGGGCCTGCCGTTCCTACATCTCGCTGATAGCGATGGCGTGCGCGTCGGCGATCCGGTGTACGCAGTAGGCAATCCTTTCAAAATTGGCATCACTGCCACGAAGGGCATGGTCTCTGCCGTACGCCGCGCGAACCTCAATCTCACCACGCAGGGCGGCTATGAGAGCTACATCCAGACGGATGCTGCCATCAATCCCGGCAACTCCGGCGGCGTGCTTGCGGATCGACACGGCAGGCTGGTCGGTATCAACACGGCCATCTGGGGTGCCGCAGGCCGTTTCAATGTCGGCATCGGCTTTGCTATTCCTTCGAACCTGGTGCGCAATGTGGTCTCCCAACTCGCGGAGACAGGGAAGGTGGAACGTGGATTCTTTGGCTGGCAGATCGAGGAGCCCACACGGAAGGATATTGAAGCCGCCGGGCTCGTAAGCATGGCGGGCGCAAAACTTTCCCAAGTGATGCAAGGCGGCCCTGCATCCTCGGGTGGGCTGAAGGCTGGAGACATCATCCTCGCAGCCGCAGGACAGCGAGTCTTCTCACGCGGCGACCTTCGCTTTCTCTCCTCCCTGGTGAAGCCGGGCGGCACATTGACACTGACGTATCAACGCGATGGCAAGGAACTCACCGCCGCAGTCACGGCAGGACGCAACGAATCCTCCGCCGTCGCCACGAGCACCACCTTCCGACTGGATGCATTGCCCGGAGTCGACTTTCGTAAAGCACAAGGAGGCATCACCGTGGCGCAGATTGGAAAGCGGGAAAAGGCGAAGACCGGACTCGCCGTTGGCATGGACGTCATCGAGATCAATGGCAAACCCATCGCGGACTTCGCCGCTGCGCAGGCGGCACTGACGGAAGGCGTGAACCGTGTAAAGACAAGAACCGGATTGGAAGAGCAAACGCTTGCCATCCGTCTGCCTCTGAATGCAGAGGAAGAGTAACCGCCATCCCGCTGCTCTTCTCCTGCATGACCTTCTTCTCTTCACTGCAACCCGCCTTGCCCGTTGCGTTGATCGTCGGCCTGGCCGCGTGCGCTGCCGTGGTCGCGGTGGCGTCAGCGGTTCGCGGCAGACCGTTGCGTCCCTCGTGGCTGCAGGCGCCGGCGCTCGTGTTACGCTTGGGAACGATCGCATTGCTCACGTTTATCCTGCTGAACCCTTCGGTGAATGTCAGCACGCCCACAAAGACGTCACGCAGTGCCGTGCTGCTGGATGCCTCTGCCAGCATGACTCTCGCAGGCACGGAAAGCGGCACCCGTTGGGAGGAAAGCCAAAAGTGGACTCGTGACTTGGGCGCCGCCCTGAAGTCGGCCGGTCTGCCTGAGCCGGAAATTCACAAGTTCGCCGGAGATTCCACCATCATCTCTTCCGCCGAGCTTCAGGCAGGCAACTCCCTTCCCGATGGACAGCAGACGAAGCTGGCTGCGGCTTTGGAAAAACTGGCGAGCGGTGGTGGCAGCACAAATATCGATCACGTCATCGTGGTATCCGACGGCTGCACTCAGGACGCCACTCGCATCAGCGCGGCATTGGGGGGCCTGCATGATGCAGGCATCCGTGCCTCGACCAAGCTCGTGGGTCGTGATGTGCCTGCACGGAACGCGACGCTCCTTTCCGTGCTGCCACCACGCATGGTGCGGGCGCAATCACGCGTCATCGTGCCGGTGGAACTGGAAGCAGGCGGAGTGACGCCCAAGGAGAACTTCGAACTCATCCTCCGGGACGCGGATGGCACAGAGGTCGCGCGCCAGCCAGTACACTTTTCCTCACCCGCACCGGATTCCGGCTTTTCCTCCGCGTCACGCAAGCTCAGCTTCGTCAGTCCGGCGCAGACCACACGCTACACCCTGGAACTTTCCGGACCAGGAAAGGAAGCAACGCTGGAGGACAACCGTTTCAGCTTCACGCTGGAGGTCGTGACCACGAAGCTGCGCGTGCTCCTCGCGGAAGGCACCCACGCCAAGCGCTCGCTCGGTTCCGAAGGACACTTTGTGAATGACATCGAGATGATTACCGCAGCCTGCACCGGCACCGGCGAGATCGAGTGCGTGACCTTCACTCCGGTGAGCCAGTATGTGGACAAGCCGAATCTCTTTGCCGTGAAGTTTGCCAATGGCGAGATGCTCGTCGACTCCTCGCGCCCCTTCCCCACCACTCGGGAGGAACTGCACAGCTATGATGTCATCATGGTCAGCGACGTGCCCGTGGGGAACTTCTCCCCGGAGCAGATGCAATGGGTCGTGGACTGGGTGGTGGAGCGTGGCGGCGGCTTCCTCATGGCAGGTGGCAACACCGCCTTCGACACGGGCAACTACGACCGCACGCCGTGGGAAAAGATCACGCCCGTGGACATGCTCGACTATGGCGATGGCCACTATGGCAAGGCGCTCGAAGTCACCATTCCCCTCTCCGTGCGGACCCATCCCATCTGGCAGATGACGCCAGATGCGAAGGAGAATGCGGCCATCCTCGACACGCATCCGAAGTTCGGCGGCATGAACCGGGTGCGTCGCGCCAAACCGGGAGCCACCGTGCTCGCTGTGGTACAGGATGAGCCCGAGCAACCGGTCATCGCCGCGCAAAACTACGGCCGTGGGCGCTCCATCGCCTACCTTCCAGATCCGAATGGCGGCTGGGGCGAATTCGTGATCCGTTGGAGCGCGGATAATGCACCTACTTTGGGAGATCGCATTGAGCTGGGTCAGGGTGCCTCGCTCACCACGCACCCCAGCGAAGCGCGTGCGCCCGCCACGCCACGCCCGCCGCATCCTTCGCCTCACTACGCGGCCTTCTGGGTGAATACGATGAAGTGGCTCGCGGAAAACAGCATCCGCTGGCGACGTGACAAGCTCTCCGGAAAAATCCTCACCGCCCAGGCACGACCGGGCACGCTCCTCCCCGTCGCCGCAGAGTTCCTCGCGGAGTCCGATCCTGCAAAGATGGCGGTTCAGGAGATCGGCGCGCGGCTGGATGTTCCCGGCAGCCCGCGTATCCGCCTCATCTATGACCGTGATCGCCGTGAGTTCGCTGGCTCGCTCCCCGTGCCAGCAGATCTCACCGCAAAGGAGGTGCAGGTGCTTTTTGATACCACTGCCGGACGCGAATCACTTACCGATGTGGTGCCTTGCGGCGTCCTGATTCAGAACAGCGAGTACACACGCTCCGCACCGGATACCGCATTGATGACCGAACTCGCGCAGGCAGGCGGTGGCGAAGTGCTCACTACACCGGAGTCGGCAATCGCCGCATGTCGAGCTGCTTCCGAGGCGCGAGCCGCGCGTGACTCACGTGCCTGGCCGCAACCCATCTGGAGCCACTGGCCCTGGTGGACTGCCGTGCTCGTGCTGCTGGGTCTGGAATGGGTGCTACGCCGCGCTGGCCGTTATTCTCCTCAAACTCCCGTCTCCACCTCCGCATGAAGAGGCTTCTTGCCATCCTCTGTCTCACCACCACGCTCTCCGCCCAGGAACCAGCATCGGAAGAGGCGCGCCTTCAGGCACTGATCGATCAGCTCGCCGCGCCCAAGGTGCGTCTGAGAGATGAAGCGCAACAGGCGCTCTCGCAAAGGATCGATGCCGAGCCGGTGATGCGTACCGCCATGGAGTCGCATCCCAGTGAGGAAGCGCGACTGCGGCTGAAACGCATCCTCAAAGGATTCCGTGATGGCCTGTGGACTATTGAGAGCCAGCAAGCGGTCTCCGCCGTAGGCCTGGACCGCGGGCCTTTGCGCACCACCACGAAAGGCACCCTTCTGGCGAATCTGCACAGCGCGGGCATCGAGATTTTGGATACCACAGATCTCGCCGTGGTGCGCACCTTGGGAAAGTCCACCTCGGGCACTCTCACGCTCCGTTCCCTGGCGTGGACGCCCGATGGCAAACGCATCGCCTTCTCCAATCAATCTGGCGCTGTGATGGTCGAGGATGATGCGGGCAAGCGGCTGCTCACCCTGCCACCGGAGATGCGGCAGATGAACCCCAACAATCCGAACGCGAAGCAGATGGCTCCGCCGGTGGCCCTGGAGTTCCTCCCTGACACGCAGAGGTTGCTCGTATTCACCAATGCGGGTCTCGCGCTGCATGAGCCTGGTCCCGCCGTGGTGTCGCGCCGCATCAGTGTGAAAGAGATCTTTCCTGAAATCACACGTAACATCATCGCGCAGTCCATGGCGGTGTCCGGTGATGGCAAGACTGCGGGACTGGCCTTCGAAGTTCCCGGGCCGGATGATGATCTCGTAGCGATGATCTCGCTCGCCGACATGAAGGTGCTTTGGATCTCAAAAATCTCCGTCACGCCTCGCTGGATTGCCGTGAATCAAGACGGCTCAGAGGCGCTGGTCGCCATGCGTGAAAGGGGCGTGGTGCGTTGCGCAGCAGATGCACCGCTGGCCATCACGGTGAGCCGCTCCATTGATGATCTCACGTCCGTCGCTTATTCACCTGATTACAAAAGCGCCTTCCTCACCTCCGGCCGGGCCAATGCGCCAGTGCGCCAGCTTGCCGTGCCAAGCGGCGAAGAGATGTGGACTGCTGCACCTGCGCCCACAGGATGTTATCACGTGACGATTCTCGGGCCTGACCGTCTTGCCGTGAAGACCTACGACAACCGCATCCTCATCTGGAAGAAGCGCCCACCGATGAATCCGGCCACACGCTGAACTGATCTATGATGATATACTTACACATCATTAGATACAGCCTGATGCGCATCCTCAGGAAAGTAGCTTCGGCTTCAGCCGAATCAGTGAGGCCTCGCGCAGGGATGATGACAATATCGGTCGCGAGTGCGGGCATCCTCATTCGGCTGAAGCCGAAGCTACTTTGCCTGAGCCTTCGGCTATCCGCAGCATGCCTTGTCATGCACGGACTCTGCTTCAGTCAGGACGCAGTCGTGAAGCCGTCCACCAACACCACCACTCCCCGCGTGTGGATCTTCAATGGCACGCCGGGAGATGATGTGCACCACGACTTCTATGAGGCAAACCTGCAATCCCTCCGCAGTTCCCTGACCCAGCGCTTCGGCATTCCTGCGGCGAACATCACTGTGCTGTACGGCCCCAAGAGCGCCGGATACGACGGCCCATGCACCCGAGAAGCGATGCTCGCCGAACTGGAAACGGTCGTGGCACATACCAAGACTAACGGTGCGGGGCCAGCATGGATCATTCTCGAGGGCCACGCCAATGGCGTCCCGGGTGGCGCCATGTTCAACCTGCCGGGACCAGACCTGAGCATGCGTGAGATCGGCACTGCGCTGAAGGAGTGCTCGCCGCAGACCCCGCTGGTGGTATGGGGCACCACCACAGTGAGCACAGACTTGATAAAGCGCGTCTCCGGCCCCGGACGCTACGTCATCACTGCCAGCTCTGCGGAGGACAAGGAAAGCGAGACCGAGTTTCCCAAGGCCCTGGCACAAGCACTCGCGGCGGAGGCGAGCGATGCGAATCAGGACGGCGTCCTCACTCTCACCGAACTCTTCCTCGCCACCTACGAGCAGGTGCTCGCCATCTACAAGCAGGGCAACTACGTCGTCACTGAGCATGCCCAACTCGATGGCAATGGCGACGGCAAAGGCACCCAGCGCCCCGCTCCCGAGGATGCCGAGCCAGCCCAGCGCATCGGCCTCGCCGTCGGCGGTGGTCGTCCCAAATTCGAATAACATCTCTCCCACTTCACTCCATCCCCTCTTTCCATTCACATCATGTCCACCGTATCCACTCCCAGCGATCCCGCCGCCCGCCTCTCCGCTGCCCGAGAAGCACTGCGGAATGAATTGAAAAAATGCATCGTCGGTCAGGAGGACACTGCCGAGCTTCTGCTGCTTGCGCTGCTCTGCCGTGGACACGCCCTCCTGCTCGGCGTGCCGGGTGTGGGGAAGACGCTCATGAGCGCCACGCTGGCGAAGGCGCTGCACCTGGAGTTCCACCGCGTGCAGTTCACCCCGGATCTTATGCCTGGCGATATCACGGGCACTGAAGTGCTGGAGGAAGATCCCGCCACCGGCCGCTACCGCCGCCTCGTGATGCAGGGCCCGCTCTTCGCCAATGTGCTGCTCGCGGATGAAATCAACCGCACGCCTCCGAAGACCCAGGCCGCACTGCTACAAGCGATGCAGGAAGGTGAAGTCACCATCGGCCGCGAGACACACAAACTCCCCTCGCCCTTCCTCGTGCTCGCCACACAGAACCCCATCGAGATGGAAGGCACCTATCCTCTGCCCGAGGCGCAGCTCGACCGCTTCTTCTTCTGCATTCGCGTGGAGTACCCCAACCTGGAAGACGAACTCTCCATCGCCCTGAACGCGCCCGGCAACGCGCTGTCCACCGTGAATGCCGTGCTGGATGCGGAAGCGCTTCATGCGTTGCAAAAGACGGTGCAAGCAGTGCCCATCGCGACGGATGTGGGCCGCTATGCGGTGAGCCTGGTCTCAGCCACGCGGCCGCAGTCCGGCAGCGTTGCAGGAGTGACCGAGTTCATCGAGTGCGGCGCGAGTCCACGTGCCTCGCAAGCCCTTGTACTCGCAGGCAAGGCACGCGCGCTTTTGAATGGCCGCGCTCATGTGGACTTCGCGGACATCCGCGCCCTTGCTCCAGCCGTGCTGCGTCATCGTCTCGTGCTGAACTTCCGCGCGCGTGCCGAGAAGACCGATGCGGATGCCATCATCGCGAGACTGCTGGCTCACGTTCCCCAGGAGAAAGCATGAACACCGCCACTCCAGCCGCGCACGCCGTGGAGGATCCTGAGGTCTTCCTGGCCATCGACGATCTTGACCTCGTGGGCCGCGGTCTTGCCGATGCGGTGTGGCATGGGCAGCACCAGAGCCTGCTACGAGGCCCCGGCGTGGAGTTCCACAGTCATCGCCCTTATCAGGCGGGCGATGATCTGCGGCGCGTGAACTGGTCCCTCCTCGCTCGCCACCACCGCCTCTACACCCGCGAGAGTCGCGCTGAGTCCCGCCGCCCCGTGTATCTGCTGCTGGATACCAGCGCCTCCATGTCCATCCATCACGGACCAAGTTCCAAGCTCCAGTATGGCAAGCGTGCTCTGGCCGGAGCTGCTCATCTCGCGCGACGCCAGGGGGACGCACCCGCGCTGCGTCTCTCCGCGGAAATGGTGCTCCCCCCTCGCAGCAGCGCCGATCATGTGTCCGGCATCTGTGCCATGCTCACTCAGACATCCGCATCAGGCGCTTCCAGCATGGCAGATGAACTGCGGGCCGCACGAGACCTCTGCCGCCAGCGTGGTTTTCTTCTCTTCATCTCTGACTTCCTCGATAACGAACAAGACACCCTGGCTGAACTCGCCGTCTACCGCGCCCAAGGCCACGACGTCTTCGCACTGCAGGTGCTCGACCCCATGGAGGTCGCCCTGCCGGAAGGCGGTGATTTCGACTTCATCGAGCCAGAGAATCACACCCGCCTCCGCACCGCAGCCGAGCCCATCCGCGTGGCCTACGCACGCAAGGTGGCCGAGTGGCGCGCCAGCCTCCGCCACCAGGCCGAGTCCCATGGCATTCGCTGGCACAGCACCACCACAGCAGACTCACTGGTGACCGCGCTGCGTACGTGGCTGGCGTGAAGGCTCCTGCTGCCTGCAGGTGGTGATCCCCAGGACGCCTACCCCGCCGAATCCTCCTAACAAATGGACACATCGCTGCGTATTTTGAGCCGTGTTCTTGAGGAATCTCCCGCTCCTGTTCCTTCTTTCCGCCCTGTCCCCTGCTGCGTTCGCTGCGGGCACGGCAGATCTGCCTGCGACTGCCAGGACGTTTCTGGAGAATCGCTGCCTGGACTGCCATGACTCTGATACCAAAAAGGGCGACTTCGATCTCTCCGCGCTGAAGACGGACTTTACCCATGCGGAAACATTCGCCCAATGGGTGAAGATTCATGACCGCATCGCGTCCGGAGAAATGCCGCCAAAAAAATCCGAGCGCCCTCCAGCCGCCGAGATGCAGCCGGTGCTGGCGTGGATGAAGACGACACTCACCCAGGCTGAGGAGACGCGCCAGGCAGGCACAGGCCGCACCGCACTGCGACGCCTCACCCGTTCCGAATATGAGAGCACGGTGCGCGATCTCTTCGATATGCCGGGCATCGCGCTGCAAGCGATGCTCCCGCCGGATGGCACGGCCCATGGGTTCGACAAGAACAGCGAGGCACTGAGCATTTCCCACGTGAACCTGGCGAAGTACATGGAGGCGGCAGACCATGCGCTGGACCTCGCCATCACCACCCGGCCCCAAGCGCCCACGGTGCAGAAGGTGCGCACGTATCTCACGGACCGCGGTGGGCAGGCGCCGAACCTCTCCATGCAAGGGGATGTGGTTCTGCTGCGCGATGGGAAGGCGGATCCGGCCTACGCGCCTGCAGGTGAGATCGCACACATCGACCAGGGCGCGCATGAGGCCATGGGCAGCTTCGAAACGGGCAGCAGCGTCGGCGTCTTCCGTCGTGAAGATGAATCGGTGAACTACTACTTCCGCGGCCACACCACGGTGTATCCGGGCCGCTACCGTGTGCGCACTTCGATCTGGTCCTTCCAGTGGGACAAGGGACAGGTGCTCCCTGCGCGCGGCACGGAGGCGGCGCGACTCGCGGTGGTGCAGCTCACGGCGGATGGCCGTGGTGGCCAGCATCCCAACTATACCTACGGCTACCTCGACGCGCCCTCCCTCAAGCCCACGGAACACGAAGTGGAAGTGTGGCTGAATCACAATGAGATGATGGGCTTCGATGCCGCCTCGCTCGCGCCCGTGGCGAACTACAACCGCAAGGGTCGCGCCATGGCCTTCACCGGTCCGGGCGTCGCGGTGGACTGGATGGATGTGGAAGGCCCGCTGAATGACGTGTGGCCGCCGCGTTCGCATCGCGCCATCTTCGGCGACCTGCCCATCCAGGAGTTTGTGCCGAAGGATCATCCCGAGGTGCGCGCACCCATCCGCAAGCCTTATGAAAAAT
This sequence comes from Roseimicrobium gellanilyticum, assembly GCF_003315205.1. Taxonomy (NCBI): domain Bacteria; kingdom Pseudomonadati; phylum Verrucomicrobiota; class Verrucomicrobiia; order Verrucomicrobiales; family Verrucomicrobiaceae; genus Roseimicrobium; species Roseimicrobium gellanilyticum. The sequence goes on along the minus strand of NZ_QNRR01000004.1, from coordinate 475,885 downwards.
CCTGGCTGCGTCTCGGCAAGAACACTCCCGAACCGGTGCCGGGCGTCTGGACAGTGACCAGCACCCAGCCACTGGTGGATGCGGATCGATTGCTCGCCAACTTCCTGCCTCGTGCCTTCCGTCGTCCGGTTTCTGACGGGTTGAGGAAGCGTTACCTGGGTCTCGTAGAAGAGCGGCTGAAGACGGGTGATTGCTTTGAAACGGCCATGCGCTGGGCCTGTCGCGCGGCCTTGTGCTCGCCGGATTTCCTTTTCCACTATGAGCCGGCAAAGCTCGATGACTTCGCGCTCGCGAACCGCCTCTCCTATTTCCTCAGCAACACTGCGCCGGATGAGCAACTCACCAAGCTCGCCACTGCAGGCACGCTGCATGAGCAAAAGACCCTCAGCACCGAAATCGAACGCCTGCTCAAGGACAAGCGCGCGGAACGTTTCATCGAGGACTTCACTGGCCAGTGGCTGAAGCTGCGCTCCATCGCGGCCAATGACCCTGACAAGAAGCTCTACCCGGAGTTCAGCCCGTATCTGCAGGACTCCATGATCCTGGAGACGCGCGCATATTTCCGCGAGATGCTGGTGAAGAATCTCGACATCACCCACCTTGTGCGTTCGGAGTTCGCCATGCTGAATGAAAAGCTCGCCGTGCACTACGGCATCGAGGGTGTGGTAGGGCCTTCCATCCGTCGCGTGGCCCTTCCCGCCGACTGTCAGCGTGGTGGCTTGCTCACGCAGGCCTCCATCCTGAAAGTCACGGCGAATGGCACCACCACCTCACCGGTGCCACGCGGTGCCTTTGTCATGGACCGCATCCTCGGCCATCCGCCTGAGCCGCCTCCCTCCTCGGTGCCTGCGGTGGAGCCGGATGTGCGTGGCGCGGCGACGATTCGCGAGCTGCTGGACAAGCACCGGAACGACGCCACCTGCGCCGGCTGCCATGCGAAGATCGACCCGGCAGGCTTCGCGTTGGAGAGCTACGATGTCATCGGCGGCTTCCGCACGCGGTACCGCTCTTTGGATTTGGGAGATACAGCCCCGCGTGGGAAGATTGACCCGTTCATCGGCATCAGCTTCAAGCTGGGGCCGAATGTGGATGCGAGTGGCGAGCTGACAGATGGACGCGCCTTCAAGGACATCCGTGAGCTGCAGGCTTATCTCGCCGCTGACCGCCAGACGCTCCTGGCAAATCTCGCGCGCCAGTGGCTCACCTATGCCACCGGCCGCGAGCCCAGCTTCCGCGATCGCGAAGCCATCGCCGTCATCGTCATTGCAGCGGAGAAGCGCGGCGGCGGTATCCGCGACCTGCTGCATGAGGTGATCCAGAGTGACCTTTTCCAGACCCGATGAGATTCGTCCTTTCCATCTTCTTCTGCCTGGCCGTACACGCGGGGATAGCCTCCGCGGAGGAGGTGACGGTGCAGTACCGTCTCACCGGACTCTTCCAGCCTGACCGCGTGGAAGACCTGCGCCAGCAGACCAGCATGCTGCAGATTGGCAGTCCCACCGACTCCCCTGCCCAGGTCCGGCTCGTGGATGTGAACTACGACACCACGGTCGTGACCTTCGGTTACGACCCGGCCTCCAAGCACTTCAAGAATGCCAAGGCTGACCAGGTGCGTGAACGCATCAGCAATGTGCTGCGCAACGTTTCTAAGGGCGCCTTCAACATTTTTTCTGTGAGCGAACTCAAGCCGGAGCAGCGCAAGGAAGAACGCATCGCGGTGGCGGGGCTGGATTGCAAAGGCTGCGCCTATGGAGCCTACCGTACGGTCGCCTCCATCGATGGCGTGGAGCGTGCCACGGTGAGCTTCAAGGAAGGCTGGCTCACGGCCTCGATTGATCCGGCCCGCACCAATCGCGAGGCTCTCATCACTGCCTTGGAAAAAGCGCGTGTGACCGTCGTAAAGAGTGATGCGGCACCTGCTCCCGCTCCCACGCCCGCCAAGACTGCCTCTGCCACTTCGACCGCCAAGTAGTAAGTACCCAGCCCGACTCCGCCATGACCCACGTCGCGAAATCCCCGCTCAATCGCCGCGCCTTCCTGCGTGGTGCCGGTGTCACGCTGGCCCTGCCTTTCCTGGATGCCATGCGCCCGGTCTTCGGCGCGGCGGCAAAGGCTGCCTCCGCGGAGTCCGCCGTGCCGCGCCGCATGGTGTGCATCCAGACGAATCAGGGCATCATGCCGCAGTTCTTCTTTCCGGAGAAGGAAGGCCGCGACTACGCCATCACCCCCTATTTGGAGAAACTTTCCGCGCATCGTTCGCAGTACACCGTCTTCTCCGGCGTGAGCCTGCCGGGCGTGAGCGGGGGGCATCTGGCGGAGAAGTGCTTCATCACCGGTACGCCGCACCCGGATCGTGGAGGCTTCCGCAATGACATCTCACTGGACCAGTTCGCCGCAGAGCAGATTGGCAATCAGACGCGACACCCCTCGCTCGTGCTGGCCATGACCACGGAGAACAAGACGCTGAGCTACACGCGCAATGGCGCCCCCATTCCCGCGGAGAGCAGTCCGAAGAAGCTCTTCCAGAAACTCTTCGTGCAGGGAAAGCCTGAGGAAGTCACCGCCACCGTGGAAGCGCTGCGCCAGGGCCGCAGCATGATGGATTTCCTCACGGAAGAGACTTCGCGTCTCAACCGATCCCTGTCTCGCGATGACCAGGCGCGCCTGGATCAATACCTCACCTCCGTGCGCGAGCTCGAGCAGCGCATGGAGAGCTCCGAAGCGTGGGAGCAGAAGCCCAAGCCAGTCGTTGATGCCAAGGCTCCGGATGACATCACCGAAGGCCTGCAGTTCGTGAACAAGACCGGCCAGCTCTATGACCTGATGAAGCTCGCCATCCAGACGGATTCCACGCGTATCATCTCCCTCTTCGTCGACACCACGGTGATTCACAACATCACCCACCACGGCAATCGTCCTGATGTGGTCGCTGAATTGCGCGCCCATGAGGAAGGGCAGTTCGACGTGCTCGGCAAGTTCCTCTCCGGCCTCGCGGAAGTGAAGGAAGGCGATGCGAACCTGCTGGAGCGCACCCAGGTCCTCTACGGCACCTGCATGGGCAGTGCGAACAGCCACAGCAATGTGAACCTCCCCGTGCTCCTCGCCGGAGGCGGCTTCAAGCACGGCCAGCACCTCGCCTTCGACAAGGAGCACAATCACGACCTCTCCACCCTCTATGTCAGCATGCTCCAGCGTCTCGGCATCGAGACCTCGACCTTCGCCGCCGCGAAGACGACGATGCGGGGACTGGAGGTGGCGTGAGCACCGGAGCGAAGACGGTACCAAGCTCACGAACTCAGCGCTCCAGGAAGCACGTCATGCTCCTGGAGCTTTTTTGTGCCTGCCCCGGGAATAGCGTGGAGTGTCTTGAAAGGTGGCTCCGCCCGGGCCGTCTTCCTCCTCCTCATGAAACACATCCTGGTCACCCTCATGCTCGCTGCTACTGCCGCCTTCGGAGCGGAAAATCAGAAACCTCTCAAAGATGTCCCGCTCAAGGACATTGACGGCAAGGACACTTCCTTGAAGGCCTACTCCGGCAAAGTGCTCCTCGTCGTAAACGTCGCCTCGAAGTGCGGCAACACGCCCCAATACAAGGACCTGGAAGCCGCCTACGAGAAATACAAGGATCGCGGTCTCGTCGTCATGGGCTTTCCCTGCAATGACTTCGGCGGGCAGGAGCCCGGCACGAATGAGGAGGTTAAGACCTTCTGCACCACCAAGTACAACGTCAGCTTCCCGATGTTCGACAAGGTGCAGGTGAAGGGCGAGCCAAAGCATCCGCTCTATGAGGCGCTCACAGGGAAGAAGGGCGCCTTCCCCGGGGACGTGAAATGGAACTTCGGCAAGTTCCTCATCGGTCGCGACGGCAAACCCATCATGCGCATCGAGCCCAAAACCAAGGTTGATGACCCCAGCGTCGTCGCAGCCATTGAGCAAGCACTGGCGGCCAAGTGAGCGGTGCTCGCTTTCATCGTGTATTCAGACGGCCGGAGTGGAAACTCCGGCTGTCTCATTTTCACGAGGCTCACCGGGCTTGTTTTCTGCTCCGAAACGCTCCAGGCGTCGTGCCATAGGATTGCTTGAAGACGGCCTGCAGATAGTGGCTGTGACTGAAGCCGGTCTGCCGGGCGATGACATCGATGGTGAGGTCCGTCTCGAGAAGAAGCCGTTCGATCTCGCGGAATCGAATGCGCATGATCTCCTCCTTGGGCGAACGGTTCAAGGCCGCTTTCATGCGACGGTCGAGTGTGCTGCGGGAGGCGTTGAGCTTGCGACAAAGGTCATCCACGTTGATGCCGTTCATCGCGTTCTCCCGAATGAGACGTGCGGCGTGGGCGACGAGGCTGTCGTTGATCACCAGTTCATCAGAGGAGCCACGCACGACAATCCCTTTGGGAGGAATGAGAGTTTCACGGGTGCGCGGCGCCTTTCCGTGCATCATCTTGTCCAGCACGCCGGCGGCAGTGTAGCCCACTGTCTGGCCATCGAATCGGACGCTCGTCAGAGGCGGCGTGGCGAAGGTGCAGAGGGTTTCCTCATTCTCAGCCCCCACCACGGCCACTTCTTCGGGAACAGCAACACCCGCGCGCTGACACGCTTCGAGAAGGCGGACACCGAGCTGATCGTTGGCGGCAAAGACACCGACGGGCTTTGGCAGTTGTGAAAGCCAGGTGATGAGGCGGGCCTGACTCTTCTCCCAGTCAGCCACGCTGTCTGACTTGGCTTCGGGCAGTTCCGAACAGGCGCAGCCATAGGATTGCACCGTACTGACAAAATTCCGTACACGCTCGACGAAAAAGCTCTCTGACTGCAGGCTGTACACGGCGAACCTCCGGTAACCCCGCTCAAAGAAATGCTCGGCCACGGCACGCCCAATGTGGGCGTTGTCTATGCCTACGAAAGGCCGAGCACCAGCGAGTGCCTTGGAGCGAACCTCCACAGCAGGCAGGCCGGTGGCGGTGACGAGGTCGGCCATCTCTTGAGTGAAGGTACGCGTCAGAATACCGTCGCCATCCCAGTGCCGCAGCCACGCGGGAGGCGAGGAGTCCGGAGCGCGAAGCTCAAGGAAGGTGGACCACGGTCCATGCTCGGCCACGTAGCGGCGCACACCCGAAAGCATTTCGCGTGAGAACGTGCGAGTGGTCTCGATAAGGAGTGCCACACGAGGAATACGGCGACGTCTGGGGATGCCCATGGGCGGAAAGTGAAGTGACGAAAAACCTGAGTTTCCATGCACCATAGCTGTATTGGCGGCATCCGCCAAGCGGCGTAATGGAGTACATGAACCGCCGGCAGTTTGTCGCCCTTTCCAGCCTTGCCGTCGCAGGCTCCACCAACCTCCGCGCGGCCAAAGAGACATCTCAGACTCTGCCTTCACAGCCATCCCCCTCCCCATCCATGACCAAGCCCAAAGTTCTCGTCATCGTCGGCGACGCCACAGAAACCGTGGACACGCTCTATCCGTACTACCGCCTCATTGAAGGCGGCTTCGAGCCCGTAGTCGCCGCGCCGGAGAAGCGCCGCTACCAGATGGTGCTGCACGAGGTGAAGCCCGGCTGGACGATCACGAAAGAATGGGAGGGCTACACCATCAATGCCGACATCACCTTCAAGGACATCAAGCCCGAAGACTACGCGGGCATTTTCTTCAGCGGCGGACGCGCTCCGGAATACATCCGCGAGGACGAAGACCTGCTGCGTGCCACGCGCTGGTTCTGGGAGAACGGCAGGCCCATGGCGAGCGTGTGCCACGGCGTGGAGATTCCCGCCCGCGCCGGCATCGTGAAAGGACTGCGCATGGCCACGGTGGCGAAGTGCAAGTTCGACCTCGAAGTCTGCGGCGGCATCTATGTGAATGAACCGTGCGTCATCGACCGCCACATGGTCAGTGGACGCACCTTCCACGACAACGGCCACTATGTGGGCCCGTGGATCAAGATGCTGGAGACCTTCTGCGGCAAATAACTGCTCCTTCACGCCATGCCTGTCATCACCTCCAACACACTCAAAGACACCTACGATGTGATCATCGTGGGCTCCGGCGCAGGCGGTGGCCAGACGGCCTACACGCTGACGATGGAAGGCGTGAAGGTGCTCATGCTGGAGGCCGGGCGATCATTTGACCCTGCGACTGAGGTGGCCATGTTCCAGTTGCCGAGTCATGCGCCTCTGCGCGGTGTCAGCACACCGGACAAGCAATACGGCTTCCACGATTGCTCCATCAACAGCGGCTGGAACATTCCCGGCGAGCCCTACACGAACGCGAGCCCCGAGCCGGAACATCAGTTCCGCTGGTGGCGGCAGCGCATGATGGGTGGCCGCACGAATCACTGGGGCCGCATCTCGCTGCGCAACGGGCCTTATGACTTCAAGCCCCGCACGCGGTTCGGTGCCGGGTTTGACTGGCCCATCGGCTATGAAGATGTCGCGCCGTACTACGACAAGGTGGAGATGCTGGTCGGAGTGTTCGGCACGAACGAAGGGCTGGAGAATTCACCCGACTCATCACCAGGCGTGTTGCAGCCGGCACCGAAGCTGCGTGTGGGTGAACTGTATGCGCAGAAGCATGGCCAGAAAGTTGGCGCGAAGATTGTGCCCATCCACCGCGCCGTGCTGACGAAGCCACAGGATGCGGACACGCTGCCGGCGAAGCTGCATCCGAAGAATGCGAAGGCGCAGCGTATCCTCGCCGAGCACATGCGCATGCGGGCACCCTGCTTCTGGGCCACGGACTGCCATCGCGGCTGCGCCATCCGTGCGAACTACGACTCACAAACGGTGCACCTGCGACCAGCACTCGCCACGGAGAATCTGGATATCCTGCCCAACGCGATGGCCCGCGAGGTCACCATCGACAAGCAGGGCAAGGCCACCGGAGTGACATTCATCGACAAGACAAACGGCCAGGAACGCCATGCGGCAGGACGCGTGGTGGTGCTGGCGGCGAGTTCGCAGGAGTCGGTGCGCCTCTTGCTGAACTCGAAGTCGGCGCTGTTCCCCCACGGACTCGCCAACTCCAGCGGCAAGGTGGGCAAGTACATCACCGATTCCGTCTCGAGCAGCGTAGGCGCTCACATTCCGGCGTTCGAGAACATGCCAGTACACAACGAAGATGGCGCAGGCGGGCCGCACGCCTATGTGCCATGGACGTTGCATGATCAAAATCGCAACGGCGAGCTCGGCTTCCCCGGCGGTTATCATCTGGAATTCACGACGGGACGGCAGATGCCCTCGCTGACCGTGGTGAACGGCATCGACAGGCTCGCAGGTGATGGCGGTGTCCTCTACGGAAAACGTCTCAAGGAAGACGCGCGGCGCTTTTACGGATGCAACCTGGGCTTTGGAGCCCAAGGCACCATGCTGCCGAATGACGGCACCTACTGCGAGCTCGATCCCACCTTGAAGGATCAGTGGGGCATTCCGGTACTGCGGTTCCACTGGAAGTGGACGGACTTTGATCTCAATCAGGTGCGCCATCAGCAGAAGTTCATCACCGAGTTGCTCCAGGCAGCAGGCGGCAAGGTTTCGCCGAAGACGGAGGCCGACATCTTCAAGACGATGAAGCCCGGCGGCTCGGTGATTCACGAAGTGGGAGGAGCAATCATGGGCGAGGATCGCGAGACCTCCGTGACGAATCAATGGAGCCAGACCTGGGATGTAAAAAACCTGTTCCTCGCGGATGGCGCCCCCTTCGCCAGCACTGCAGACAAGAACCCCACCCTCACCATCATGGCCCTGGCCTGGCGCATGGCCGACCACCTGATGGATGAATTGAAGAAAGGGAATCTCTAACATGAGCACGCCTGTCGACCTCCCACGCATGGACCGCCGCAAGGCCATCCAATGGATGCTCAGTACCGCAGCCACCGTCGCCGCTCGCGACACCGGCCTGCACGCCGCAGAAAGCACCACCACTGCCCCACCCCTCGCGAAAGGGTACGGACCCGACCCGAGCATGGTGAAGGTCTACCAACCGGGCGACGTCTGGCCACTCACGCTCTCGGAGCCGCAGCGTCGTGCGGCCCATGCCTTGTGCGATGTGATCATTCCTGCAGACGCGAGTTCCCCGAGTGCCTCCTCCGTGGGAGTCCCGGACTTCATCGACGAATGGATAAGCTCACCCTACCCCGCCCAAGCCACCGACCGCCGCATCGTGCTCGAAGGATTGAAATGGATCGATGACGAAGCGAGCCGCCGCTTCAAAAAGGTCTTTGCCGAGCTCACGGACGAGCAACAAACCGCGATCTGCGATGACCTCTGCCATCCCGCAAAGACCAAGCCTGAGCACAAAGCCGCCGCAGCCTTCTTTAAACGTTATCGCGATCTCACCGCCGGAGGCTACTACACCACCGCCGAAGGCATGAAAGCCATCGGCTACGTGGGCAACGTCGCCTCAGCCACTTTCGATGGCCCGCCGCTGGAAGCGCTCAAGCATGTGGGATTGGCTTGAGGAATCTTCGGCGAACCCGCTCCCTGCGAGGGGGCAGCGTACAGTGCATACGGAGCTTGGCCAAGTGAGTCAGTCACGCCGAAGATTGTACGGCTGAAACCGCAGCTACGTCGGAGCTGCTGAAGCTCGATAGCACATTTCAAACAAAAAGCCCCTGCAAACGTGAGTTGCAGGGGCTTTGTTGAAATTGGTTGTGGGGACAGGATTTGAACCTGTGATCCCGCGAAGCGGGATTATGAGCCTGACGAGCCACCTCGTTGCAGACCAGTGCGCGCATAGAAACCAACTCCGCCTTTTTGCCGCTTCAACTCGTTCTCCAGCCCACGGGCCTCGCCCAAGCTGAGAACCTCGCTTTGCCAGACCAGTTTCCAAAGACCTCGGTGCTTGGTCCATTTGGAGACTCCGTTGTTGTGATCTTCCAGCCGATTGAGGACGTCTTCCGAAACGCCGATGTAGAATCGGCCCTCTTCGTTTTGGATGACGTAAACCTGGTAGAGCATACGCAAGAAAAAGTCCGCCGAGCTTTCGCCAGGCGGACTTCTTGAAATTGGTTGCGGGGACAGGATTTGAACCTGTGACCTTCAGGTTATGAGCCTGACGAGCTACCGGGCTGCTCCACCCCGCGATTGGACGGTGATACTCGTTCAGAGTCGGACACTTGCAAGAAGAATCTGCAATTGTTGATGCTTCACTTCTGTTTTGTCGCTTCATCGCTCATACAACTCCAACTGTGGGGCGACCTCCAACCTCTGATCCCGCGAAGCGGGATGATGAGCCTGACGAGCCACCAGGCCGCTCCACTCCGCGGTTGAGAGAACGCGACAGCTTCCCACCGGACACTTGCAAGAAGAATCTGCAACAGTTATGCGTGCGTCGCGTTTCAGCATCGTTACCCAGTCAGTGTAGTCCTCGTCATCCTCCATGAAGATTCCGTTCTCTGCTTCGCTTCTGCTCTCCTTCGCCTTCACTGCTGTGGCCTGCCATGGCCAGGAGAAGGACAAGCCTTCGCCCATCGGGTATGAAGACACACCCGTCATTCCGGGCACGGAGTGGCGTGTGCACGATATCAAACGTCCCGCGCCGCCGGTGGTGAAGCCGGGCAAGACAAATGACGATGCGCCGGCGGATGCAGTGATCATCTTCAATGGCGGCAGCACGGACGCGCTGGTGAGCAAGGAGGGCAAGCCCTGCCCGTGGAAGGTGGAGAATGGCGAGCTGCTCATCGCGGGCGGCGACTGCTGGACGAAGGAGCAATTCGCGAGCTGCCAGCTCCATATCGAGTGGATGAGCGCGCCGAATACGAAGGGCAATTCCCAGAAGAAGGGCAATGCAGGCGTGTTCTTCATGGACAAGTACGAGTCCCAGATGATGGACAATGACAACAACCCGACCTACGCAGATGGTATGACCGGCTCCATCTACGGCCAGACGCCCCCGATGGTAAATGCGGTGCGCAAGGCAGGCGAGTGGCAGACCTATGACATCATCTTCACCGCGCCGAAGCTGAAAGACGGCAAGGTGGTGGAGCCGGCGTACATCACGACCTTTGTGAATGGTGTGTGCGTGCAGAACCACACGAAGATCATGGGGCCGACGAAGCACAAGAACATCACGAACTATGATGGGGATTTCCCGGAGAAGGGAGCCATCCGTCTGCAGGACCACAAGAATGATCCCCCGGTGCGTGTGCGGAATTATTGGGTGAGACCGCTGTAGGTCATTTTTGATTTCTGATTTTTTGCGGAGCCCGCTGTGTGGATGCATGGCGGGCTTTTTGTTTTCGCCCTGCTGAGGCGTTGGATTGAGCGGGAGGGTTGTGTGCGGACAGAATGGGTGTGGTCGCCTGCATGGGATTCAACGCAGAGACACAGAGACGCAGAGGAACTTCGGAGACTGAAGAAGGGTTGATGGTCTATGGTTGATGGTTGATAGCCGGAGCCACTGAACAGACACCTCTCGGCACGTGCGCTCGTCTCGCCGTACTTCACCTGAAACTGGCAACCCCTTTGATGCGTCCCTCCGTTCCCACCTCTCAGGCTATCAACCATCAACCCCTCCCCGCCACCCTCTCCTCGCGCATTTTGCACTTTATTTTGCATTCCGCTTGTCACAAACGCCCCGTTCCCTGACATGCAGGCGTTGCAATCCACGGAGCCTTCATTACTGTCTGCCCCCTCGATTCGCCTTCAGCCTCAGTTTCACTCACTTCCTCCCACGTTTTGCCAGCTCCGTTTCTCAGCTCACTCCCCATCGTCGACCTTGGCCGCGATGTCCGTTTTGATGGTGTCCAGCCCGTCTTCATCTTGGGGCCCTGTGTCATCGAAAGTGAGGCCTTCGTGTGGGACATGGCCCGCCAGATCAAGGGGATTGCCGATGAACTCGGCCTACGCTGGGTCTTCAAGGCGAGCTATGACAAGGCGAACCGCAGTTCGGGCAAGAGCTACCGGGGCATGTCCTTGGAGGAGGGCTGCGGGATTCTCGCCGCGATTGGCAAAGAACTGGGTGTGCCCGTGACGACGGATGTGCACAGCCCGGAGGAGGCCACGCGAGCGGCAGAGTGGATTGATTTTCTCCAAATCCCGGCCTTCCTCTGCCGTCAGACCGACCTCATCGAGGCGGCGGGCCGTACGGGCCGGGCGGTGAACGTGAAGAAGGGCCAATTCCTGGCGCCTTGGGATGTGAAGAACATTGCGGAAAAACTGCAGTCTGTGGGCTGTAATAACTTTGTTTTCACTGAACGTGGGACTACATTCGGGTATCAAAACCTCGTCGCCGACATGAGGTCACTCTACTGGATGCGTGAGTTGGGCTATCGTGTGGTCATGGATGCCACACACTCGGTGCAGCGTCCCGGAGGACTGGGAAGCGCCACGGGCGGCGACGGGAAGCTGGCGCCGGTACTGGCACGTGCGGCAGTCGCCGCCGGGGTGGACGGCGTATTCATAGAGACGCATGTGGACCCCTCAAAAGCCCTCAGTGATGGGCCTAATCAAATCCCCCTTGGCGACCTAAAGGGGTTGCTCAGCCAGTTGTTGCGCATCCACGAAATCGCGAAAGAGTAATGGCAATGTCCTCCCCCAGTATCCAGAGGCGCCTCCGGCTGGCCATGACGCTGCTCCTGCTGCTCGTCATGGGCAGTGTGACGGGTGCGCAGGCCCAGGAAAAGGACGCCGCAAAGAAGGAAGGCAAAGCCAGGGCCAAGGAAGCAAAGGCTGGCACGGAGGAAGAGAGTGCAGGAAAGCCTGCGACCGCCACTCCTGCCGCTCCCACGACGGGTCTCTTTGCCTTTGGCAAGATGCTGCCCGTGGGTGAGCAGCACAAGGAGCTGGAGATTCCGAGTTTCAAGAATGGCGCGCCCGCCAGCATGGTACAGGCGAAGAGCATGACGCGCATGGATACGGAAAACATGTTCCTGGAGCGCATGGACATCTGGATGTATGGCCCGCCCGGCGAGGCGGAGAAGGACATGCGCGTGCAGCTGCGCACGGCCACGTACCACATGCCCAGCAACATCATCGCCAGTGACGAGCGGAGCCGCATCAGCCGCTCCGATTTCGACCTCCAAGGGGATACGTTGATCTTCGACACGATCACCGGACAGGGGAAGATGGTCGGCAATGTGCGCATGGTGCTCCACGACGCCTCTGCCCTCACCAAGTCTCCCGCCGGCACCTCAGCGGAAAAGGAAAAGAAGGAACCCAAACCGGGGAAAGGCACTCCTGACAAGGACGCCTCAGCTACCGCCCCCGCCTCACCCACTGCCAGCGGCCAGCCGGCAACCACCGCCACTACGCCTGCTGCCGCGGCCGCTTCCAAGAAGCCGGACGCAGGCGCGGCATCACCCACGAATCCGAAGAAGTGAGATGAAACTGACTTTGATCACCACCTGCTGCGTGCTCGCCGCAGCCTCCCAGGCAGTCGCCCAGGCCGGACGGAATGGATTTCCCGTCATCCGCTCGCGTGAAGCAATGAAGAGTGCCCAGGAAGCGGCCCGTGTGCTGACCGAAGCGAAGGCCAATGGCATCGCGGACCTGCAGCGCAAGGCGCAGGAACTGCCGCAGGCCCAGCGCATGGAAACACTGGTGTCTGAGGCGAGGCAGAGCTCCCCCACCCAGCCTTCCTTCTCAGATCAGGCCCACACTGCGGAGTCCACCGCTCGGATGGAATCCGCCATGAGCCGCCTGGCTCCGGAGGGCCAGATACTGCTGGCCCAGAGCAACACCTCACCAGCCATGCGCTCGCCAGATGATGTGCCCGTGGCCAGCCCTGCTGTGAAGGCCTCCCCGCTGACCACCGCAGGTGGGGGCCCGAAGCCCCAGCCGCTGAAGCCCACGCCTCTGGAAGAGAAACCCAAAACGCCGCCCCAGGAGACGGTGATCAATTCGCAGAGCTCCTTCTTCGATTCTCGCGAGGGTTTTGGAGTCTTCGTGGAGAATGTGGTGGTGAATCACCCCCAGTTCCACCTGACCTGCGATGAGCTGCAGGTGTACATGAACAAGGAAGAGGAAAAAGGTGCGGACGGCAAGTCTGCCGCAACGACGCCTCCTCCTCCCAAGGCCCCCACCGCCAGTGAGCTTGCGGCCAGCGGTGCCGCAAACAAACCCGCTTCTGCCTCGGACGCCAAGCCGGACGGCAACAGCAGCCTGAAACGCGCGATCGCCAAAGGGCGCAAAGTGCTCATCAACAAGATGTCCGACAAGGGCGAACTCCAGACCGGAATTGGCCGTGAGGCTGACTACGACGGCAAGACTGGCGACATCATCCTGCGTGGCTGGCCCCAGATTCAGGAGGGGCGGAACCTCACCGTGGCCAAGTCTCCTTCCACCTATTTCCTGATCAAGGCGAATGGCCAGTTCCAGTCGTTTGGACCGAATGAGACCCGCCTGATTCAGGAAGACGATAAGAAAGGCCTGAAAGGTGCTCCCAACGGCGCTTCTGTTGGCGTGGCCGTACCACCCACGGCTCCCGGAGCCGGGCCCGCTCCCGTTTTGAACAATCGCACTCAAGGAGGCCAGCAGTAGTGAGGAAGAAAGGACGCAAACAGCGCCCCCTGGATAGGGATGACGCTCCTCTACAGCCGCAGTCACAGCAAGAGCAGGCCGACCTGCTCTCCGCTGCCCAGGAACCCGTGGAAGGAGTGGTGGCCGCCAGCGCCGCCGCGGCCCCCCGACGCAAGCAGCAAACCAAGGCCTCCGAGGATGATTTTTTTGCCCGTCAGCAGGAGGCAAATCAAGACGCTACTGACGGGGAAACCCTGCTTTACACCCGCGGACTGAGGAAAGTATACGATGGCCGCGCCGTGGTGAATGGCGTGGACATCGAGGTGAAGCGCGGTGAAATCGTCGGCCTGCTGGGACCGAACGGCGCGGGCAAGACCACCTCCTTCTACATGATTGTGGGACTGGTGCAGCCGAATGGCGGCCAGGTCTTTTTCAACGGCCTGGATACCACGGCCGAACCCATGTACAAGCGGGCGCGTCTGGGCATGGGCTACCTGCCACAGGAAGAGTCCATCTTCCGCAAGCTCACCGTCCGGCAGAACATTCTGGCCGTGATGGAGACCCAGAACTTCACCGCCAGGGAGCGCGAGACCCAGTGCCAGCAGCTCATGGAGAAGTTCGGCATCGACCACGTGGCGGACAATCTGGCCCTGACCCTCTCCGGCGGTGAGAAGCGCCGCCTGACCATCGCCCGCTCATTAGTTACAGAGCCGAAGCTGATCATGCTGGACGAACCCTTCTCCGGCGTGGATCCTTTGGCTGTGGAGGATATTCAAAAAATCATCCTGATGCTCAAGAGCGTGGGACTGGCCATTCTCATCACCGACCACAATGTGCGCGAGACACTGGGCATCGTGGATCGCGCGTATCTCATTCATGAAGGACGCGTGCTGCTCCACGGCACGCGCGAGTACATCGTGAACCACCCCCTCGCCCGAGAGCGATACCTCGGCGAGAACTTCAGCATGTGACGCGCGGCTCATCGCAAGCCGCCACGCCACGCAAGCGCACGAACGCAAGCCTACGTCCCAGCACAGCAGAAGCACGCACACGCCCGTATATCGCAAACACCACACGGACCATTTTTGAGGTAAAACCAACCAAGGAGGAAAACCATGCAAGTGCACAATGTAAACCTGCCCATCACCGTCACCGGACGTCACGTAAGCGTGACCGAGCCCATGCGTGACTACGCGCAGCGAAAGGTCGAGAACCTCCACCTCGACTACCCGCGCATCATCGACGCGAAGATCATCCTCGACGTGGAGAACAAGGAGCGCCAGAAGGCGGAAATCATTCTGCACTGTGCGAACCACATCACCATTGAGGTGGACACGACCACGGGCGACATCTACTCCGCCATCGACGAAAGCGTGAGCAAGATCGCGCGCCGCATGCGCAAGTTCAAGACGCGCCTCCTCAAGAGCCATCACCGCCCGCGCAACGGCTCCATCAAGCACATCCAGGAGCAGGTCTTCACGGAAGAGTCCATGCATGCCAACACCGAGCATGACGACATCGAGCCGGTGATCATCCACCGCGAGAACTTCCGCATGAAGCCCCTCTTCCCGGACGAGGCCATCATGGACCTGGAGCTCAGCGATCGTCCCTTCGTCCTTTTCCACAATGCGAAGAACGACGGGAAGCTGGCCATCCTTTTCCGCCGCAAGGACGGCGAGTACGGGATGGTGGAGCCTGAGATGAACGGGCACGCGGCATAAGAATTCGACACGATAGAATCTTTGCCTTTGTCCAATTTGAGCGGCGGCAGCGGTCTGGACCCTGCCGCCGCCTTCGTTTTTGGAGGCGCAGGCTTTGACAGAAGAAAAATCATCAGCAATACTGACCATCATGGGTGCCGACCTTTGTGATTTGATGTTCCGCCTGCCTGAAGGGGCGGAACGCGAACCCCTGCCCGAGGGCCTGACCCGCTACACGGGCTTCCTCGTGGCGAAGGCACACCAACGCATCTGGACCCTCTTCAGCGACGAATGCAAAAAACTTGGCATTGATGTCCACTGCGGCGGCGTGCTGTGGCTGCTGGGTGAGGAGGGCTCCATGTCCCAGCAGCAGCTCGGTCGGAAGCTGCGCATCGACCGCACCACCATGGTGAAGATGGTGGATGCGCTGGAGAAGGGAAAGCTGGCCCGCCGCAAGGACCACCCGGAAGACCGCCGCGTGTACCTGGTGGAGATCACTCCTGCTGGCAGGAAGGTGCTGGCTGCCCTGCAGAAGGTGGGAGACCAGATGGAAAAGAAGCTCTTGATTGGGTTTACCGAAGACGAGCGCATCCTCATCCGACGCGCGTTGCTGGCTCTGGCGGGCTAGGATCCGGAGCGAGAAGGACTGAATTCCTATGGGAGCCGGAGATCACAGCACACTGCCGCAAAGGCGACTGGATCTCCCGCCGCAGTTTGCTGGTGGCATCGCGACACAAGGGGTGGTGGGTGGAAGAGGGTGTGGTGATGTGGTGTGGGATGGCAGAGAATTAATGGAGAAGCGGAGCGCACAGCACCATTTGGAGTGCTGGAGCTTGCTCCAGCTTTTGGGAGTGGAGCTTGCTCCACGTGAAGCCACCCAGAGTGCCATCACCCGCCTCGAAGGTTCTTATGGCCCACGTCTCGGACAAGTAGCACATCAACCATGGCTTCACGGCAGCAAGCTGCCTGCGGGAAAGCTGGAGCAAGCTCCAGCACTCCAAATCTCCGAACAGCAGCTCCCCACCCCGAGCGCCCCCCATTCTCCGCTCCCCGCCTGACTACCGTCCTACCGTCGCTTCACCATGTACCGCCTCGCCCTCAAGATGCTCTTCGGTGATACCGCGAAGTATCTCATGCTGGTGTTCGGCATCTTCTTTGCCACCTTCCTCATTGCCCAGCAGGCCTCGGTCTTCTGCGGCCTCATGCGGTGGACCACGGCTACGCTGAAGAATGTGCCCGCGCCCATCTGGGTGGTGGATGAGAAGGTGGAGCAGGTGAATGAGACCAATCCCCTGCGCGATACGGATGTGGCGCGCGTGCGCAGTGTGGACAGCGTGGCGTGGGCCATGCCGCTCTTCTCCGGCATCCAGCGCGTGCGCCTGGAGAATGGCAAGTTCAAGGTCATCCAGCTCCTGGGCGTTGACCCCACCACGCTCGCTGGCGCTCCAGCGAAGATGATCCAGGGCAACCTTGAGGACCTGCGACTGCCAAATACGGTGATCATCGATGACCTCGCGGTGAAACGCCTGGCGAAGAATCCCGGTGACAAGAGCACGTGGATCAAGGTGGGTGATGTCTTTGAGATCAATGACATGGAAGCCCGCGTGGTCGGCATCTGCGATGCCATGACGAGCTTCACCGGTGGTCCCTACGTGTGGACCACCTATGAACGAGCCCTCCAGTACACCCCGGCCTCGCGCAAGATGCTCTCCGCCATCATTGCCGCGCCCAAGGAGGGCATCAGCGATGTGCAGGCGGCGGCAGATATCCAAAAGGCCACGGGTATGAGGGCGTATGTGAACCACTCCTTCAATTCCTCACCGTATGACTTCGGCACTTCCACCATCTGGTGGTATGTGCGAAACACGGGTATCCCCGTTTCCTTCGGTACCACGGTGATCATTGGCTTCATCGTGGGCATCGCGATTTCCTGCCAGACGTTTTATGCGTTCGTGCTGGAGAACATCAAGCACCTCGGCGCGCTCAAGGCCATGGGCGCCTCCAGTACGAAGCTCTGCGGCATGCTCATCCTGCAGGCGCTCACGGTGGGCGTCATCGGCTTCGGCATTGGCATGGCCGGTACCGCGCTTTTTGGCTACTTCGGCATCAAAAATGAGCAGCCGCCCTTTTACATGACATGGGAGATCCCTGTGTTCTCCCTCGCCATCATCCTTTTCATCTGCATGCTGGCAGCGCTCATCGGCATCTGGCGCGTCAGCCGGTTCGAACCCGCCATGGTCTTCCGCGGATGAGTGACACACCTCCCAACCGGGGCGATCACAAAATCGCTGTGCATGCCAAGGGCATCGTGAAAAGCTTCGGCGACGGTGGCTCGAAGCTCACTGTGCTCAAGGGCGTGGACTTCGATGCGCGTGATGGCGAAATCATGATGCTGGTGGGTCCCTCCGGCTGTGGGAAGACCACGCTGCTGAGCATCCTCGCCGGGACCTTGCGTGCCGAGCAGGGCAGCATCGAGGTCTTCGGCAGGCAAATCGACAAGCTGAGCAATGGCGTGGTGACGAAGTTCCGCGCGGAGAACATCGGCTTCATCTTCCAATCCTTCAATCTCATCCCCACGCTGAACTGCGCGGAGAACGTGAGCGTGCCGCTGCTCATCCAAGGCGTGAGTCCGCGCAAGGCAGAGGCGAAGGCGCGTGAAGTCCTGGCTCAGGTGGGTCTCGGCGAGCGCTGGAAGCACCGGCCCAATCAGCTCTCCGGCGGCCAGCAGCAGCGCGTGGCGATTGCACGCGCACTGGTGCATGAGCCACGCCTCATCATCTGTGATGAACCCACCGCCGCGCTCGATGCGAAGAATGGCGCGCTGGTGATGGACCTCTTTGAAAAAATCGCGCGCGTCCCCGGCCGCTGCGTGATCATCGTGACCCATGACAACCGCATTTTCTCTCACGCGGACCGCATTGCGCAGATGGATGATGGGAAGATTGTGGAGGTGCACGATGTGGACCGCGCTGAACCTCCGGTGTTTCATCATTAAACGGAAGGGACGAATGTGATGAAACTACCCCTGCACACCGCAGCCGCCTGCGAGCCGTCTCGTGAGATGAATTACACGAGCAGGCATGTCTCGTCTCCATCGTGCACCACCTTGCGCGCAGCGCCTTGGAGTACGGTGCGAAGCACCGCTTTGGGAGGGGAGCTTGGCGTGCAGAGCAGGGGCCGGAGATTTGGAGTGCTGGAGCTTGCTCCAGCTTTCCCGCAGGCAGCTTGCTGCCGTGAAGCCGCTGCGGATGTGATTCTCGTCTGCGAGGCGAATCTACGGGGACTCCTGCGCGAGTGGTTATTTTTTCGGTGGCTTCACGCAGAGCAAGCTCTGCTCCCCAAAGCTGGAGCAAGCTCCAGCACTCCAAATGGCGCTTCCCGCTTGCACCGTTCCCCACCAAAGCGGTGCTTCGCACACGCACTCCAAAGCGCTACGCGCAAGGTGGCACCTCCTGGGACGGCTTCCTTCTCCGGACTGCGAATGAGGTCACGGGACGTTTCCCTTTCTCATTCTCTGCATGAGCATGCTGGTGGATGTGTTCGATGAGCGCTCATCATTCTAGTATTCCATTACTCCATCATTCCAATACTCCCCAGTCCCCACCTCATGAACTTCCTTTCCAAACTCATCCGCTATCTCACCTTCGCGATAGCTCTCGGAGGTTTTGTGAGCGTCACGCTGCTGCTGCAGAAGATCAAAGCGGAAGACCAGGCGAAGATCCTCCCGCCTCCGGTGGCCCCCGCAAGCAAACCGTTTGCCAGCACAGTGGCGGCCACGGGCATTTTGGAAGCGCTGAGTGAGAACGTCTCCATCGGTGTGCCTGCGGCGGGTCTTGTCACCGAGGTGCTGGTGAAGGTGAATGACAACGTGAAGGTGAATGACCCTCTCTTCCGACTGGATGACCGCGACTTCCAGGCGACGCTGCTGCGTCAGCGCGCCATGGTAGAAGTTTCCAAGGCAAACATCGAAGTGGCCAAGGCGACCGTGGTGAAGCAGGAGGACCTCTACAAGCGTGTGCGCGACATGCCCGACACCCGCGCCGTGAGTGTGGATGAAGTGCGCCAGCGCGAGAATGATGTGAATGTGGCCAAGGCCCAGCTCGCCGCGAGCAACGCGCAGCTCCTCGCTTCCGAAGCCGATGTGAAGCAAACGGAACTGCTCATCCAGCGCCTCACCGTGCGCGCACCGAGAGAGGGCACCATTCTGCAGGTGAACATCCGCGCCGGGGAATACGCCGCGACCGCGCCGAAGGCTCCGGCGATGGTGCTGGGTGATTTGGACCGGCTTCAGGTGCGTGCCGATGTGGATGAACAGAATGCCACCCGTGTGCGTCCCGGTCAGGCCGCGAAGGCCTTCATCAAAGGCGACACGACGAATCCGATTCCGCTACAGTTCGTACGTGTGGAGCCCTATGTGATTCCGAAGGTTTCGCTCACCGGAGCAAGCACCGAGCGTGTGGACACGCGTGTGCTCCAGGTGATCTACAGCCTGCAACGCCCCAAGGACCCGCCGATTTATGTGGGTCAGCAGGTGGATGTGTTTATTGATGCGGGAAGTGTGGCGGGTGAGAAGGAAAAGGCGAAAGGCGAGGAGAAGACGGCGGCGAAATAACAAAGTAGCTACGGCTTCAGCCGTATGCATTCGGCTGCAGCGCGACTGATTCGACTGAAGTCGAAGCTACTTTGCGTGCGGCAGCAACGCGGGGAAGTGTCTCGTCAGGATGCCGAATCTCTCCTGGGCACCAAACGCGAAATGCCGAATGCACCCGCCAGCGCCAGGGACAAGTTCCACACAACGGAATCCATGGGATACTCAGTCAGCCCGCCACGTCCATCGCATTCACAGTTCTCGATGCGCCAGGGAAACGGCGATCCGTAGGAGTAGGTGGTGCAATACTCGTTCTCCTTGTCGTTCCGATGGGCATAGAGGAACCATCCCGCAGCGCCAAGGGCGATGAAGAAGACGAGGGTGCGAGCGTGGCGAAGCATGAAAGTGGATCCAACTTATCTTGGAGGATGGCGGATGCCAGAGGATTGCGAGACCTATGGACGATGCCATGCGTCACCTGCGGCTCCGCACCCGCCAGCGCCACCACCGGCACTAAGCTAGTGCCGCTCCTTGAACGGGGGCTCCGCTCCTCTGCAATGGTGGTGAAATGCCGCGGCGGCTGCAGCTCAAAGTAGCTACGGCTTCAGCCGTATGTGCTCGGCTGCAACGCGACTGATTCGACTGAAGTCGAGGCTACTTTGCAGGGTGCCGACGCACCGCCCCACACCGGGTATAGCTGGCCGACTACTCCGCCAGCGGCCTATTCAGCTCCGTGCGATACAGGCCCCCATCCGGGCCGACTTCGGGTCCGACGAGGTAGCGCTCCCAGAGGTCCTGGGTGCCTTTAAGACCTTGAGTTTCGATCCACGCTTCGAACTCGCCCCAGGCGTCGCCCATGCCTTCGTAGGGACCATGGTAGACGGTGCGGATGACTCGCATGGATGGCCAGATGCCGGGGATGACGCGGCCCACGGGCTTCACGGGAGCGGTCACAGGCACGCAGATTTCGAAGTCAAAGATCTCCGGCTCGATGCGGAGGTGATGCGTGAACCACGCGCCGGCAGGGCCGATGCCCTGTGCCTTCACGGCGGTCATGATTTCGGTGAGGCCGGGCATCATGGCCTCGCCAATCTGGTCACGCGGAACGGTAATGGGGATGATGGCGGCGAGCTGGGCACTGGTCTGGATGATTTGGGGAGATTCGATCATGGCGGTGTGGGGATGGGTTGATTCCTTTGCTCAAACCCATGACGATCACACCGCCACGCGCAGGACATCTGTCCCTACTTTTCGGAGTTCCCCGCCGTCATCATTGTTTCTTCACCATCTTCGCCTCGAATTCCCCGATGAGATGCGACTTCTTGTAGTCCGGCAGGGAGATGTGGATGGCGAGCCTGGCGCTGTCTGCGGTCTCGCTGAGCACGGTCAGGCGCATGGAGTACTCGCCGGTGTACGTCAGCGTGCCCGGAAACTTCGCTCCCTTCTTGGCGAACTTCATGTGCACGTGTGGATTCTTCTCCGTGTCCGGGGTGATGACCCACTCCTTTTTCTCGCCCGGCTTGACGAAGATCACGAGGCTCGACACCGGCCAGTTCCCCTGCTTGTCAGCAGACTCAATGCGCAACGTCAGGTTGGACCATTCCGCTTTTCCCAAGGTGAAGGGCGCCCCGTAGATTTCACCTTTGAGTGGGCCTTCGACCTTGTCCACGGGAGCATCGATTTTCCACTCCGCAAAGAGGGTGGCAGAGGAGAGGAGGAGAAGGGAGAAAGCGAGGAGGTGTTTCATGGCGCGGTAAATTTACGCCAGCGCCTCACCAGACGACAATGAAAAAGCCAACCTGTGCCACAGGGCATGAATGGACACCTGACTCAGTCCGGAGAACTGGGCATCTCCGACTTCAATCACCAGCCAGTCGCCGTTATCACGCTGCCCGATATCCACGGTAAGGTAGGGCACATCCACCCTTCTGGCAGCTTCACACGCGAGGGACGAGATGAGCCGGGTTTCATCCTCATGAAGCGCAGCCAGTTCATCGTCTCCCTCCCAGTAGTACCCAAGCCCCACGACCTCACCCTGTAGCACGAATACACGGTACTCGCGGCCGAGAGGAAAGCCTCCCGGACCCGTGCGGCTGTGGCGCAGGGAGACGAGCTCGCGGACAATCACTTTCCCCAGGGAGCGACGATAACTCTGCAGGATGCGCCCCGCGATGTCGCGGAGCTGGGCGGCATCGTGCGCCACGCAAGCGTCCACCCCCTTCGACTTCAGGGATTGGATGGTGCCTTTTACAAAGACGGGGTAACCAATCTGCACGGCGGCCGCTTCACAAGTCTCGATGGAGTCTGCCACGGCGCTCCGAGCCGTGATCTCGGCGAGCCGCGGGTAGAAACGGTCAAACTCCTCGGCGCGGCGGAATTCGGCCGGTGCATTGATGATGCGGATGTTCTTCGCGAGCGCCGCAGCGTGGATGGCCTCATAGTGGGAGGGCAGTGGGATGTAGCCAATCCAGATGGCCGCCGTCTTCTGCTCCTGCATGGGGATGTGCCAGAGCGCGTCCTCGGCTGATACACCCTCCGGCAAATCCTGTGGGATATGATACACCTTGCATCCCGCGAGCTGCGCTGCCTCCGTGGAGCGCTGGATGTCCGAGGCGCTGGCAGAGGGTGGGAGCTGGGGTGAGGCTTCGCTGAGGACGAGCATGCGGAGAGAGTATGGAATGGAGGCGGCTGCCCTTCACGAGATCGCCAAGGACTTTCCCCGATCTTGGAAATCATGTGCCGGAGCAACTTCGAAATCCACGCCACTCTGGATCAATGGGACCTGCGAGCAGCGGATGCTTGAAGGCGGAGCCCTTCACTCCCGGCTGCCAGCCTTTGGACAGGGCAGCACGAATCGAGCTGGCAATGATCTGCGGCGTGATCGGCTCGGAGCTCGGACGCATGCCCATGATGCTGTCCAATCGGGCGTAGGCAGATTCCAACACCAGCACAGAGCGCGAACGAGGATCCGCCCACTCCACACCGACTGAAAACGTATCACTAAAACACTCCTGCTCATACGAAGGCTTGCGCCGGATGCGCCAGCGATAGGACACACCGTCCACCTTGATGCCTCTGGAACCTTTTCTGGGAATAGCCATGCCGATACCTCACCGAATGCGAAGTCGCAAAAATGCCTCACCTGTGCTGGTTTGTCCAGCGGGCAGCATTCCCACTGCTCTCTCCTGTCACAACCCCTCCACTTCTGACATGAATGCTGTACCATCTATGAACTTTCCCATGACTGAGATGAAGGCAACGTCCCGGAGCTATTTCACGAGCAAGAGTGCGAGCATGCTCGGCGCGGCAGCACTTCTCGCCTCGGCCATGCTCACCATGACCACGACTCCCCTGCCCGCTCAGGAGGCGTCGCAGGACCCTGCGGAGCGTGGGTTCAAGCTGATGAATGAGGACTCGCTCGGCGGGCTGAAGCTGGAGATGAGCGCGAAGGACATCACGGCGCTGCTGGGCAAGCCGGAGAAGATGGGCAAGGACATCGAATGGGAGGCGCTGGGCGAATACGTGCAGCAGTGGTCCTGGCCGAAGTCCGGCATCGTGGCAGAGATGGTCTCTGAGAAAAAAGGTGGCAGCAAGCGCGTGCTCATGTTCACCGCGCAAGCCCCGTGGGATGCGGCCAAGAAGACGGCGAAGGGCATCGGCCTGGGCAGCACGGAGGCGGAGGTGCGCGCGGTGTACGGCAGCTATGAGGACAAGGAGATGAGCAAGGCGGGGAGCGTCTTCATCGCCGGCACGGTGTACGGCGGGCTCCAGTTCCACTTCACGAAGGGAAAGGTCACTTCGATCTTTTACGGTGCATCTGCTGAGTGACGTGGTGCGTCGCCGCCTTCCGCAGATTGGACTGGCCTTGGGATTGCGAGCGCAGCAAGGCGAGCTCATCCCGGAGGGAGGTGACGATGGTCTCCAGTCCCTCCACCTTGGCCCGCAAGTTCAACACATCGCGCACGAGTTCGCTATTCTCTGCCTGTAACTTGGATCTTTCGCTTTCGAGCGCTCCAATCTGCGCCTGCAGGCCGGCCATTTCGGAGTCCAGATGCTCGTGCTCATGGAGCATGGGATTCTCTGGAAGAGACTCGAGGGCATTGCCGTTCTCCAAAGCGCGATTGTGGATGGCGTCCTGGCGACGCGCCTCTTCCTCCTGCAGGCGTGCCTCTTCCTCCTGCAGGCGTGCCTCTTCCTCCTGCAGGCGTGCCTCCTCCGCCTGCATGCGGGCGCGGGTCTGACGGACGGTTTCCCCCTGGGAACCTGTGCGGTTCATGGCGGCCGCAGCAGCAGAGCGTCGCTCCTTGGCTTCGGTGGCCAGTTTGCCGAGTTTCAAGGCCCACGTATCCTTGTCCATGGTTTGCGACGGTCGCGTGCACAAAGCAGGGCGTCAAACGGGAAGTTCGTGACAGAGCGGACTCAGGGGTAAGATCGTCCATGGAGACGGTGCGGCGAGGTGAGGTGAGGTGGCGCTCCTGGACGAGCGGGTGCTTCCCTTCGTGAGGGGGGAGCCGGCTGCGGCACTTCAGAAAGCGTAGGAAGGAGCTGGCGTGCCTAAGGAAGTTCTCCGTGCGAGTTCCTCCGGCGCATGTATGGTCTTGGCCTTCCCTGCCCTCAGCCGGGATTCCAGCATGCTCAATCTCTACGATGCGGTGCGTGACAACCCGAGCTACAGCAAGCTCGTGATCGGTGATTTCCTCTTTGCCGAGTACACCTGCGGCACGGACCTGAAGATGCTGCCGAACTGGACGGAGAAGGATTACTTTGTCCATGTGGTGACGGGGAAAAAGACCTGGCATACGCCAGATGGTGTGTGGACGGTGCATCCCGGTGAGACGGTCTTTTTCAAGAAAGGCGCGACGGTGGCGGAGCAGCACTTCGAGGTCGATGTGTGCATGCTGATGGTTTTCATCCCCGACACGCTCATGCGCAGCACGGTGCGCGAGGTGGTTGAAAGCCTGAACCTCGGCACCAAGAACTGCGCGCCGACCAAGGTGGCGCTGCGTGTGGAGAGCGATGTGGCGCTGGCGGCCCTCTTCCAGTCCATGCGCACTTACCTGGTCGCCATGGAGAAACCTCCAGAACCTCTCGTGCGGCTGAAGCTGAAGGAACTGGTGATGAGTGTGCTGACCAGCGGTACGAACGCGGAGCTGGCGGCATATTTCTGCCGGGTCGCTGCGAGTGATGCACCTGGCATCAGCGAGATTATGGAGGCGAACTTCCGCTACAATCTCTCCATGGAGGAGTATGCGAAGCTGTGCCATCGCAGCCTTTCCTCCTTCAAGCGTGACTTCCATGAGGAGTTCCAGGAATCGCCGGGAAAATGGCTGCTACAGCGTCGACTGGATCACGCGGCAAATTTGTTGCGCCACTCGAGGATGAACATCACGGAGGTGGCGCTGGAGAGCGGATTCGAGCATGTGTCGCACTTCAGCCGTGTGTTCAAGGAGCGTTTCGGCGTGCCACCCCTCTCCTACCGGCAGGAGAAGGATGTCGAGGTGAAGGAGTGAGGAGAAGGATGGTGGAGGGATGAGCACGAGGTTAAGCGTGAGGGTTGGTTCCGGGATGGATGGGTGTGGTCATGTTCAGTGGGTTCAACACAGAGCCACAGAGACGCAGAGGAACTTCGGAGACAGAAGCTGAGGGGCCATCACCACTCCCAGCGAAGATGCAGTATGCAAAGTAGCTTCGACTTCAGTCGAATCAGTGACGCTGCAGCCCGACACATACGGCTGAAGCCGTAGCTACTTTGCGAGGCGCAGGCCCTGTCTGAACTCCACAGTCAAAAGACTGGGCCGCACGGCCAAGCAGACGGAGGGGTGTTTGGGTATCTTGCCATGGTTAGACAAACCAGAACAAGTATGCAAACACTCGCACCCAGCCAGAACCAACAGACCCCCCCCAACACTGCACCGGCGCTGCCGGACCTCGGCCTCATCAAGGTCAAACAGAAGGCAACCTGGGAATCCGGAGACTTCGGTGAAATCGCCCGCGTCATTGAGAACTTCGCGGAGGACTTCATGTCGCGGCAGCCCATGCAACGCGGCGCTCGCGTGCTGGACGTAGCGTGCGGCACGGGGAACCTCGCGGTCATCGCGGCGGGGAATGGCTGCCTGGTGCATGGCATCGACATCGCGGCGAATCTGCTGGACCAGGCGCGCAGCCGCGCGGCCCAGGCGGGGCTGCGCATCCTCTTCGAAGAAGCGGATGCGGAGGCGCTGCCTTTCCGTGAGAGCAGCTTCGATCTCACCGTGAGCATGTTTGGCGTGATGTTCACGCCGCAACCCGCAAAGGCGACGGCGGAATTGCGTCGTGTAACACGCCCCGGTGGCCAAATCGCCCTGGCGAACTGGACACCCGAGGGCTTCATCGGAAAGATGTTCGGCGTATTCAAGACGCATGTGCCGCCGCCGCCCGCAGGCGTGCCCTCCCCCATGGAATGGGGCAAGGAAGACATGGTGCAGCAGCGCCTGCGCCAGGGCTTCACGGATGTGCGCATCACACGCCAGATAGGCTGCATGCGTTATCCCTTCCCGCCTGCGGAGACAGTGGAGTATTTCCGCAAGTACTACGGTCCGACGCTGAAGGCCTTTGAGTCGCTGACGGCGTCTGGTCAGGATGCTCTACGCAAG
Source organism: Roseimicrobium gellanilyticum (assembly GCF_003315205.1). Taxonomy (NCBI): domain Bacteria; kingdom Pseudomonadati; phylum Verrucomicrobiota; class Verrucomicrobiia; order Verrucomicrobiales; family Verrucomicrobiaceae; genus Roseimicrobium; species Roseimicrobium gellanilyticum. The sequence continues at coordinate 449,516 of NZ_QNRR01000004.1, read as the reverse complement.
GACCTGGTGGACCTGCACACGAAGTACAACATCGCCGTGGACCCCGGCTGTACGGAGATCGCCGCTGAGTATCTGGAGGTGGTGGCGACGAAGGTCTGAGCCACCGGTCAAGAATCATGAACTAAGAACCATAGACGAACTCACACATATGTATCAGCAAAAGAATCTGACCAGGATCAAGAAGATGGAAGAACTCGCTCCGGAGGCGATGAAGGCCTTCTGGGCCTTCGACAAGCTCGCCGTGGCCGAGGGCGAGATCCCGGTGAAGTACAAGGAGCTCATCGCCGTGGCCGTAGCCGTGACGACACAGTGCCCCTACTGCATCGAAATACACAGCGGCAATGCCAAGCGGGCCGGCGCGACCGAAGCGGAGCTGACGGAGGCGACCATCGTGGCCGCCGCGCTGAGAGCCGGTGGCGCGATCACGCATGCGACCCATGCGCTGGATGCGTAGTGGTGAGGGCAGCAAAGTGAGATGAACACTGGACTGCGTTCACTCCGATTCCGGGAGGAGTGAACGTAGCTCACGGAAGAGTGCCTGACTGCTGTGGGGTCAAAACGAAGGACACCCGGTGGGTCAGGCCTCAAGCTTCAGAACTCATGGCTTGAGTTCTCTCATCACGGCATGATAGGCAGGCTTGGGTTTCTTCTCACGATCGAAGAGCAGAGGATGATTTGCACGCTTCCAGGGGAAGTCATTCAGCCAGCTCTGGCCGTCATGCAGGTTCCAGAAGGAGATGCGCAGGATGGTATCTGAGTACTTCCTGAAAAGCTGGAAGAGGCGCGCGTATTGCTCCGCCTGACGCTGGAGAATCTCGGGCGGGCAACCGTCCTTGTAGGGGTCGTACTTTGAGAGGGTGGCGCGCTCGGCTCCGTTGTTCGCCCACCAGCGACCACGGGGGATGACATCGATGTCGAGTTCGGACACGACCACTTTCATCCCCATCCTCTGCATCGCGGCAAGGGTTCGCTCCAGAGCCTCGAAGGGTACCATATCCAGTTCGTAGTGGCCCTGGAGGCCGATGGCATGCATCGGCACCTGCTGAGCATGCAGGGACTCAATCAACCGCACCATCTTCTCGAACTTGCCGTCCAGTTCGTTGTTGTAGTCGTTGTAGATGAGCAAGGCGTCCGGGTCGGCGGCATGCGCATAGACAAACGCTTTGGCGATGAATTCCTCACCACACGCGCGGCTCCATGAGGAGTCACGCAGATACGCGCTTCCGTCATCCAGCGCTTCATTCACCACGTCCCACATGGCGATTTTTCCCCGGTAGCGGCCCACGACGGTGTCGATGTGGGTCTTCATGCGTGCGAGCAGCACTTCACGCGAGGCGGGCTTGTCCCCATCCGTGGCGAACCACGGAGGGGTGCGATCGTCCTTGGCCCAGACGAGGCAATGGCCCACGACCTTGAGTTTCTTGGAGAGCGCGAAGTCGACAAAGCGGTCTGCGGTCTCGAACCGCCACTGTCCCGGCTGCGGCTGCACGGCCACGGGCTTCATGTCATTCTCCGGAGTGACGTATTCGTAGTGCGCGGTGAGCAGTGGCCAATCCCCCGGAAGCTCAAAGACGCGATCACGAATGCCCACGCCCATGGGGAAGGGCGAGGCTTCTTTGAGCGTGTCTGCACCGTGGCTCATGGGCTGCGCCAGATGAAGATGCATGAGGACGAGCGGGAGGAAGGTGAGTCCGAAGCGCATAAAGATAGTCAGGCTGTCATGGACTCCAACACGCGTGGGCGCCTCCGCTCTGAACAACACGGCGGCGCTCCATGCGAACACGAAGCACACGCCCTTCATGATGGGTGCATCCATGAACCATGTCTGGTTACGCCCCGCCAAAGATTGTTGAAATCCTGCCAAAACATCGGGACGCCGTTCCTCCGTTCAAGGCGGTGTCGCACTCACACTTGCCACGAGCACTCCACTTCAATCGGAGTTTCAATTGGAGTTTCAATTTGCAACGCCATCGAACATTTTTTACGGTGAGAGATGCCTCTGGAACCCGAAGAAATCGCATCGGCCCTCAATCTGGATGAGAAATCCACGGTGGTGACACGGGTGATGGGCCACATCGAGACGCTCATCGGCGAGATGGAGCTGACTCCCTCCAAGGAGGCGCGCATGAATGAACTCGTCCTCTCTGAGTTGAGAGAGTGGGGGGACACCGTCCTGACCGACCAGCCGAAGAATGTAGAGGGATGGCTCAAGGGAGTGGCCCAATGCGTGAAGGATGCCGGGAAACGGCTGCGGGAAGAACACGCGGTGTCCTTCGAAGTTGAGACGGACATGTCGACGGCGTCGGAGCTGGAAGAAGCAAGGCACCACGAAGAGGCCGAGCGCATGGACAAGGGCGCAATGGAATTGAGGCTGCCGACGGTCCTGGATCGCGCCGAGGGCACGTCTGCAGTCGTGGGCTATGCTGACATGGGGAAAGTCGTCGCGGCGAAACTCGAGAAGGGCCAGGCGCTGCGCACTGCCGACCTGGCGACCTGCACGGGTGTGTGCTTGTTCGATCCGGAGACCAACGTGGGCGCCATGATGCATGTGTATGATGGCTCGGGGATACCTACCATCGAAGACGCGCTGGAGGCGATGAAGGCCGTGGATCCAGAGCTGGAGCCGGGCCGTCTCCAGGTGGTCCTGATGCCGGGCATCTCCACGGAAACGGGTAACCGGAGCCATCTGGCCAAGCTACAGGGGGACTTGGCCAAAGCGGGAATCACCCATGTGCGTGACCACAGCAAGATTGGGCAAAAGGCAGGCGAACTCCTGCTGAAAGATGATGGAGTGGTGATCGCGTCGATGAATCGCGAAAAACTGGAGATGAAAGTGGGCGGTCCCAAGATGGAATCCGTGGGCAGTGGGGGCAGTGTAGGCATGGGCACTCCGGGCACCGCAGACACCGGTGAGAAGCCGCTCTCCGTGCGCGAAGCGCTGGCCAAGGGCAAGACCAGTCCCACGCTCGGACCGATGGGGCAAAGCGTGGGCCAAGGCGCAGGCGACCCCTCCACGGCGATCAAGGTGCGGCGGTAGGCAGGGGGAAAAGGATGCTCGTGTGGAAGAGATGCAGGACCGGTGTGTCGTATGGGGTGCTTCACCCTGGCTGTTCTTGCGCCGAAGAAAGTCTCTGCTTTTAAAGATCCGGTAGGGAGGCGCGTCCCGCAGCGCGCATGTGCGCCAGGTTAAGAGAAAAATCTGCGGGCACATCAAACCATGATCTCGGTTCGCTTTCACGTGGCACGCGGAAGGACCGCTTTGCGTCGTGGAGTGCGCGTGGCAAGCGTTAGCGCGACACCGCTTTGAACGGAGAGGATGAGCACCGCGGGGAGGTATCACGATCCAATGCTCAAGATACTCTCCCACCGGGAAGCTCCGGATGCTGGGTTCCAATGAATCCATCCAGGAGATCAGGACGCGATTCCTCCGTTCAAAGCGGTGTCGCGGCCTCAAGGGAGGCCTATGCCACGCGCACTCCAGGACGCAAAGCGACCTGGTACGTTGAGGTGGTGCGCAATACCCCATTCCCCTGTTCATCCACCACGGTTTCTTAATCAGACGCACCTGCGCAAGGCGGGGCTCGGCACGTCACACTCCACGACGCAAAGCGCTCCTTCCTCATGCCTGATGAAAGCGGGCCGAGGTACATGATTCGCTATGCCCACCACTCCCTCGACCTTGAGAAACGTCTCGTGACATCTTCAGCCCTCTGCACCGTGAAAGATCATGCCCAGGTGCCACCTTGCGCGAAGCGCCTTGGAGTGCGCGTGCGAAGCACCGCTTTGGGCAGGAGCGGGGAACCCATCACGTGCAGAATCCCCGCCACGTCTCCAGCTCGTCGGGTGATGTGACAGGTGACATGGGACACGCTGTCAGGCCGGAGGCCTAACGTCCTGGGTTTCTCCTTGGTTTCTCCATCGACTCTTTGCTGCTTCGTTGCTTTGCTGCTTTGCGTTTTTCAATCTCCTGTCAGGTGGAACGTCAGGCCCGTGCAGGTGGCGAGGGAGGACGCGGGTGGACGAAGGGCCTCCGGGCTTCCCTGAAGAATTTCAGATTTCAGATTTCAGACTTGAGGAGCAGAAGCGAAGACGGAGAGGGGAAGTTTGCCTGACACCCCTTTTCCTTCCCTCCCTGCGCTTCCCCACCCCTCAGTACTTCGGCACGCGGCCGTCCACGCGGTCAGACCAGGCGTCGATGCCGCCGGTGAGGTTGAAGACGGTCTTGTAGCCGACACTGCGGAGCCACTCGGCGGCGTGGTGGGAGCGGACGCCATGGTGGCAATAGACCACGATGGGGCGGTCCAGATCCAGCAGGCGCGCGGGGGCCTGCTGGGGCAGCGTGTTCAGGGGGATGAGTTCGGCCCAGTCCAGCTTGCAGTGGCGGAACTCGTCTTCTTCGCGCACGTCGATGAGCCGGAAGGCGCGCGGACCGGGGCGCTGCATCAGCTCGTGAAGTTCTTCTGGGGAAATTTCCATTTAGGAGGGCGCTTTAGTAGCGCACTTCCACCGGCGTGCCAACAGTCACATTGCGAAAAAATGCCTGCGCCATGTCAACCGGCATGCGCACGCAGCCGTGACTGGCGGGATAGCCGGGAAGGTACCCGGCGTGCATGCCGATGCCGCGGGTGAAGCGCATGAAATAATGCATGTTTGCTCCATCATACTTGGTACCGGGCGGCTGCGGATCGACGTTGCGATCGATGTTCGATGCCACGACGTTGCCACTGTAGTCCACGTAATCGCCGTACTGGCTGGACTGGTGCCACTGGTTCTTCTGCGAGATGGTGAACTTCCCGGTGGGTGTGGGATGGTCCACATCCCCGGTGGAGAGGGAGGAGACGCCGACGAGTTTGCCGCTCTTGTAGAAGAACGCCTGCTGCTGGCCGAGGGAGATGACGATGTGGGGATTTCCCGGAACGCCATCGCCGCGCCACCAGGAGTTCGTATCGGTGGGCTGGCCTGCGTAGCGGCTGTCGCCGGGGTCGTAGCCCTCAAGGTACACCGTGCGACCAGACACAGCGCCGGCGGGTCCGTAGTAGTAGACGTCTGCGCAGTTCGTCAGCAGCAGCGAGGCGCAAACGCCGAGCGCAGCCCTGCACGCATGGCCATGGGTGATGAGAGAACGGACACGACGAAACACAGGCGTGAGCAGCGACAGCGGCATGCGTAGGGAAAGGGGTAAAAGGTTTTGGGGGCGTGCCAGTATGATGCACCACTGCGGGGTTGTCCACCTTCGGAGCGGCGGAGCGGAGCGTGGGAGAAAGTGGGGTGATCCGTGGTTGCCTGCTGCAGGAGATTTTTTTCGAATGAGAGTTGGCGGAGGCACGTGGTGAATGATGAAGGGGGCAGAGACGCAAGCTGGCCCAGCCGTGCATTTCGCTACCCATCCTGCGGCAAACATGCTGTGCTGGGGCAGCCTCCTGACGTCATCCAATCATGCGCGAGCCATCTCCGCTACCATCCCCCACTCCACCCTCCCCTGCCTTGAGCCGTGGCGGCCATGCCCGGGGCGGGTCGGTCGCAAAAGGAAAAAGGACATCCCCCTGGCTCAAAGGAGGGTTGCTGGGGGTGGTCGCTCTGCTGGTGGCCCTGGGCGCGTGGCTTGTGATGACGGTGCTGCCCGTAGGCATCGGCTCGAGGATTTTTGAGGCGTCCGTCAATACCATGGAACCGACGGTGACGAAGGGTGACTATGTGTATGTGAACCTGCGCGCGTATCGGAGTGGGACCCTGCCGACCCACGGGGATCTGGTGATTCTGAATACCGGCGATGTCCCGGCGATTGAAACGCGGGACGGGAAGAGCACCATTTTCCTCGAGCGCGCGGTAGGGCTTCCCGGGGACACGATTGCCATTGTGGGCGGGAAGCTGACGGTGAATGGCTCCGTGCCTCCGGCGCTGGAGGGACTGAGCTATGTGACCTATGCTGTGCCGGGCGGCGGTCTCACGCACGAGGGCGCCACCTTTACCGTGCCGCCGGACTCTGTGTATGTGCTGGGGGACAATACGAAGAACAGTTACGACAGCCGTTTCTGGGGACCGGCGCCACTGAAGGCGCTGCGCGGCAGGGTGGAGAGCTGCGTGTGGCCACCGCCGAGGATGCGGCGGCATTGAGAAGTGGGAGTGAGGGGTGAAGGCTCATTGGTTGGGAGGGCCAGATGGCGGGGACGCGTGATGTGGTGGGTGATGGTGTATGAGAACAAAGGCAACCATGTCCCGGCAGGTCCTGAGGGAATGGCCGCAAAAGAGCGCAAAGAACACAAGCGTTAGAATACCAAGCTTGCTGCGCGCTGTCGTCGCACCGATTCATCCCACGCTCATATGGCATCAAATTGTCCTGAATCTCTTTGCTGCCTCGCTGCTTTGCGTTTCAACTGCGGTACTCACCGCTGACCAGGCTCCTCCCCCTCATGCTTCGCGCGCTCAACCGCTTCGTCCGTCGTCTGCCGAGCCTGCTCAAGCTGATGGTGACAGTATTCATCGCGATCATGGCGACGGGCGCCTTTGTGGCGAAGGTGCTGGACCGCCTCGGCGTACGTGGGTGTGCGCCAAATCTGGAGCCCATCACGTGGCACTATTGGCTGGTGCTGGTGGTGGGATTGTGGATGTTCCGGTGCCTCGTGCGGGACATCCTGTGGCCGAAGCTGCGAGTTGAGGAATGGACTCCGGTGCACCAGGGCGACGGCGCCATCGCGGCACAGACACGGGCAAAGATGCGCTATGCGTATCTCACCACCCACCCCTCCTACATCCTCGTGGATGTGCTCGCGGTACTGGGGCCTGCAGTCCTGATGGTGATGGCATGGAACGAGCCCTGCCATGCGAATCACCAAGTGCTGATGCTGCGCTCCGCAGTGGCGCTGTGGCTTCCCCTTCCCCTGCTGCGGCTGCTCAGCTGGTTTGTGCTCAAGCGTGGGAAGGCGGCGCTATTTCAGCATCTCGCGGAAAATGCGAGCGAGGAGAAGAAGTCCGCGCTGGAGTGGCGCATCTGCTGGCAGCCGGTGTTGAATCTATGGGGCTTGTACCTCGCGATTGCCTCGCTGGTGATCGGCATCATCGCGTATGAGCAGCGCCAGGAAGAGAAGAACACACCGCTGCTGGATACGGCGCAGTTCAGCGCGGCGATTTCAGACCCAGCGAGCTTTGGCGAGAAGCGCCTGCGCGTGCATGGCACCGTGGCGAGCGGCGTGAAGGAGTTCCGTGGCAACGTGCGCGGCACCGGCGTGGCGATGCATACGGATGCAGGACCGGTGCTGGTGTTTGCGACAGGACTGATGTCCGATGAGTTCGTGGCGATGGTGCAGGAGTCTTCAGCGACAGGGCAGCCCGCACGCTTCGTGGCGAATGTGATGCCGGACATCCTTCCAGAAGACGCGCGGAACTTCGGCTGGAACGCAGGAGCGTTTGCGGGTGATGGTGATTTCGCGAACGCACCGGTGTGGTTGCGGTTTGTGAAGAGGTAAGTGGCGAAACACTCTTTTGAGTTGAAACGCAAAGCTGGAGAGCCAGGCATGGCTCATTGGAGCACCATGCAGTGCACCCGATGCGAGGGTGGCTTTGCATCAGCTGCAAACTCCAGAGCGACATCTTGCACGAGTCCAAAGGTCGCAGTTTCAAAAAGCTGCATGTGCCATGCCATAAACACGCCCATGGACATGTGCGGCGGCGATGCAATGCCAGCAATCGCCACTGCTGCCTCACACGAGCAAGCCTCAATAGGCTTGCGTGTTCGCAGACAAAGCGATCGATTCACACCCCCTACTATTTGACTCCATGAAAACAGAACGCGAAAAGGCACGGGCCGACGCCCGCAACGAAGATCCCATCAGCGGTGCTCCTGGGGCGCATCCCGTAGGTACGGGAGTAGGCGCAGCCAGCGGCGGCGTGGCCGGTGCAGCAGCAGGCATCCCGGGAGGCCCCGTGGGCATGGCTGTCGGCGCAGCCGTAGGTGCCGTGGTCGGAGGACTCGTGGGTAAGGGTGCCGCGGAAGGTATCAACCCCACCGTGGAGGAGGCGTACTGGAGGGAGAACTGGAACCAGCGCGACTATGCGGACGCAAACATGACCTACGAAGACTACGAGCCCGCCTACCGTCAGGGCTATGAGGCCTACGGTTCGCAGAAGTACAAGAACTTCGACGAAGGCGAATCCGATTTCGCTAGAATGTGGGAGGAGCGGAAAGGCAAGTCCCGCCTCGGCTGGGACAAGGCGAAACGCGCCTCGCGCGATGCCTGGGACCGTGTGGAGCGCGCCATCCCCGGCGACGCGGACAAGGACGGAAAGTAGTGTCCCCCACGTTATACACGCAAATCAACGAATGGAGCGCGGTCTTTCAACCCGAGGGGTGGCTACCCGCAAGACAATGCGGATATATATGAGTGCAGAAGAATCCAAAACTCGCCTCACCTCGCCACCCTGCGACCTGAAAAGGCCGCGCTCCTTTGAATTGTCAAAATCTACTCTGGCCCACTACTGCACGAAGATAAACTGCTGCGTATTGATAAGCGCGTAGATGAGGTCTTCGGGTTTATCCAAGCCTCGCGCTTTCGCCTTTTCCCAGGCAGCCTTCTCGGTGGTGGTGGGTTTGCGAGTAAGGAGGGTCTGGTAGATGATGTCCACCTGGTCCTCCGGATATTGCGTGGTGGCGAGATTGAGGCCGAGCTGGGTGTAGCGTTTGGTGATTTCCTCAAAGAGGCTGCTGTTCATGAGGACGAGGGCCTGGGCGATGGCGGCATCCGAGCTCGAGTTCTCTATCATGTCGCGGTCGCTCTGGCCGAACTCGCGGAGGAAGTGGCCGCGCGGTGCGGGAGAGTCCAGCTCGGCAGCGCGCTTCCACTCCATGGCATGGCGACGACGGGTGGCGATGTAGGCATCCCACTCCCGGGGGTCGATGCCGTAGCGCCGTGCTTCCGCACGGAAGAGGCCATCGCGAGTCCCAGCAGCCCTTTGTTCTTCACGCGCGATGGCAGGGTCGAGATCATAACCGGGTACGGGGATGTAGTCGCGCTGCTGGCCAGCGTTTTGCAGCTCCTTGAGCGTGGGCGTACGCACAGGGATGGGCGCGGGCGCGGGCTGCCCGGTCTTCTTGGTGTAGAGACGGGCAACGGCAGGGACGACGACGTTCTCATGGATGCCTGTGCGTGAGGTGAAGCTGAGCATGCGGATTTCCACATTGAGCTTCTCCATGAGGGGCTTGTCCTTGGCCTTCTGCGCGGCGGTGAACTTGTCCTTCAACCCCTTGGACTCCTGCGCACTGGCTTCGTAAGCGAGTGCGGCTTTCATGGAGCCGTCGAAAACTTCCTGCGCATCGAGAAGGTCAAGCGCATCACTGAGCTTCCCCTTGTAGAGGATGCGTGAAGCCATCTCCGCATCAATGCCATGGCGGCGAGGCAGGTCGGGATTGGGATGGATGAGGGTGATGAAGGAATCCCAGATCTGCTCGGCGGTCATGCGGCGCAGGAGCGGGCCGGTAAAGTGATAGGCCTCCCCAGGCTGCAGCTCGGCGTGGGAGGCGGCACGCTGATACGCATCCGTGCGGTAGAGCACGGCGAGAAAGGCGCGGGTGTCGTAGCGCAAGTCGCGCATCAGCTTCTCGAGATGCTGCATGAGCACCGGGTCCGTGGCGACGGTGCTGTCCATCATCTCATCCACCGGCTCGATGAGGCCGCGACCGAATACTTTCTTCCACAGGCGGTTTGCGATGACGGTGGTAAAGCGCGGATTCTGCGGAGACGTGAGCCAGTCGGCGAAGGCTTTCACGGAGTCTGCCTTCTGCGGGTCGCAGGTGACCTGCTCGCCCATCATGGTCAGCGGAGTGATGCGATCCTTGGGCTTCGCGTCGGAGTACTGGTAGTCGTGCGGGAGCTTCAGCTGGCGCTTCTCCGGCAAGGCCTGCACCTTGCTGTAGCGGACGAAGTCGCCGAGGTTCTCCGAGATGATGCCGAGCCAGCGTGCCTGCGCAGCCTGGTCAGGCTTCTTCTCCGCGGCGCGCTTCATCTTGTTCACCTCGTCCTCAGCGGAGATGCCGGTGAAGTTTGTCTCCAGCGGGTAGGTGAAGGCCGCCATCTGGTAGAACTGCATCTGCGTCGTCTTGTCGAAGGGATCGTTATGGCACTGCGCGCACTCGATGCGGGTACCGAGGAAGATGCGTGAGGTGCTGGCGAGATTCTCCAAGGGCATGCCGAGGTCGCGCATGTAGTAGCCAATGGCAGGATTGTGCCAGACCTTGCCCTGGGCGGTGAGGAGTTCGTGAACAAACTTGTCGTACGGCTGGTTCTCGCGGATGCGTTTCTTGATGTGCTCGACGTAGGGCCTGGAGGTCATGTTCCCCTGGCCGCCATTCGCATTGGACTGCACACGCAGGATGTCTGCCCAAAAGGCGTACATATGCAGCGCGTGCCCTTCGCTGGCCAGGAGTTCATCTATGAGCTCCCCACGCTTCTCCAGGAGCGGCCTGGTATCCTCAAGATAGGCGCGCGCCTCCTGCAGCGTGGGAATGCGGCCGATAATATCAAGATACACGCGGCGCAGGTAAGTCTCCTCACTCGCGGGTGGATTCACCGTGACGTTGTTCTTCTGCCAGTGGGTGATGAGGAGGTTGTTGATCTGGACGGCGGCGGCAGTGGGATAGCGAGGGTCGACGGGAGTCTTCGACGGCGACATGGCTGGGAGTGCAGCAGAGGCAGAGTCCGCGGCGATGGCCGGGAGCGTGAGGACGAGGGACGCAAGGAGAGTGGCGGCAGGGGTGAGCTTCATGTCGGGTCGGTCGTCACAGGTGTGGGCCTCTGCTATGCATACGAGTTTTGCCGAGGGAATCTTGCGACTTGCCGCTGGGGCCAGGGGCGTTACCATGCCATGTCATGGCGACCCCAGAGCTTCTTTCCGAGATGCTCGAAATCCACATGGTCGCGCTCTTCAAGTTTCCAGATGGGCTTTTCACCCGGTGAAGGAGTAGTGCATGGCCAGAAGCGGGAACGCTGCCGCAGCCGATGAATAACGACGACTCTCCTGAGCAGACACCCATCCCGCTGGATGAGCTGGACTCTCGCACTGGTCGCCGTGCCGCTGCTGTATGTGCTGACGTTTCCGCTTATCTTCTTCACCGTGATGCCTCCTTCGTATACCCCATCACCGGGAACGCCACGGCGGCCTCCGGCATGGCTGAATGTCTATGCGCGTCCCTTTTTCTGGATGATGGACAAAACACCGCCGGCCCATCCCCTGAACCAGTATGGCGCGTGGTGGCGGTCCATGCTGGAGTAAGCATGAGTTGCTTGCACACTCCAGCATGAAGCAGCACGATGGAACCGGGCATGCCCCCACTTACCCACGACAGGGCCGCATGAATGATGAAAGCTCCAACGACGAGGTGAAGACGCGTGCTGCCTCTCCGTGGCTGGGCTGGACGCTCGGCCTGCTCGCCGTGCCGGTGTTGTATTTCCTCACACTGCCGGCGGTGGTGGACTATGCCGTGTCCCATCCAGCGGTGGATGACTCGGCCTTGATGAAATGGTATTTCAAGCCCTACAGCTGGATCCATGAGTGGCCGCTGACACAGCGCTACCACACGTGGTACCTGAAGACGACGGGATTGCCCACCCCCTACGATCCGGTCCCATGAGTGAGCATCAGACTGACGAGTCTTCGCGCGAGAACGCACGGCCTCCTTCACACGCCCGCACGACGGGCGGGACGGTGGTGCTGATTTTTCTGGCGGCACTGATGCTGTATGTGGTGACGCTGCCGCCCATCCTCGTGCTGGCGGAGAAGTACCGTCCTGAGGACCAGCTCCCCTCCCCTGTGGTCGTGTGGTACGGGAAACCCGGTCTCTGGCTCTACAACGAATCCCCCGTGAGCGGAGTGATGCTGGAGTATGTGTACTGGTGGGAGGGACTGGTGAATGGGAGACCCTGATATGAGGTGAGCAGAGGTGAGGTGAGGTGGAACGTCAGCCTCATGCGGATGCGATGCCGGACGCGGGTGGACGAAGGGCCTCCGGCCTTCCCACCTGAACGCGGCTGTGGACGTTCGTGAGTACGATGAAGGTGCTCAGGGATGTGTGAATCCCCTCATGCATACCACGGAAGGTGGCACGAGAAGCGAATCCGTAGGCGAAGGCAGAGAGGCAGGGTCGCGTTCATGTTCACGCCCCTGCATTTGCTCATCCTCCCCACATCCGTTTCATCCCCCACACCACACATTCATGCATGCTCCCCACACTCCGGTTCCTCTCCATCGCGCAGTCTCCATCCTCATGCTGGGCGTGGCCATGGTCCTCTCCAGTTGCGTTTCTGCGCCGGATGGCGTGACACCCGTGACGGGATTCGACGTCAAGCGTTATGAAGGCAGGTGGTATGAAATCGCGCGGCTGGACCATCCCTTTGAACGCGGACTGACGAATGTGACCGCGACCTACTCCGAAAGCCCCGATGGCGGGGTGCTGGTACTGAATCGCGGGTACGATCCGAAGTCGCGCAAGTGGAAGACAGCGGATGGCCTGGCCAAGCCGCTGGGTGACCCCGGCACGGGAAGCTTCAAAGTGAAGGTGAGCTCACCCTTCTACGCGAGCTACCACGTGATCGCGTTGGATCAAAAGGCGTACGGTTACGCCCTGGTATCCGGCCCCACGAGGGACTACCTGTGGATTCTCTCACGCACGCCGCAGATGAAGCCTGCGACTCTGGGAGAGCTGAAAGCGAAAGCCGCGGCGCTGGGCTTCCCCACGGGAGAACTCATCATGGTGTCTCATGATCCGGTGCCGGAGTCGGGCGGGCAGTGAGTGGCGGAAGGGAAGCTTCAGAGAGTGCAGATATCACGGCACCGCCCGGGCTGAATGTTTCTCCCACAGAATGGCCTTGCGCAGAACGTCCTGCCAATGTTGCATCGAACAACGTTGCTGAAAACTCATGCGCATTTCATGTCCAGTCTGCGGTCAAGGTGGTGAGGCAGTATGGTATTCGCCAGACTACGAGCCTGCGCGGCATGAGGCGTATCTGGCGGAGGCGGTCCGTTTTTCCTTCATTTGGGAAGGAGAGGCGACCCACACCTACCTGCTTTCACCCGGATTCATGGAAACCCATGGCATTGAGAACGCCACCATGCCTCTCACGAAGGACTACCCGGCATGGGATGCCCTGGTGAGATTTGAATGCGAGGATTGTTTTGAATCCCGGCGGTTGCGGTAGGTACAAGCACCGGACTGTTTCCCGCAGAAAAGTACATGTGAGCAATTCTGAGACATGGAGTATCAAAGGGGAAGACATCATTGAAGAGTGCACAGGCTCGCAGGACTCCGACACATACTCTCCCATGCCTGAATCTCCTCTCGCATCCTCATCTCGCGGTTGGTGGTATGCGCTCACAGCAGTGCTGCCTTTGCTGTATCTACTGAGCATTCCGCCGCTCTATTTTTCATTCCTCCGGACTACATCGTCCAGTGGTGCATTCGATGTGCCGGGCTGGGTCAGGTTCTATATTGGACCTTACATGTTGCTGACTGACATCCCGCTCCTGGCCGAGCCCATGAGGACATACTTCTTCTGGTGGGCAGAGGTGCTGGACGCCAGGGGGGTGTGGTGATGCATGCCAAAACGGCATGCGTGTGCAGGTGAAACGTCAGACCCGTGCAGGTGAAAGTACACTGCACGGGCGGATGAAAGCCCTCTGGGCCGGCCGAAGATGCGCAAGTAAAAGTGCAGGAGCACGATGTCGCGGACGACGACGGAGAGGATGTGGAGTTACTGAGCGAGGTAGAGATCGATGGCGCGAGCGAGGGCGTTTTCAGGCGCCCCTCCAGGAGCGATGCGCTTGGCGGCTGCAAGGGCGTTGGGATGACCGTGGGGCATGGCGTAGGAGGCGCCCGCCCATTGGAACATGGCGATATCATTTTCGCCATCGCCGAAGGCCACGACATCCCTGGCGCTCAGGCCGAGATGTGCGGTGAGGCGTGTCAGGCCATTCGCCTTCGTCACGGTGTGAGGCATGAGCTCGAAGATGCCATGCTCGGTGTGCAGGGCCTGCATGGGGAGCGCGGTGACCTCAGGCAGATGACGCAGGCCGGCGACGTACTCAGGCGCGCCAACCCACAAGACTTTGTAGGCCTGGCGCTCGAGGATTTGCGCGCGGGGGATGCGGCGTGAGGAGCGGCCATTGATACTGTCGTGATATGCGAGCTGGGGTTCGCGGGAGGAGTCGGCATCGGTGATGGTGCCTTCGGGTACCTGCACGAGTGAGACGAGGCCTAGCTGGTCGCCCGTGGCGAGGGCGAGCTCCACTTCTGTGCGCGTCATGTACTGACGCTCCAGCACGGTCTTGCGGTCGGCATGGGTGACCTCCGCGCCTTGGGAGCAAACGTACCAGTCCACCGCACTGAGTTGCGTGGCGATGGGCGCAATGGCATCGAAATGGCGGCCGGAGGCGATGACGACGGTGATGCCATGTTGCTGCAGACGGGCCACGGCGGCGAGATTCTCGCGACTGGGCCGCCGGTCGGGGCCGAGCAGGGTGCCATCCAGGTCGATGGCAGCCAGCTTCGCAGCCGGGCGCAGTGCGGGAGTGCCTTTGAAGAAGGCCGAGACTGTGGCGGGTGTCGTGCGTACTGGAGGCGTGAGAAGTGATGATGTCATAGGGGGTGAGATTTCTTTGCAGGTTCCTGGTTGATGAGCAGGCGCAGGCCTTGCTCCGTGAGTAACGGATTCTTTGTTGAGCCCGCGCGGGTCTGGTCAGAGGCAGAGGCGCGGGTGGGTTGCGATGCGGTACCGTGGCAGGGCTACAGCTTGGGCAGACGCGGTTTCATGATAACGAAGGGTAGGCTCGCGGGCTGATAATTCCAATGGTGCTTTCTCATCACCGTGATAACCTCAAGTTATGGACATTCACGAACTGCGCTCCTTTGTCGTGCTGGCAGAGCAGCTCCACTTCGGCCGTGCGGCGCGTGTACTGCATCTGAGCCAGCCGGCGCTGACAAAGCAGATCCGCAAGATGGAGGAGGAACTGGGTGCGGTTCTCTTCGAGCGGGGGCGGCACGGCACGCGTCTCACCATCTTTGGTGAGACGTGGCTCACGCAGGCGCGGCGGGTGATTGCGAGCTTCGAGCAATTGCTGGAGAGCGGACGGAAGATGGCGGCGGGACGTGCCGGGCGATTGCGCATCGGCTTTGGTTTCACGACGCTGGATGTTGTGCCGCGCGTGGTGGTACGCCTGCGGGAGTCCCTGCCCAATGTGGAGGTGATGCTGCGGGACATGTCCTCCGCGGAGCAGGCGGAGGCATTGCGCGAGGGTGAGATCGACATCGCCTTCATGCGCATGCCGCTGCCACCAGGCGGCGGCTTCCACGCCATGCCGGTGATCAAGGACCGACTCGCGCTGGTGACGCCGCGGCTGGAGCACGGCAGGAAACTGCGGCTGGCGGACTGCGGTAAAGCACCCTTCGTGGTTATTTCGAAATCGCGTTCCCCGGGCTTCTACAATCACATGCTGAGCCTTTGCGCCACGCAGGGCTTTCATCCTCGCATCGTACAGGAAGTGCTCGAGACCACCACCGCACTGGCCATGGTCCGTGCCGGTATGGGCTACAGCATCCTGCCCGAATCCCTCAGCGCTCACAGTGCCGCCGGTGTGCAACTCCACCGCATTCCCGACATGAAGTCCATATGGACCGTGAGCGCCGTGTGGCAGAAGCGCGACGGGAACCCGATGATTCCCGTCTTCCTAAAGATGTTGAAGAAGGTTATTCAAGACGGCAGGATGCCGGAGGACGCAAAGACATGAGTGAAGACTTTTCTTCCGAAAAGCATGGGTCACGCTGGCTCAGCTGGGTGCTGGCGACCGTCGCGGCGCTCCTATTGTATTTGCTGGCAGCGCCCCCTCTTCTCTTTGGCCTTATCTCAGACTGGGGCAAGCGCAGGCCCCAGGCCCCGGAAGCTTGGATGACTCCGTTCGTCATGCCTTACCAGTGGCTGCTAGACCACACACCTCTTCGCGGTCCACTCACCAATTATTCGCGGTGGTGGGGACAGAAGTTCTTTGGCAAACACATCACTCCGTCCCCGTCTAGTACGCCACCCCCATCATCTGCGCCAGCTCCTCCGTGAGGCGTGGTTGTAGCACTCACCGGGGGGGGGGAAATGAGAATGAGGGCAAGAATGCCCCCATTCCTTG
This sequence comes from Roseimicrobium gellanilyticum, assembly GCF_003315205.1. Lineage (NCBI taxonomy): Bacteria > Pseudomonadati > Verrucomicrobiota > Verrucomicrobiia > Verrucomicrobiales > Verrucomicrobiaceae > Roseimicrobium > Roseimicrobium gellanilyticum. The sequence goes on along the minus strand of NZ_QNRR01000004.1, from coordinate 433,358 downwards.
ACGCTCGAACGTTTGATTACACCCCCAACGCTTTCTGCATCTGCTGCCTCACTTCCGTGAGTCGCGCGACGTCGCCGCCGCGCACTTCTGCGGTGGCCCAGCCGGTGAAACCGATTTCAGCGAGGGCATCCCGCACTTCGTTCCAGGGCAGATCATCATCGGGACTGGTAATGTCCACGAACTTGCTTTGCTTCCGGCTGAAGCCCTTGATGTCCAGTTTCACGGCACGATAGCCGAAGGCTTTGGTCCACGCCGCTGGCTGCCCGTACTTCCAGTGATTGCCGATGTCGTAGTACATCCCCACCCACGGACTGTTAAAGCTGTCGACAAACTTCACGAAACGCTCGGCGGTCTGCTCAGGGCCGGCGTCATGATCATACATCATCTGGTTCCACACGTTCTCGAAAAGAATCTTCTGTCCCAACGAGGCAGCGAGCGGGATGGACTTCTTGATTTCCTGGCGGCAGCGTTCTTCAATCTCCTCTGCGGGACCATCACTCCCCTTCCCCACGACGATGAGGATGCCGCTGCCACCGACGGCGTGCGCAACACGAAGGCAGTGATCCATATTGGCGCGCGCCTGCTCCCTCACCTTCGCATCCGGGTCCGTGAGACGCACCTTCCAGTGGTCGTGATTGATCGCGTTGTGCGCAAAGATGCCTGATTCCTTCACCGCATCGCGGGCTTCATCCACGGTGAAACGTCCTGCCTCGTCGAAGTCGACGCCATCGAAACCTGCTTCCCCAGCCATCTTCAAGCGCTCGACGAGGGTGAGATCACGATCACCGGCCTTCTTGGCAATCATGCCCAACTTACAGGAGAGGAGAATACGCCGGCCGCTGGGTGCGGGAAGGATGGTCTTGTCGCTGGATGCTGCTACTTGTGCAACAACGGAGGGTGACTGTGCGAGTGCGGCGGCCACGGCGCCGGCACTGCCCACGGAGAAGAAATGACGGCGGGAGAGCGGTGACGATGAGGAAGGGTTCATGGAGGGAGGCATACGTGGGCGTGTAGCGCGCACTTTCCTGAGGTCACAATGTCACCAGTGGCGGGTAGATTTCGATTGGAGCGGCGGGGATGCGTGCCAGACAGGGCAGTTCACTTATCGCAAAGTTTCCACCACCATTGTTGATAGCCGAGCATATGAGGACCCAACGGAGTTTCGTCCACCAACCAGTTGTAAGGCTCACAATAGACGTTGAGCCAATCTGGCCAATGGTCGGTCACCCACCCCTTGGTAGTCTTGCTGGGCCGTGCTGAGGCCATCCCACTCCAACGTGGCCGGACAACGATGCACATCACCGCAGGAACGGTCAGAACATACAGCAAAGGGACAGCCAACAACAGCAGTGCCCATGTCGCGATGTGAGACTTGCCGGGATGCGTGGTGCTCATTGGGGGTGAGTGTAGCGTGTGGGGGGTGTTTGTCAGGTGGGGCTGCGGGTGGGTGTGGATTTGTGCAAGGTGTTCAACACAGAGACACGGAGACGCAGAGGAACTTCGGAGACTGAAACTGAGATTGAGGAAGGAACCTGCCCATGAGGCAATATCACAGATGCATCTGTATTCCTCAGTCTCCGAAGTTCCCCTGTGACTCTGTGACTCTGTGACTCTGTGTTGGATCCAATGCAGCCCGCCGCACCCAGCAGCAAGAACACCGGCCACCGGGCCGAACACAGTCCTGCCCCCCCCGGCATCGAAGCATGGCGCTTCATCCACGCGGCACTCCTTCGTTCAAAGCGGTGTCGCGTCCCGCAGGGGCGGGATTTTGCCACCGCACTCCACGACGCAAAGCGCTCTATTTACACGAACACCAATGCAGTACGACATCAGCCGCCAGCGGCCTCAGCAGCGCAGGGCTCCACCTACGCCCGCAAGTCCGCCACCTGCGCCATCAAGTCCTGGCTGATGCGCCGGTACAAATCCTTGCCCTCGGCATCGCCATAGGCCGTGGGGTCGTAGTGCCACAACTGGCCAATGACGAGTGTGATGTCCGAGGGCTGTGGAAAGGAACCGCCACGAGGCAGGGCTTTGCGTGCGCCAAAAATACGCACAGGAAGCACGGGCACGCCGGCCTTGGCGACGATCAAACCCACCCCAGGTTCACCGGGAAGCATGTCCCCGTCGAGTGTACGGGAGCCCTCGGGGAAGACCAGTACCTTGCCCCCCTGTTTCAGAGTGCGGATCACGGTCTTCAGGCTGGTCATGTCCGGGCGCTCTTGATCGACGGGAATGGAATTCAGTTCACGGTAGAGCGTGCCTGCAATGGGATTGTTGAAGAGGGACTTTCTGGCGAGGTAATGCAGCTCCTGATCAAACGCGATGCCCACGATGGGCGGGTCAAAGAAGCTCTCGTGGTTGCTCACCACCAGCACACCCTCCGGCCGCTGCAACTGGGTGGGGTCGCCCACAACGCGGTAGTTGTAGAAGCCCCGCGCGAGCATCTTCGCGAGGCTGTAAAAGAACCAGTAGCTCAGCTTCATGTGCCGCAGTGAATTTGTCGTTCATGCAGCAGCAGTCACGCCACGCTCATGGAGCAGTTCCATGATTCGTGCCACCACCTGCGCCAGCGTCATTTCCGAGCTGTCCACCACCACGGCATCCGCCGCAGCCGTCAGCGGCGCGACTTTGCGGGTGGAGTCAATGCGGTCACGCTCACCCACGCTATCCGCATGGCCCTGCAGCCCGCGGCGCTTCGCACGCACTTCCTCGCTCGCATCGATGTAAAACTTCACCAGCGCATCCGGGAATACCACGGTGCCGATATCGCGACCTTCCATGACGGAGGGATGGGTGTGACCCACATCGCGTTGCATGGCTACGAGGATCTCGCGCACCTGCGGAATCTTCGCCACATAGGACACACCGCGGTTCACGGACTCCGAGTTGAGCTGTAACTCCACGTCCGCGCCATTCACGCGAATGACGCTGCGGCCGCCTTCCACGGTGCACTGGAAATCGGTCCCCTGCACCACGGCGAGTACGGCGGCTTCGTCTTCGGGATTGGTACCGGACTCGACCACAGCCCAAGTGGCTGCGCGGTACATGTTGCCCGTGTTCACATAGATCCAGCCGAGCTTCGCAGCCACTTCACGTGCCACACTGCTCTTGCCGGAGGCTGCGGGGCCATCCATGGCAATGACCTGGGGAGCGCTGCTCATGATGGGTCCTGCGAGGAAAGACGCTCACCCACTTCATGCGGCACCCGGTTGATCACCGGCGTGGACTCATCGGGGAACCGGGGCTCATTGAGAAAGAGCGCCAGGTCCCGCTCGAATCCGGGATAGGAAGTGGAAATGCACTCGGTGTCCTCAATGGTGGTCACCCCCTCGGCATAGAGACCTGCGATCGCGAAGGCCATGGCAATACGATGGTCACCATAGCTGGTCAGCGTGGTACCTGTCAGCTCCATGCCGCCGGTGATTTCCATGCCATCTTCGAACTCCTGCACGGGCACGCCCATGAGGCGGAGGTTCTGCGCCACAGCGGAGATGCGGTCCGTCTCCTTCACGCGAAGCTCTTTGGCGTCCTTGATGATGGTGGTGCCACGCGCCAGCGCCGCAGCCACCGCGAGGATGGGCAGTTCATCGATCACGTTCGGGATTTCATCGCCACCGATCACGGTTGCATTCAGCTCACCACCGTGAATCACCACGTTGCCGCGAGGTTCGCCTTCGGCGTAGTTCACGTTGTCGCTGATTTGCGCGCCCATGCGGACGAGCACATTGAGAATGCCGGTGCGGGTGGGATTGAGGCCCACGTCCTTGAGGATCAACTGGGCTCCGGGTGTGGCAGCGGCGGCCACCATCCAAAAGGCCGCGCTGGAGATGTCTCCCGGGACGTAGAGGTCCTTTGCCTCGGGTTTCTGGCCACCGTAGATGCTCACGGTATTGCCATCGCGCACCACCTTCACCCCGAAGTGGGCGAGCAGGCGCTCGGTGTGGTCGCGGGTCACAGCGGGCTCCACCACGGAGGTTTTGCCCTGCGTGTTCCACCCGGCGAGAAGCACGGCGCTTTTCACCTGGGCACTGGCCATGGGGAGGGTGTAGGTGATGGCATTCAAGTCACCACCGTGCACCGTGATGGGCGCACAAATCTTGTCCCCCTGCCCTGTCACCTTGGCACCCATGAGCGCCAGCGGGTCCGCCACACGCTTCATGGGGCGGCGCGAAAGACTCTCGTCACCGGTCATGGTGGTATTGAAGCGCTGTGCGGCGAGGATGCCGGACATGAGACGCATGGTGGTGCCTGAATTTCCGCAATCAATCGGAGCGGCAGGCGCCTTCAGCTTCATGCCGTGTCCGGTGACGGCCAGTTTCACTGGCTTGCCACGGCCATCCGTCTCCAGCACTTCGCACTCCGCCCCCATGGCCTGCATGGCAGACAGGGAGCAGAGGCAGTCTTCGCTCGGAAGAAAGTTCTCAATGACAGTCGTGCCCTCACACAGACCGGCGAACATCACCGACCGGTGGCTGATGCTCTTGTCTCCCGGGACGGTGATTTCGGAAGGGATGTGCTTGAGTTTGCGGACTTTGATCTGGGACATGATTCAGGGACTGGCAGGCACGCTCTGGCGGAGGAGTTGGGCCTCGTGAAGGAAATGGCGAAGAGCTTTGTCATCCATCTTCTCCAGCATCGCAAGCAGTTCATTGAAACGGTCCCGCGCCTCGGTGAGCGCTGCCAGGACCTCGGCCCGGTTCTCCGCCACAATGCCGCGCCACAGCTCGGGGTCGCCAGCGGCCACACGGGTCGTATCCCGGAAGCCATTGCCGATGCAGGAGGCCGCATCCTTGTGGTCATGGAGGGCCGCCAGGGTCACGACGGCTGCCGCGAGGTGCGGCATGTGGCTGACGCGGGCCACGATGCGGTCATGGTCCTCCGGCGAAATCTCGCGGAGATGACACCCGACCTTTTCCCAAACGGCACGAGTGACCTGCAGGGCGGAGGCGTCTGTGAGCAAGGTGGGGGTGAGCAGGCAGCTCGCGCCCTCGAAAAGGTCAGCGCGAGATACTTCAAAGCCCGCCTTCTCCGAGCCTGCCATGGGATGGCTGCCAAGGAAATGAAGGGGGCTGGCGGCAAAAATCTGTTCCAGGGCGAAGACCACGCTCGTCTTCACACTGCCCACATCCGTGACCACGCAGCCGGGGCTCACGGGCGCCTTCACAAGCTGCCTGGCAATCGCTGCCATGTGCTCCACCGGCATGCACAGGACGATGAAATCTGCACCGGAAACGGCCTCATTCAGATCCGTGGTGGCGAGGTCGGCGATACCTGCCTTCCCCACCTGCTGGGCCGCCTCCTCACGCCGCGCCCACACGCGCAGGTGGATGCCCTCACAGCGCTCCCGCAGGGCACGCAGCAGCGAGCCTCCGAGGAGGCCGGGCGCCAGGATGGCCACACGTTCAGGAAAGCGGGAATTCACGATGGACACGCAGGGAAGGAAAGAAAAGGCGCGTTGGGATGCCAACGCGCCCGAGGGTCAAAGAAGCATCAACTCTGGTGGAGAATCAAGGCACCAGGAAGACCTTGCCCGTGCGTGGGTCGCGGACCTTCTGGCCGGGGGTGAAGTCACGCACGTCCACCATGTTCTCCGGCTTCTGGTCGGAACCGGGGGGATAGACGAAGCCTTTGCGGCCAGGGACCGGGGAGCCGTAGCTCGCCGGAGCCGTCGTGGTGGTCGTCGGCGGGGGCGGAGGCTGCGGAAGAGTTTCCGTGGTGGTGGTCGTCGTGGTCGTGGAAGGCTGCACCGAGTCCGGAGGAGGCGTGGTAGTCGTCGTCTCCGTGGTCTGGGTGGTCGTGGTGGCCGCACCAGGGGATGTCGTGCTGGCAGGCCCCTGCAGGTAACGCGACTGGCTGGAGGGCGGGTTGTCCAGCGAGTAACCGGCACCACGACGGCTTTCCGTGTCAGACGCACCGTAGGGCCAGGTGGACTCGCAGCTTGCGAAAGTCACGCAAACGGCGGCACCGAGGAAACGCAGGAGGTTGATGTGTTTCATGGGAGAAAGGGGGGTCAGGAGTTCACACGCATGGGCATGAGGACATACAGGAAGCTGCTGCCACTCTTAATCACACCCGGGCTGATTTCGTCAATGAGGTGAAGGTGTACTTCATCGCTCAGCAGATTGCGCAGGGGTGCCATGAGGAATTCCGGATTGAAGGCGACCGTCATGTCCACGCCCTTGTAGCTGATGGCCACGCTTTCACGGGCCTCACCGACGTCTGGCGAGTTGGCGACCACTTCGAGATTGTCCTTGGAAAAGTGGAGCTTCACCGAGTTCGACTTGTCGCTGAGGAGCAGCGACACACGAGCCAGCGTCCTGAGCAGGGGCTCGCGCTCGAGTGTGATACGTTCCTTGCTTTCTCCTGGAATCACCTGGCGGTAGTTCGGGTAGTTCCCTTCGATCAACTTGCTGGCGAGGAAATAGTTTCCAAGATCAAAGCCCACCTGGCCGGAAGCCACCTTCAGGGTGACCTCACCCTCGTCTCCGAGGAGGCGCTGGATCTCATTCACCGCCTTGGTCGGGATGATGATGTCACCCTCATGGCTCTGGGGAAACTCAAGCTCCTGCTCCACCATCGCGAGGCGGCGTCCGTCCGTAGCGACCATGGTCAGCATGTTGTCACGGAAGGAGCAGAGGATGCCATTCAGCACATAGCGAGTCTCGTCCGTGGAGATGGCGTAGGAAGTTTTGCGCAGGCACTCCTTGAGCACGCGCTGCTCGAGCTTGAACTCGCGGGCATCGTTGAAGGTCGGGAGCGGAGGGAACTCATCGTGGGCCAGTCCCATGAGCTTGAAGGAACTCGGGCCGCTGCGGATGTGAGCCACGTTCTTTTCGTCCACGGAGACATCGACTTCATCCGCGGGGAGCTCACGCACAATGGTGGCGAGGCGGCGGGCAGGCAGCGTGGTCGCGCCCCCCTCCTCCACCTCGGCCTTCACGGTGCCGCTGATGCCCACGTCCAAGTCCGTTGTGGCAAAAAGGAGCTCGCCCTTGCCCGCCTTGATGAGAACGTTGGACAAAATCGGCAGCGTGGTGCGTGTGCTGACGACGTGTTGCACCTGCTGGAGGGCGCTGAGATAGGCTTCCTTGCTGATCGAGAATTTCATGATCGGACTTGCGTACCTCTCTTAGCGAGAGGCCAAAATTAAGCAAGCATAATGGCGGAAATCGTCCGGCTGTCTAAAGGATTATCCTCCCGACCCACGCCACCGCACCCCATGGCTGCTAACCCGAAGAGTTTCAAGCAACGGGAGGAGTCAATTTTGACCCGTTTTGCCGGTTGAAAGCCGGGAGTGGAGGGAGGGTGGTTTGGGGGTAGCAGCCGCACGAATGTCAGCGATTGATCGAGACGCTGTGCCGAAGGCCTTGGACTGCAGCAGCCTGCTGCCGCTTTGAAGAGTCCACAGCCTGCTGTGGCGATGGTGACATGCACACGTGAGGCAACACGTCCTGAAGACTTGGCGACTTCGTCGCGGTGGAGCGTGCAGCAGGCTGCACTTGGGAAAGCGGCAGCAGGCTGCCGCAGTCCAAGGACGCTGCGCGTCACAGCGTCGGGATCTGTCGGGTATTCACGCGGGCCTCCCCCACTCCTCTCTGCTGAGGAGCAGGGTTTCATTTTTTCCGGGGCAACACCCTACACGGCCTTGCGAATCAAGTCCGTAACAGCAGCCACCTGCTGGCGGAACTCCTCACTTTCAGCAATGCGCTGGGTGATGGTTTTGCAGGCGTGGATGATGGTGCCGTGGTCTTTCCCTCCAAAGGCGTCGCCAATCTCCTTGAACGGAGACTTGGTGAGCTGGCGGGCCAGATACATGGCAATCTGGCGCGGCAGGGCGATGTTTGCCGGGCGCCGTTTGCTGTTCATGTCCGCGAGCCGGATGTCGTAGTGCTCGGCCACCACCTTCTGGATGATGTCGATGGTGATCATCCCGGTGGCAGGCTCCTCCAGGATGTCAGCCAACAGGCTGTTGAGCGTCTCCTTGGTGAGCGCAGTCTCAGTGGGCTTGCTGCGGTCCCCCGGAGAAGATGAGAGGGAAAGGTGACCCGCCACGCGCATGAGCGCGCCTTCCAGACGACGGACGTTCGTGCGGATGTTGTCCGCCAGATGCGTCAGCACCCAATCCTCCACCGGCACGGACCAGTCGCGAATCTTCTGACGCAGAATCGCCGTGCGTGTCTCCACATCGGGGGACTCGATCATGGTCGTCATCCCCCACTCAAAGCGGGAGACGAGGCGCTCTTCCAGGTTCTTGATCTCACTCGGTGCGCGGTCGCTCGTGAGGATGATCTGCTTGAAGGAATTGAACAGGTCATTGAAGGTGTGGAACACCTCCTCCTGAGTGCCCCCTTTGCCCGCGAAGAACTGGATGTCATCGATCATGAGGACATCCACCTTGCGGTACTTCTGGCGGAAGGCATTGACCTTGTGGAGGCGCACCGCCTCGATGTACTCATTCGTGAAAGCCTCGCTGGTGACATAGCGCACCACCTTGCGCGGCTTGTTCCGCAGAATCTCCTGGCCGATGGCCTGCATGAGATGGGTCTTGCCCAGACCCACGGAGCCGTGCAGGAAAAGTGGGTTGTACGTTTTTCCAGGCTTCTCCGCAACGGCACGGGCCGCGGCAAACGAGTACGAGCAGTTCGGACCCACGACGAAGGAGTCAAAGGAGAAGCGATGGTTCAGACCCGCATCCGAAAGGCTGCGCGCAAAGCGGGCCTCATCACGGAAGAGCGGCTCATCCGCGCCTGCCTCAATGACGGCAGGTGCCTCACGGCGGCGGTCCATGCTGCGGGCGGCTTCGCGAAGCTGCGGCCGCGACTCAACTGGTGTCTCGGGAACCACCATGAACTCGATCTCGCAATGTCCTCCCGCCACTTCAGCGATGGATGAAGACAACTGCTGCATGAAGTGCTCTTCGATCCAGTACTGGTGCATCAGGTTCGGCACTCGCAGCACCACTGGTGCTGGATCAAGCCGCTCGATGCTGACCTTGGAGAACCAACGATCAAAACTCAACGCACCAATCTTTCCGCTCAGATCCACAGCGGCCTTCTTCCAAGCCTTCACTTCAGGGCCAGGCTCAGGTACGCCAGGGAATTTGAGAGGGAGAAGTTCATCCTCCTCCTCGGGATCAGAATCACGACGGGACGTGCTCATGGCAAGCATTGTTGATGTCGTGAATTTCACTCCGCGGGGCTCAACTCTTTCGCTTCTGTTTCCTTCCTCACACAATCCCCGGCGGCGAAATTTTTGAAATTCATCCCTCTCGTTTAGGACTCATTCGAGAAAGTCACAAGATAATCTTCGAACATTTTGAAAACTCTTTTCAAACTTTCACCTTGCGTCAAAATTCAAAAAAAAGGCTTGCTGATTTGCTCGTGATTCCCCACGCCTTGTGCAGCCTTGCATGCAGCGCGGAATGAGGTTCCTTGAGTCATGTCCACGGCCTCCCCCACCCTTGACACGCTTGCCGAACTTTTGAAAAAACGGCTCGCGGTGATCGCTGATCATGAGCTTCGCCAACGCGATGCGGAGGCGCATCTTGCCGCGCTTCGTGGAGTCTCTGAAGCCATCGATGCAGAACATCAACGTCTGCGTTCACAGCTTGATGGACGCCTGCGCCACTTCCTGCAGCAGGCCAGTTATCAGAAGGCGCTGGAGTGGATTGAAGCTTCCAAGAGTTGATGGTCTATCGTTGATAGTTGATAGCCTGAAGAAGCTCAAGCTGGTTTGCTGCGAGCTCTGAGACTAACAGCTCTCACTCGTTGATGGCGCGGTGCACTTCACGTTGAGTGCCGACCAGATTCTGCATCCACAGCCTTCAGGCTATCAACCATCAACCATAGACCATCAACTTCCTCCGAAGAGCTCCCTCATCCTCCTCTTCCGCCACGCGAACATCATCGTGAGGTAGATGCGAAACAGCGTGATGCCAAACAGGTGGCCCAGCCAACCGCCGCGAGAGGCGTAGTGGATTTCATCCACCATTCTCGTGCGCATTTTATCCATCACTTCAAAGCGGTGGTGATGCACGAATGTTTTGAAGGGTCCCTCCATCATCTCATCCACCAACAAATGCGGTGGCTCGACGCGCTTCCACCGGCACTTCCAACACATGGGCAGGATGCCGAGCTCACGCATGCGCAACTCGATGACACCACCTTCCACGGCTCGCTCATCCGCGCGAAGCTCCACCAGTCTTGACGTCGGAGGCATGACCTTCGTCAGGTTTGCCGGATTGTTATGAAACTCAAACAACGCCTGCGGCGACGCCTCCAGGATGCACTCGGTGCGGAACGTGGGCATGGGGTGAGTGGATGCGAGGGACGGCGGGATTTACTCCCTCCTTGAAGACTTGCTACTTCCGCAAAATCTTCTCCATGACCTTCCCCTTGGCCAGCTCATCGATCAGCTTGTCCAGGTAGCGAATCTCCTGCATGGTGGGCTCTTCGATGTCCTCCACGCGGACGCCGCAGACGGTGCCCTTGATGAGGGTGCGCGAAGGGTTCAGCCGGGCCTCGCCAAAGAAAGTCTCGAAGTCTGTCTGCTTTTTCAGGTGGGTTTCCAGCTCCTTCTGGGTGTAGCCGGTCAGCCAACGGATGACTTCATCCACCTCTGCTTTCGCACGCCCCTTCTTCTCCGCCTTGGCCACGTAGAGGGGATACACGCTTGCGAAGCTGATGGTGTAGATGCGGTGCTTGGTCATGGGGCTTGCTTCCCTCCCGTGGGTCTCTGCGTCATCAGACCGAATGCCTCCAATAGTCAGAGCGAAGCACCGCCAACACCGCAAGGAGTACGGGAATACCAAACGGCAGCAGCACTGAAAACCAGAACCCAAGTCGAAAACAGGTGCGCCGGTATGACTCCGGGTCGCCAGGACGGATCACGAACTCCGACAGTGGGCCAATAAAGTAGAAGACATTGGCGACGCCTATCATGAACAAATATCCGAAGCCTTGGAAAAGAATCGTGAGGCCTGTAATCTCAAATTCAGCGTCTGCGGGCAGCATCACAAAACCAACGGCTGCGTAAGCGATGAAGGCTAGAATCCCAGCAACCACCAGTCCGATGTTGTAACGGATGCGACGCGCACGCCACCAGGCAAACGGAGGCGTGGCGGCGTCACTCACGATGCAAACGGTCTGCCAGCGCGCTCACCCCCTTACCGCGACACCTTCACCTGAGCCGTGTTGGCGGGTTTCACAGGCTCTGCCACAGGAATGGCCTTCGGCGCATCCGAGCCGGGAGCCTTTTCCTCCACCGGGATGGCTGGCATCGGTGGGTCCATGGCGAGCACAGGCCAGCCAGCTTCCATGTTCAGCTTCTTCGGCGGTGCAATCTCAATCGGCTGCTTCTCCGGCGTGGTGAAGCCGGTATAGGTCAGCGGAGTCACCGTGGCGCAGACGCCATCCGTGTCCCGATTGCGCTCCACATTGATCACGCAGCAGATGTGATTCTTGTTATCCAGGGTGAATTTCTGGTCGGGCTTGAAGGGTGCCTCAGCCGACTTCGCGCCGGGCAGCAGCAGTTCCACCTGCACGTCCTCCAGCTCTTCCGAGCGCGCACGGATGACCCAGCCATCCTGCATGACGTCCCCCTCTTTCAGGGGGCGGGCAAACATCACCACGTAGGTCCCTTTCACATACACCGGATTCTCGGCGATGTAGTTCATGATGTAGGACCGCTTCAGCAGATCATTGGCGAGATGGAGCTGCTCCGGATTGAAGTTGTAGTACTTCGCAAGGAGGTCGCGCGGCCCCACGAAGGCGCCGTTGGGAATCTTCAGCGGGTCAAACTTCTGAATCGGGTCCAGCTTCTCCAGCTTCGTCAGGAGGCGGTAGTGGAAGGGCTTCTCCGGATATTTGAAGACCATGATGCTGAAAAACCAGCAAAACGTGGCCAAGCCCATCAGCAGCGTGATGAGGATGGTCCACCAGAAAAGGCTGTTGTCGCGGCGCCCTTTGGCCAGCGAACCGCCTCCGCTGCTGCGCGAGCGGAAGTCGGAGCCATCATTGAGAAAGTGAATGCTCATGGAGGAACTTGATCGTCAGTCAGATGTCAGACCCGCCACACGCCAGGGTCCGGTATTCAACTCCCCTATAAAAAGTAACATTTTCCGGGGATTTAGGAAGGCAATTATTGTTCATGGGGCGTCCGCCTTTCGAGGTTCGAAGGAGGAGCCGCAGCCACAGGTCCGCTCGGCTTGGGGATTGTTTACCTTGAAGCCGCCATCACTCAGGCTGTCCGAATAGTCGATTTCCGAGCCATCCAGGAAGGAGAGGCTCTCGGGGTCCACGATGACCTGCACGCCACCCTCACCGTAGACCTGGTCGGCCGCGCCGGGAGTGTCGAGCTTCATGGCATACTCAAGACCGGCACAACCACCACGCTTCACCATGAGACGAAGTCCCGTGCCCGCAGCGGCGTTCTTGCTTTCCAAAAGCTCGCGCAGGTGTTTGACGGCATTCTCAGTGACGGCAATCATGACATGACAATAGTATACAGCATCGCGCATCCCAGACCTAGAGGCAGCTCGTCGAAATCCACAGGATTGCTCTGGCAACCCATGACAGATGAGCGCGGAAGACGCTATGATGGCTACGTAGCAAGTATTTGAATTGACGCAAACACGATGAGCAGAATTCGCATTCTCCCCGACGCACTGGCAAGCCAGGTGGCCGCGGGTGAAGTGGTGGAGCGACCCGCCGCAGTAGTACGTGAACTGGTGGACAACAGCATCGATGCCGGTGCCACACATGTGGAAGTGCATGTGCAGCGCGGAGGCTCCTCGCTCATCCGTGTGGTGGACAATGGCCATGGCATGGGGCGCGAGGATGCGCTCCTCTGCCTGGAGCGCCACGCGACCAGCAAAATCCACACCAAGGAAGACCTCGCCTCCATCCGCACGCTTGGCTTCCGTGGGGAGGCCATGCCCAGCGTGGCGAGTGTGTCCCGATTCCGCCTCGCCACTCGCGAGCCAGATGCCCTGGCAGGCACCGAAGTGGAAGTGCATGGAGGAAAAATGCACGCCGTGCGCGACTACGGCGGAGCCCCCGGCACCGTGGTGGAGGCGCGGTCCCTCTTCTATAATATACCGGCGCGTCGCAAGTTCCTCCGCTCGGAGGCAACCGAGTACGCGCACGTGGAGCAGCAGTTCCGCGTGCATGCGGTGGCGAATCCCCGAATCGCCTTCACCCTGGTGCGGGATGGCGAGGTGCTCTTCCACCTGCCTGCCACGGACAGCCTGCTGGCGCGCATCGAGGGCCTGTGCGGTGCGGACATGGCACGTCGACTCTATGAAGTGGAGCCCTTCACCCTGCAGGGCGTGACCGTGCAGGGCTACATCGCCGGACCCGGCGTGAGCCGGGCAAACCGCCAGATGCAGTTCACCTTCCTGAACAAGCGCTCGGTGGACAGCCCCACGCTCGCCTACGGCCTGCGCGAGGCCTACCACACGGCGCTGATGAAGGGCCAGCACCCCATCACCTTCCTCTACCTGGAGATGGAGCCGGACACCTTCGATATCAACGTGCACCCGGCGAAGAAGGAAGTGCGCTTCCACAATGGCTTCGGCGTGCGCGAGGCCGTGGTGCAGGCCGTGCGCCGCACCCTGGAGGCCGCCACCCGGCTCTCCACCGGCCATATGCCCATGCCGCAGGCACGGAGTAGCGCCCCGCAGATTCCCGCCGCGGAGGAAGTGCAGACCGACTTGGCGATTCCCGAGCGGGAGAAGTTTGAGTTGCGGAAGGATTGGAGTGCGATGCCGAGGCAGACCGCTGGGGCCGCAGCAACACCCTTCGCCGCACCCCTGGCAAAGCAAGAGCTCACGCGCCCGCCTGTCTCCCCTGCCCATGAGGAAGACGAAGTAGACGCAGTCGTCACCGCGCGCAGCAGCACACCGTTCCCTTCCCCCGTTCCGGCGCTTGTTCCAGCTCCCGAGCTGGAAGCAACCTCAGATCTCCCCGTCTCCCCCTCCCCATCTCCGTCCCTCCCCGCCTCCGACTCTCCCCGTCTCCCCGTCTCCCCGTCTCCCACTCTCCCCTCTTCATCCTCCACCCCCTCCCCCGGCTCCTTCCGCATCCTCGGCGTCCTGCACAAGCTCTACGTCCTCATGGAAAACGCCGAGGGCCTCGTGCTCATGGACCAGCATGCCGCCCATGAACGCGTGCTCTTCGAGCAGATGCGTCGCGCCATGGAGACCGAGGGCGTCCCCTCCCAGCGCCTGCTCATCCCCCTCACCATGCAGACCACCCCGCGGGACTTCGACATCCTCAGCCGCAACCTCCCCGTCCTGCACAAGCTCGGCATCGAGGCCGAGCCCTTTGGCACGAACGCCTTCAAGCTCGACGCCCTCCCCGCCTTCGTGAAGACCGATGACCCCCTCGGCCTGCTCCGCGACGTGCTGGACGAACTCGCCGGCGCCGGTTCCAAGACCTCCGCCCTCCGCCTCGGCGAGGACATGATCGCCACCACCGTCTGCCGCCACGCCGTGAAGGCGAATGACAACCTCCGCGACCCCGAGCTCAAGAAGCTCCTGGAAGACCTCCTCGCCTGCGAAATGCCCTACTGCTGCCCGCATGGCCGGCCGACGCTGATACAGATTTCACTGCCGGAGCTGGAGCGGAAGTTTGGACGGAGGGCGCCGTGAGAGGGGGTATGCAGCGTGGTGGTCCGCACACTCCGTTGTGCGGTCACGCCTGCATGGCCCTTGATAGCCCAAGCTCTAGAACACGACACGCGAGCTGAGGATGGTGAAGCAGGAGTGACGCCTCTCCACACCCAACGTGCTGCATGCAGTCACCCGCTGACCGCACACGGAGTGGGCGGACCACCATGTAACGCATTCGAAGCTCTGTCCCGGAGGGATTGCGGCCGGTAGCCGGTGCGTGGAGGGAGTATCGACGACCGCAACCACCGGATCACATGGCAAAAAATTCCGTGGCGTCCCGGAGGGCACGCCGGAAAGTTGCTCCATGGACTCTACGCACCTTTCCCTCAATTACCATGTCATCTTCTCAACCAAGGACTGTCACCCTTGGTTCGCACCCAGCGTTCGTCCGCGTATCCCACACACGTCACCCCCTTGTGCTTGCCTGACACGGTTCTTGGCGTCAGGGTTACACATCCGCATGCATTAGAATATAGGAGCATATGGTGACACCTATTCCTGAAGACAGCATCAAGCGCCTGTGGATCACGGCGGGACATGGAGAGTTGTGGGGCTCAAAGGGTACCTACGGCTTCGTTGAGTATCGACGTCTGCCGACGCTGCCTCCGATCCGTTCGAATTTCGACTGGCTCTCGGCACTTCCCAAAAGGGACTACAATTCCACGTTGGACAGTCCTGAAAACAAAGTGGAGAGCTTCCCAAGCATCGAAACCGGGCTTCAGTCACTCGGTTTTCAGGTGCCTCAGGAACTGAAGATGCTCATCACATGGCCTGAGATACAGGTCCAGATACCGACGTGCACCGACTGCTACCTGGAACTCTCCGACGCCGTGACCCCGCTTCCGGGCTATCCGGACAGCTACGTTGTGCGTTTCATGAACGACTCCCAGTGTTGCGTGATGTGGTATCTGCTTTTCCAACGCAACAAACCAGTCAGGGTGCTGGCCAGTGTGTATTTCATCGAAAAGGACATCTTTGATGCCATGCAATACGAAGTCGGGGAGGATGGTGATCTGCTTCGCTATGAAGGTGTGCTCGCCGACAGTTGCATTTGCGCGGAGTCCCTCGGCGAGTTCCTGTTCCGCTTTTGCATCGAGAATGCCATCTGGATTGCCACTCACAACAATCAAGAGCTTTCACCACTTGAAACCGACTACATGATGCAGGCGAGGGGGAGCGCTTGAGATTGCGTCCAAGGACTATCGCCCATCAACCACCCCACCCAAAAACAAGAAAGCGGACCCGCAGGTCCGCTTTCTTCGATGCAAAGGATGTTCAGTCAGTCGCTGGTGGGACGGCTCACTTCATGTCCACCTGGAATCCTGCCGGCAGCAGGCCGCCGTCAGAATGCTGGATGGTGATGGGGGGAAGGATGTAGCTGCTGTCCTGGTCGGCGATGGTCTCATCTCCGAAGCCACCCTGATAGTGGCGGGACATGAGCTGGCGTTGCAGGGTCAGGTAGCGGCTCACCTCTTCCTGCGAGATGGGCTCCACGCCTTCAAGAACCTTAACCTTGCTCACTTCAAAGCCGCGCTCACCTGAGGAGGCGGGCTTGAAGATGAAGAATACAGCCACCAGCGCCATCACCGTGGCACCAGCGAAGCCCCATTTGGGAGCGAAAAGACCTTCAAAGTAGGTGTTGATTCGCTCCCAGAGAAGGCCCCGGGCGGACTGTTGTAGCAATTCGGCTCTCTGCCGATGTTGGAGCCGACCTACGAAATCGTCCACGAAACCGGGTGGTGGCTGCTCGTGACGTTTGAGGCGGATGAGTCGCTGGATGTCTTCGAAGTCACTCATGAGTTGTTCACAGCTAACGCGTTTCTACTCTCCACGGCGGTTTTGTTTTTCATCTATTGTCGGAACTCTTCAAGGAAATTTTGCAGCTGCCTGTGGGCGTAGAACAGGCGCGAACGCACGGTCCCCTCGCTGACTCCCAGGATCTTGCTGATTTCGGCGTGCTGCAGACCCTGGATGTCGTAGAGGGTCACGACGGTCCGGTGGTCTTCAGACAGCTTCATCATGGCCTCGTTCAAACGTTTCTGGAGCTCATGGATGTTTACGTCCTTCAGGGGATTGCCCCCGGAAGTGAGCTTGATGAAATCGGGATCATTCTGGATGCCGCTGTCCACGTCATCCAGGCTGAGCTTCGTGTGCCGGTTCCGCTTTTTCAGGAAGTTCAGCGTCATGTTCACGCTGATGGAGTAGATCCACGTGTAGAAGGTACTCTTCCCCTGGAAGCGCTTCAGGGAACGGTAGGCCTTCGCAAAGATGTCCTGCAGCAGGTCCGCAGTGTCATCCCGGTTGCTGGTCATGTTGTACACCAGCCCGTACAGCTTGGGCGTGTATTTCCGTACCAGGTCGTCGAAGGCCCGCGTGTCTCCGGTCTGGGCACGCACTACGAGTTCCTGGTCGGGGTCTGGGTTGAGAGGACGGTCTGACATCGCCATTCCCGCGTGGGAGCGCGGGCACCAAGTTAGAGAAACATGCGAGGGCAGCCCCGCGCAAGTCTTTCTTATACATGCTATCGCACCGCGACAGCCCGGTCAGCGCTTCTCCCGGCGCAAGCGGACGGCCACGGCATCAGTATGAGGCAGGATACGCTTACGGAGAAGGACTTCCACGGCTCTGACCCGATCATCCCGCAAAAAGTGGCCCACAAGGTCGGCAGCCAAGGTTTCGAGAAGCTGACGGGGACGCGAGGCCGCCAGGGCGGTGGCCTCATTGGCAGCGCGTTCATAATCGAGGGTACTATCAAGCTCATCCTGCATTTTGTCGAATTCCCCCTCCAAAGTGACAGTGATGTCTGCGCGGACCGTCTGCCAGGCAGCGCGCTCCGTCTCAGGTACGCCGATGCGCACCGGCATTTCCAAGCCAAGGATGTGGATTTCGTCGCCAGTCATGGGGGGCAGAAGAGTGGATCGTTGAGGGTGGGGAGTTGAGAGCTTGGGGCTGCGGCTGTGGGTGCTTCAGGGCTGGAGAGCGCCCACCACTTGGGTGGGAGCCAGGCCGCGGCGTTCCATCTCTTCCATCAGCACGCGGGTGGGAATGTTCAACTCCATCCGCATCGCATCCGCCCATGGCAGCCATTGGAAGGCCTCGGCCTCATCATTGAGTACGACTTGCGGCAGCGATTCGAGGCAGCGGGCGGTGTAATTCAGCAGCAAAAAGTGGGCGCTGCGCATGAACTCGGGCGGCTCCACACAGTCCTGCACCATGACGAAGGTCACCTCCCCCAGTGCCAGTCCGGTCTCCTCCAGCACCTCGCGGCGCAGGGCGGTTTCACAGGATTCACCACGTTTGATTTTCCCACCCGGGATGCCCCAGCGGTGGCTCCACTTGTGGGTACGCAGCAGCAGAACCTCATCCCGATGATTCGTGATGAGCGCGCCCACGGTGGCGACAGGGAAATGGTGGCCATGATTCGCGAGCTGCACATGCCACCCACCGAGCAGGCGCGGCAGCCGGGAAAGGTCCGGCACCAGCACATCTGGATGCGCCTGCATGAGCACAACGGCGCTGTCATACCCGGTGCAGGTGGCGATGCTCAGCACGCCGGCGGAGTGGGCGGACTCCATGTCATGTCGCATGTCTCCGATGAAAGCCGTCTCCTCCGCAGCCATCTCATGCTTTTCGAGCAGCAGGCGAATACCCTCCCGCTTGTCCACGACGCCGCAGAAGGCGTCCTCAAAAAAATCCCGCACGCCATTCGCTCTCGCCTGTGCCTCGAAGTGCTCCTCCGGTGCGCTGCTCAGCAGCACGATGCGGCGCCCCGTGGCTGCGGCGTACTGCAGGAACTCCCGCGCATGCGGCAGCAGCGGCACGGCGGCGGAGTCCGCAGGGAAGTGCGCCATGTAGATCTCCTTCACTGTCTCGATGCAGGCATCCGGCAGCATCTCCTTGTAGAACTCCGTGTACGGCAGACGAAACACGGCACGGAACTCCTCCCGGCTCAGCGCCACCCGGCCATGATGCACCAGCACCCCATTGGTCGCATGCAGCACTCCTGCGAGATCATCTGCCAGCGTACCAGACCAATCGAAGATGAGATTGCGGATCATTCAGGGAGTGAGGTGGCGTGCGATGGGATGATGCAGGGAAGAGGAATATGGAGAGGGATGGCGGGGAGCAAAGTGGGAAGGTGTTGGGCGCTGCAAAAGTATCATGGCCCACGACCCACCAACTGAAGATGGGTGAGTTTGGGTGCAGGGTGATCAACACAGAGACGCAGAGACACAGAGGAAACTTCGGAGACTGAAAAAATACAAATGCGTCTCCTGCATTTCCATTCCGAGTCAGTTTCATTCTCAGTCTCCGAAGTTCCCTCTGCGGCTCCGTGTTTGATTCGTCCTGCCGTCCTCACCCTTCGGGCCGCTTCGCAGTCGTCTCGCTCCGCTCGGCGCTGCGTTGAATCCAATGCAACCCGCCACACCCAGCACTCTCATGCCAACCCGTGCACGCATTTGATTTTCCCCGACACATGCACGATCTTTGAAACCATCACACACATTTCTCACGCTCCTCCATGAACTCCCTCTTTGTCATCGCTCCCTACAAATATGAAGGCATCTGGGTCTTTGATGATCCCAGCGTGGGTCTCGTGCAGGAACCCTTCGTCAGTGGAGCGGACACCATTCTCGATGTGCTCACGGAGGACATTCCCAATGCAGGCGAAGGCTTCCGTCTGGTGTTCTCGCTCGATCCGTTTCCCGGATACACCGCGCGCTTCGTGTGGAACCGGCCCGAGTTCAGCGGGAACTGGTACACCTGGCCCGAGCGGAATATGGAGGGATGGCTTTGCCCCGCCCTCTTCAAGTACTTCGAAGACGCGCCCAAAGAAATCTATGTGAAGGCATCCGCAAAGTAGTGCGACGTGACCACTTTGCTTCTCCACAAAAAAGAAGAAGGGAGCGGCGAACCGCTCCCTTCCATGATTCAAGTTGTTCTACTGAAGACGAGAGCTATCCCCCGAATTACAGCGTGAACTTCAGACCGACGCGGATGAGGGTGAAATCACCGTCATCTTCACCCCAGTGATAGGCGCCGTCAGCGAAGATGCCGAGGCAGTTCACTTCGGGGAGGCGGGCTTCGAGACCGCCGCCGACGAACCAGTTCCACTCTTCGAAGGAGTTGGTGGCATAGCCGCCACCACCCATCACATACGGAGCGACGCAGATGGAGGTGATGGGATAACGCAGCACCAGGGCGCCATCAAATTCATGATGCTCGCTGTTGGTGGCGAAGATGCCATAGCTACCCTGAATACCAACGTACTCATTGAAGAAGTACTCAACGAGTACACCTCCGCCGAGAGCGTCGTCTTCACCTTCTTCAGGAAGGATACCGGCACCGAAGAGGCCGAAGGTAAGACCAGGGCCAAAGCAATCGCAGCCAGCCGGAGGCGGCGGGATCACGGGAGCTTTGGGGTTCTTGACATAGGCTTCGCCCGCATGCGCAGTGGCGGCGAGCACGAGTGCTGCGAACAGTGTCGTGATGATTTTCATGGTTTGAGGAGTTAGTTGGTTGGCAGTTGAGAGCATGCCTGAACCTGACGGTCCCGAGATGCGCTTCAGAATCGTAGCAGCGTTTGCCTGCGGTTGCCTAGTATGAAATAATTTTTTTACGACCCCTCTAAAGTCGGCTTTTCAGGGTCAACCTGATACGGATATCAGGGGGCCATTGCTCCATCAAATGTTTGGATTTCCCCAGTGAAATGGCTGTTTGAGAGGCCTGGACACGAGCGCCCCTTCAGGCTGCGTGTGCAGTCAAGGTGAACTATCGTTCATATAAGCCCTTGGGCCTATGGGCTCGCTCCGACCCCCAAGGGGTAGCTTTATTTGAACATTACGGCTCGGGCCTGTCTGAGGGCTCCAACACCCCTGCTGCCGGGAGGTCAGGGAGGAGGGCGGGATGGTTTGGGGCAGGGCGTTTGCTCTATAAGTTCACCTATTGCCATCACAACTTCGGTCATCCATGCCATCCTAAAATAGCGGCTTGGTCATGTGGGTGTGAAGCATGAGCCGTTTGCATTGCGGAAGGTCCAAGAAACGGGAACGCCTCGTTCCCGCTCCTCGGGCCTATGCGATGTCTTTCACTGAAGAGCTAACCTTGGAAGAAGACGACGCGCTCTTTGCCAAGAGAACCCCAGAGTTATTCAAGGCGCATGCGTAACGCCACGCTCATTCAAACGCACCAACCATTTTCACCACGGTATCCCACACACAAAAAACCGGCGCAGGGGTTGCCTGCGCCGGTTTGCATTCCAAACCTCACTCACTCACTCAACACACCACGGTGCTCTCCATCATTCCATTCCTCACCTACTCCGCCCGGTAGTAGCCATCGGGATTGTACATCCAGTAGCAGTCCATCGGATTCAGACGTGGGAGAGACATGTAGAGGCGACCCTTTTCATCACGGACCTCAGCGGTGGCGCGACCCGTGGCGGGAGCGCTGTCATTGGCCATGGTGCGCAACTCGCCCTTGGCACCCACACCCACATCAGGATGCATGAGCAGGCCAGTCTCCTCGATTTCTTCCACGACCATATCCACCCACTTCAGCTTCTGCGCTTCATCAGCGAACTCACTCCAATCACCAGTCGAGGCGTGGGCGTACATCTGCTTGATAAACTCCTCGCGAGTCACGCCCATCTTCTGTGCCACCGGCTCGGCGAGACGGCGCCACCATTCGTTCATCTCCTTCACCCACTCCTGCTGCTGCGTGAGATTGCCACCGCCCAGACCAGAAATCTGGTGATGCAGGATGACGGCATTCGGATACGCATATGATTTTTCTGCCAGCGTGGTGAGGCACGCTGCCATGCTCGCGGCAAAGGACTTCACCACCACATACACCGGAGCCTCGCTGCCCTTCATGGCTTTGAGAATCTTGTAGCCCGCCATCACGGAACCACCAGGCGAGTCATCGATCACGATGAACATGGGCAGCTCGCGATCACGATTGTTGAAGTAATTGATACGAGCCACAATCTGGTCCGCCGAAGCCATGGTGATGGGGCCATTCAGCGGGATGCGCCGGTCGGAGAGCACCAGCTTGTTCCCTTGAAACGGATCCTTCAGATAGATGGGTTGCTTGAGCGCATAGTTGCGCGATTCCGCCTGCTGCTTGTCCAGGTCAATCTCAGAGGCCAGCTTCGCGATCTCCAGCTTCGCGGCATTCTCCACGGAGCGAATGGCGGCGAACTGTGTCTCCGCCTCGGCCTTGGCGATGTTGCTCTCCAGCGTGACCTTTTCGAACTGCTTCTTCAGCGCGGCGAGCTCCTGGTCCTGCTTGGTCTTGTCCTGATAGTCCTTGAGTTCTTTGCGAGCCTTGAGCTCATCCAGCTCGGCCTGTAGGCGGGCAGTGGCCAGCTTGCTCTCGGAGAGCTCCTTGTCCAGCGTCGCCTGGGCGAGGGTGACTTCCGCCGTAAGCTTCTCCTTTTGAAGGCTCAGTCGCTGCACCTCGTCGCGCATGGCCTGCAGCGGGTCCGGGGTGGGAACTGGTGCAGGAGTGGCTTGGGGGACGGGTTCCGTCACCTCACCGGGGGGGAGGCCCGCAGCATGGGAAACAGTCACTGGGATGCTGGTGGTAAGCACCGCCAGCGGCATCACGAGCGCGATGAACTTGTTGGGACGCATTTGGTTATCTGATGTTCGATGTGTGGCTTTTGATCACGGGGCATGACTGTCCCGCAGGGAGAGTAAGAGGGCTGTCGGCAGTGGGAGGTCTGCCGTAAGACTTTGGCTTGGGAGGAGCCTGGCTACATGCCAGCCCCGGGTGTTCCAGGGAGTCTCGCATTTCGCTGGCAGCTATTGCAGCGATCATGCCAGACTTAGTAAAGATTTTTTTGAGGAATCTCAATGAGTCTGGACATTATCGTGCACGCTGCACGAGAAGCCAAGAGTGCGAGGCTCTTATGCATCTCAATCAGCGCACGGATAGATACGCCGTGAGCTCCAGATATCTAACGCCACTTGGCACGAATGTGAGCACTGCGAATGGCAATGGTGATCATGCAGGGAAGGACCACAAGCGGCCACAACTCAGGCCTGAGCGTTGTCGCAAAGCAGCAAAGCAACCAAGACTGAAGGAACGGAGGTTAGGCCTTCCGGCCTGACAGTGGGCGTTGGGTCTTCTGACCCGACAGCTGATACTTCAATTCATCCTTGCTGCTCTGCTGCTTTTGCTGCTTTGCGTTAAAAACCATCCACACTCTCAGTCCACTAAGCGTCACACCACTCCCCCAACCCCTCACAACCTCTCCCACTTCAACTTCTTCAGCACCTTATCAAACCCCAATCCCGTGCCCTCACGATCCACCTGCAGCACGCCGCCCTTCGACTTCATCCTTCCAAAGAAATCATCCTGCGCGAAGAGGTGCTCCGTGCTGAGCCCGCAGAGGTCGAGCCTCTCTCCCAACTCCTGCCACGCCACAGCGGCCTCATAGGCGGCGAAGCTCTGGCCGATCGCGTGGTCCATGGCGGAGGTCATGACCACGCGCGTGTACCTGGGCAGCTCGCTCACGAGGTCGCGCCATTCACGGCGTCCCGGCTTGAGCACGGCCACATCATAGCCTTCATAAGAGCCGCGCAGTTGTTTATCCAGCGCGAGCCGCACCCGATAGCGCTCCTGCATTCCCATCCATGCTCCCGGCTCGTAGGGAAACGGGTCCTCCACATAATCCAGCCGCTCACGCACCCGCGGCGTCATCCACTCCATGAAGTTGCGGAACTGCTGCGGCTCCAGGCAGGAGTTGAAGTCCACGCGCAGACGAATTTCACCCGTGGTGTCCTTCGAGGCGAAGCTGTCCATCCAGCGCAAGACCTCACCCACATTCGCCCAGCCCTTGGTCTTGATGGCCTGCCACCCCTCGTCGATCACGCGCTTGATCTGCGGCGGACTGGCCTGGTTCTGGTCCCACGAATAGTGGCACAGCGGAATCTCCAATCCTGCAAACAAACTCACCCCACGCCGGCGCGCTGCGCCATCCACCGCCGCCATGTGCAATGCACGCTCGATGACCTTCGACGTGCCCCCCTCACGCAGGATGGAGAGTTGCTCCTCAATCGGCGGGTCGCCAAACTCCGGCCACGGATGCAGGCAGCCAATGCCCACCTCATCCACCTTGATGAGCGCCCCATGAAAATCACGCCGACGCGACACCGCATTCAACGAGCCGCGGGAGTAGAGGGTGTAGGGGTGGTAGTGGATGCTCAATGGGCTGAGGCCAAGTTTTACTTTGCTTTCTTGCTCCGCATGAACGCACGATACGACAGGTAACTGCAAATCGCAGCGATGGCCGATAACACTGCCCCCACCAATCCAATTGGATCTCCATCCTTGAGGTACCCCAAAAACATAAGGCCACTCGCGATTGTGGACATGATGATTCCGAATGCGGTCGATGCTGCGGACATGATAGTGGAGAGAATGTGGCTTAAGATTGTGGCGCCGTACAATTCGATTCCCAACATCAAGCACCTTCGCCTCGAGAACATTCATGGAACGGCCAAGCGCAACGCTGAAACCGGACACCCAAATGAAAAGCCAATACTGAACAAGATGGAGAACAAAACCAACAAGGCTCCTGCTTTGGCAAGGGTGCGATTCAATGCTTCAGATGGCTCGGCCTTGATGTCCTTTCGAATGGCCTGCATCAGAAAGATGCAGAGCACTGGCAACGCACATGCGTGAGGGTAGCGCATCCCGCCGGGCCAGATGGCGAAGAGCCAGAGCATTCCCACAAGCAAAACACCCGTGATGAGTGCCACTATCTCCCACCGCGCAAACTTCTTCCCAAACCGCACCGCCAGCGTTCGCTTCCCCGTCTTCGTATCCTCATCCACATCGCGGAAGTTATTGATGGCAATCAGCACCGTGGAGAGCATGCCGACCTGCAACCCTGCCACGAGAGCTTCTACATGCCACTGACCACTCTGCACATACGCGGAACCCGTGACCGCCACGAGGCCGAAGAAGAGCACGACAAACAACTCTCCCAATCCCCGATACGCCAGCGGCAGTGGACCACCGGTATAGCCATAGCAGAACCACAGCGACGGAATGCCAATCGCAATGATGGGCCATCCACGATAGATGATGAGCGGCACTGCCAGCAGTGTAGCCACCACCAGCACACCTGCCGCGACCAAGAGCACCGTGCGCGGGGCCATCATCCCAGAGGCCGTGATGCGCGTGGGACCGAGACGCTCCTTCGTATCACTGCCCTTCATACCATCCACAGCGTCATTGAAGAGATTCGTCGCAATCTGCAGGCAGATGCACGAGCCCAGCGTGGCCAGCATGAGCCACACACAAAACTCGCCACCCAGCTTCGCCCCCAGCGCACTCCCCACCAGCACCGGCGCAATGGCTGCTCCGAGCGTCTTTGGTCGGGCAGCGAGTATCCAGGGAGTGATCTTTGAGGGCATGTGCGAGTGGGGAGGAAGGGAGGCGGCAGACCATGCGCTGGGGAGGCGGAGGGAGCAAGGACGGAGAGGAGGTTAGACCTTCCGGGATGACAGCGAGTGCCACTCACGCCGAAAGCAGGCCCACGGCACACCTCTGATCTTTTGCTTTGCGCGCCTGATACACCGGTGGGGAGCCGCTGCGCCGGCTTCCTAATCAAATGGGCGGAGGCGGGGCGGAGCGTCTGGATGCCGGCAGCTTGCCGCACGCTGGTTCCACGCCACCTCCGCCCCCCAGTTAGGAAGCCGGCGCAGCGGCTCCCCACCGGATTTTTTCGAAGCAAAGCCCTCAGCGAGGTGTGCCTATCACCGGCTGACTTGGTAAGTGGCGGGCTTTTCCTGCGCTGTGTGTTCTCTCAAAACGTCCCCATCCCTCCGCAAAGATCCCACTACTCCCTTCGTTCCCTGCACTCTCCTCATGCTCCCGCGCCTCCGCATTCCCTCTCCCCTCTCCTGCGTGCTCGCTGCATGGCTCACCACAGGGTCCCTCGTACCCCACACTTTTGCTGCCGAGGTTGAAGCAAATCCCAAACCCAAGCCCGAGCAAAAGACCAAAGGCCCCGAAGACCCGCCCAATCCCCCTGCCGTGCCACACAGCACTACGTGGCAGCATGAGGAGCTCCGCCGCTTCCCCGCCAAAGAGGCCAACCAAGGCGTGGCCGTGGATGACGCGCACATTTATGTCATCTCAAACTCGGCCATCGGAAAGTATCGCAAGGACACGTTTGAGAAAGTCACCGAGTGGAAGCAGCCCAAGAGCGGCCCGCTCATTCACATGAATGCCGGCATCACCCACGAGGGGAAACTCTACTGCGCGCATTCGAATTTCCCCGGCATCCCCATGACCAGTTCCATCGAAGTGTGGGACGCCTCCACCATGCAGCATGTGGACTCGCACAGTCTCGGCATTGACATGGGATCGCTCACGTGGATTGAGCCGCAGAAGGACGGCACATGGCTCGCCTGCTTCGCGCACTATTCCAAGGACAAGCCGCGCACCGGTCGCGACCCCTCATGGACGGAGCTCGTGAAGTTCGACTCCGAGTGGCGCCGCACGGGTGGCTGGGTCTTCCCTGCCACACTCACTTCACACTTCGGTGGCAGCAGTTGCTCCGGTGGCGCGCATGGTCCGGAGGGCCAGCTCTATGTCACCGGTCACACCTGGCGCGAACTGTACGTGCTGAAGTTCCCCACCGCAGGCTCCGTGCTCGAGTGGATCGACACAATCCCCATCACCGCCGAGGGACAAGCCTTCGACTGGGACCCGAAGGAGCCCGGCATCTTCTACGGCATCATCAAGCGCACGCAGGAAGTCGTGATCTCACGCATTTCCAAGCGCACTGACACCGCAAAAGAAGGCACCACCCAAACCAAAGCCACCGATCAAGTCAACGAAGTCAAAGAAGAGAAGGTCGATGCCAAGCCTGCCAACACGCTCAGCGAGGAAGAGCAACGCCTCGGCTTCGTCTCCATCTTCAACGGCACCTCCACCGAAGGCTGGGAGCAGAAGGGCAACTGGGTCATCGATGCGGATGGCGCCTTCTACCGCAAGGAGAAGGGCGGCGACCTCACGTACAAGGCCGCGTTCGTTCCCGATGACTTTGAACTGCGCTTCGAGTGGAAGGTCTCCAAAGGCTGCAACAGCGGCGTCTACTACCGCCCCGCGCAATACGAGTACCAGGTGCTCGATAATGTAAACAGCCCCTACGGCGAGAACCCACGCCAAGCCGCCGCATCCCTCTTCTTCTGCATGGCCCCGAGCAAGGATGCCACGAAGCCCCTCGGCGAGTGGAACACGGCCCGCATCGTGGGCAAGGGTACCGTCATCCAGCACTGGCTGAATGAAGAGAAGGTGCTCGACTTCGACTACACCGACCCGAAGTGGGCCAAGGAAATCGAACTCCTCCGCATCCGCGGCGCCGACCTCAGCAAGCGCGGTGCGAACATCAAGCTCCAGGACCACGGCCAGGACGTGTGGTTCCGCAATCTCCGCTGGCGCACCATTCCTGCGGACGAAAAACTCACCGCCTCTCCCGACTTCACCCCCATGCCCATCCCACCTGCCGCATTGGAAAAAGAAAATGCGCGCGTGCAGCAGATGCTGAACTCAAAAAGGAAGTGAGCAGTTTTCAGCATGCACCATTGCTGATCCTGCGTTCACTAAGGCAACTGCACTTTCAGTCTCCGAAGTTTCCTCTGCGTCTCTGTGTCTCTGCGTTGAACTCCCTGCACCCACCACTTCCCTCCGCCCCATGAACCGCCGTCGCTTCCTCTCCACCACTGCCGCAAGCCTTGCTGCCACCTCCGCCTTCTCTGCTACTGCTGATAAGAAAGCACGTATCGCCGTCATCGGCCACACCGGACGTGGCAACTACGGCCACGGACTCGACACCATGTGGCTGAAGATTCCCGAGTCTGAAATCGTTGCCGTGGCGGACGCCGACGCCAAGGGACTCGAAGGCGCCCAGGCCAAGCTCAAGCTCAGCAAGGGCTACGCCGACTACCGCAAGATGCTGGAGGAAGTGAAGCCCGACATCGTCTCCATCGGCCCGCGTCACATCGACCAGCATCACGAGATGATCATGGCTTCCATCGCTGCTGGCGCGAAGGGCATCTACCTGGAGAAGCCCTTCGTCCGCAATCTCGTCGAAGCCGATGAAGTGGTGGACGCCTGCACGAAGTCGAAGTGCAAGCTCGCCCTCGCGCATCGCAATCGCTATCACCCCGCGCTTCCGCGCATCGTGCAACTCATCAAGGACGGCGCGATTGGCAAGCCGCTCGAGTACCGCACCCGCGGCAAGGAAGACCCTCGCGGAGGCAGTCTCGATCTCTGGGTGCTCGGCTCACACCTCTTGAACCTCACGAACTTCTTCGCAGGCGACTACCTCGCCTGCACCGCCACCGTGCTGCAGAACGGCAAGCCCGTGACCAAGGCGGATGTGGTGGACGGCGCCGAGGGCATCGGACCTCTCGCAGGGAATGAAGTGCACGCGCGTTTCGAGATGCAAAGCAGCCTGCCCGTCTTCTTTGACTCTGTGCAGAACGCGGGCGCCAAGACCGCCGGATTCGGCGTGCAGATCATCGGCAATGGCGGCATCATCGATCTGCGTATCGATGAAGAGCCCATCGCTCATTATTTGGAAGGCAGCCCCTTCCGCCCTGTGACGAAGCCGCGTGCGTGGGTTCCCATCTCCTCTGCTGGCATCGGCCAGCCAGAGCCGATTGTGAACCTGAAGGAACTCTGCGGCGGTCACCTGCTCGCCGGACAGGACCTCATCGCCGCCATCAAGGAGGACCGTGATCCTCTGTGCAGTGCTCAAGAAGGCCGCACCACCATCGAAGCCATCTCCGCTGTCTTCGAGTCTCACCGCCTCGGTGGCCAGCGCGTGACGCTGCCGCTGAAGACACGGCAGAATCCGCTGACGTTGTTGTAGGGGATACTCTTCATATCAAGCGACTCGCGACAGCACTCACTCGTGGGGTTCGAAAACGCCTATCGACGAACTCCCACGCGCGAAGCGCCTTGGACTGCGTGCAGCCCTGCTGCCGCTTTTCTGAAGTGCAGCCTGCTGCACGTCGTGCCGCGACGAAGTCGCCTATTATTCACCGGTGACAACAAGCTTACCAGACGACGCCACCATCGCTACAGCAGGCTGTAGACTCTAGAAAGCGGCAGCAGGGCTGCACGCAGTCCAAGGACGCTTCGCGTCGCGGTTCAGGGTCTTCCATGTCCATCACCACTTGCCTGAGGTCTCTCGAACTCCTATCACTTCCATTCCCCGATGCCTCCCTCCCCCTCCCCCTGGCACATCACCCCCGCCGCGAATGACGATGCACCCGAGTGCGAGCCCATTCGCGAGTGGCTGCGCCAGCACAACTGGAGCGCCAACGCCGAGTTCATGCGGAAATGGACCTCACCGGAGCATGAGTCAAAACCCCTCGTACTCATCACGAAATCCTCTCACGGCGAAGTCATCGGCGGCCTCCTCGCCCACACCCAGTTCTCCTGGTTGCGCATCTCCATCATGGCCGTGCATCCCAATTTCCGCGGCATCGGCATCGGCGCAGGCTTGCTGGCGGATGCCGAAAGCATGGCCATCGGACGCGGCTGCCTTCACGCCCATGTAGACACCATGTCCTACCAGGCCCCGGAATTCTATCTAAAGCACGGCTACCGCCTCGCCGGTGAATTCCCCAATTGGGACTCGCACGGGCATGCAAAAATGCATTTCCTGAAATCGATCTCTCCGGCATCATTATCGCCGTCATGACCATCCGTCCTTTCCGCATCGAAGATGAAGCCGCCGTCATCGAGCTGTGGACGAAGTGCGAGCTCACGCGTCCGTGGAACGACCCGAGCAAAGACATCCAGAGGAAGCTCCAAGTGCAGCCGGAGCTCTTCCTCGTGGGTGAGGATGAGCACGGCATTATCATCGCCTCCGTCATGGCCGGGTATGAAGGGCATCGCGGCTGGCTGAACTACCTCGCCGTACATCCCGCGCATCAGCGTCGTGGTCACGCCCGCACGCTGCTTGCAGAGGCAGAGCGTCTGCTGCTAGAACGCGGTTGCCCAAAAATCAATCTCCAGGTACGCAGCACCAACGCCGCCGCAGCCGCCTTCTACCACGCCCTCGGCTACGACTTGGATGAAGTCCTCTCCATGGGCAAGCGTCTCGTGCAGGATGCGCCTCCTGTATCCTGAAGGAAGCGCGACACAACTTCCCCGCAACAACCCGCGGGTGCGTTCGTTCTACACGCGCGTCATGACTGTCCGGCCCTTTTTCCTGCTTCTCGCCGCTCTCTTCACCTGTGCGCCCTTCGTGTTGCACGCTGCTGAAACGCGCCCGATGAACGTGCTCTTCATCGCGGTCGATGACCTCCGCCCCGAACTCGGCTGCTACGACGCGGCGCACATGAAGACGCCGCACATCGACAAGCTCGCGCAGGAGGGCACGCTGTTTGAGAAGGCGTACTGCCAGTTCGCCGTGTGCAATCCCTCCCGCGCCAGCGTGCTTGGTGGTGTGCGGCCCGACACCACACAGGTGATGGCGAACAACAAGTTCCTCCGGCCCATGATGCCGGATGTGGTCACACTCCCGCAGCACTTCAAGAACCACGGCTACACCGCCCTCTCCCTGGGAAAAATCTTCCACCACAGCGAGCGTGAGCCCGGCGATGACCCGCAGTCCTGGAGCGAGCCCGCATGGTACCACGGCGAGCCGTACCGCCAATGGTTCACGAAGGAGTCGAATGACTTCATTGCCAATCTCAAGAAACTCCCGCCCGACAAACGCCCCAAGCTCCTGCGCGCTCCACCTTTCGAAGCCTCGCCCGAGTCGGATGATGTCTATCCGGATGGCATGACCGCGCTCAAGGCCATCGAGACGCTCAATCGCGTGAAAGACCAGCCCTTCTTCCTCGGCGTGGGTTTCGTGAAGCCGCATCTTCCCTTCACCTGCCCGCAGAAGTATTGGGACCTCTATCCGGAAGAGAGCATCAAGCTTCCTCCGAACTACTACCGTACGAAGGATGCGCCTGAGCCCGCGTTTCACAACCTTTACGAACTGCGCTCCTACGGCGGCATCCCACCCAAAGGAGATATCGATGACGCCACCGCGCTGAAGCTCATCCGCGGCTATCGCGCCTGCGTGAGCTTCATGGATGCCCAGGTGGGTCGCGTGCTTGCCGAGCTGGATCGCCAGGGCCTGCGTGAGAACACCCTCGTCGTCTTCTGGGGCGACCACGGCTATCACCTCGGTGAGAATGGTCTCTTCACGAAGATGACCAACTTCGAACTCGGCACGCACGTCCCGCTCATCGTGCGCGCTCCTGCTTCGGCGCAGAAGGCCGCGGGCCAGCGCAGCAGTGCCCTGGTGGAGCTCGTGGACCTCTACCCCACCCTCGCCGAACTCGCAGGTCTCAAGCTCCCATCCCATCTTGAAGGCACCAGCTTCGCCCCTCTTCTCAAAGACCCTGCAAAGCCCTGGAAGAAGGCCGCCTTCAGCCAGTACCTGCGCCCTGGTAAGGAAGGCATCATGGGTCGCAGCGTTCGCACCCGCGACTGGCGCTACACCGAGTGGAAGGACCGTGAAGGCAACAACATGGGTGTGGAACTCTACGATGAGAACAAGGACCCGCAGGAGAATACCAACATCGCCACGGATGCCGCGAACGCAGAGAAGGTGAAGGAGATGGCAGCCATCCTGAACGCGGGATGGAAGGCGGCGACGCCGAATTGATTCCAGTCAAAGTAGCTTCGACCTCAGTCGAATCAGTAACGTGCCATGAAAGAGGTGCGTGGGTTGGCTCAAGGGTGCTGGGTGTGATGAAGTGCAGTGGCGTCAACACAGCGCCGATCGGAGCGAGACGACTGCGAAGCAGACCGAAGGGTGAGGACGGCAGGACGAATCAAACACAGAGACGCAGAGGAACTTCGGAGACTGAGAAACACGTATGCATAGCCGAAAGGCCACACTCATTTCAAAACATGTTGCTGGCAGCCACACAGTCGCAGCGGAACTCACTGCTTCTTGGCACACGCCACGCCGTTCCTCCCAGCACAGTCATCTTCTCCCACCGCCTACCGTCGCACTGATACCCTCAGTCTCCGAAGTTCCTCTGTGTCTCTGTGTCTCTGCGTTGAATCCAATGCACACGAACACACCCACACGCCTCCTTCTCAACCCCGCCACTCCGCTCCTTCGCCGCCTCACTGCCCTCCCTCTCAACCAACTGCTCAACCACTGCAAACCATCACTCCACCACCGCAAACTCCTCTTGTCTCCCACGCTCCTGTCATCCATTTTCCCCACATGAGCACCGCTTCACAGGCCTCTTTCCTCGTCCGCCCTATTCAGGTGGCTGACATTCCCGACTTCCATCGCGTGCTGGATGGCGTGTGCCGTGAGCGCAAATACCTCGCCATGCTGGAAGCGCCGCCTCTGGAAGGCACGGAAAGTTTTGTGAGGAACAATGTGCAGATGGACCATCCGCAATTCATCGCCCTCGTGAATGGCCAACTGGCAGGCTGGTGTGATGCCCTTCCGGGAGAGTCCACTCATGGTACCGCGCACATCGGCCATTTGGGCATGGGTGTGGCAAAGCCATTTCGCCGACAGGGCCTCGGGGCAAAACTCATGCATGCGGTGCTCGACAAGGCGCGCGACAAAGGCATGGTGAAAATCGAGCTTGAGGTCTATGCCTCGAACACGGGCGCCGTCACCCTGTACCAGCGCTTTGGCTTCGAAGAAGAAGGGCGCAAAAGACGCGGACGTTTCCTGGATGACCACTATGACGATGTGGTGGTGATGAGCCTGTTCCTAGACACCTGAGCCAGCGGCCAGCATGCACATAACGGACGACGACGACATCACACGGGACGGCATCCACTTCCGTCGCGCGGGAAAGGAGGACGCCAGCGACCTTGCCACCATGCATCGTGCTGCCTTCCGCACGGCCCTGCCCCACATTCCCGCACTGCACACACCCGCGGAGGACCTCGATTTCTTCACCCGCATGCTCGCCCGTGAAGCGGTCGCCACGTGGCTGGCCGTCTCCAGCATCGCGGGCGAGCCCATGGGTTTCATCACCTTCTGCCCCGGCGCAGTCGAGCATCTCTATGTGCATCCCGCCCATCAAGGCGAAGGCCTCGGCACCGCCCTGCTACGCCTCGCCATGCGCGAGAACATCGAGCTAAAACTCTGGACCTTCCAGCGCAACACCAACGCCCGCCGCTTCTATGAGAAGCACGGCTTCATCGCCGACCGCATGACGGATGGCATGGGCAATGAAGAGCGCGAGCCGGATATGCGGTATGTGTGGAAGCAGAAGAGCGATGCCAGGGCGTGAGGGTGATCACGGATGCACTCTCATGCCTGCATCTCCACATTCATGCGCCTATGCGTCAGGTTGAGAAAAACGTGTGATGCCATGGAGAAGGGTGATAGACGCGAATGACCCAGAGTCAGTGACGCGCAGCGTCCTTGGACTGCGTACAGCCCTGCTGCCGCTTTGAAGAGTCTGCAGCCTGCTGCAGCGATGGTGACACCCACTTTTAAGGTGACGCGTTCAGAAGAGCTTGGCGACTTCGTCGCGATGCAGCGTGCAGCAGGCTGCACTTGAGGAAAGCGGCAGCAGGGCTGCACGCAGTCCAAGGCCTTCGGCACCGATTCCCTATCCTTACCCTGACGTTCACCTGCTTCGCGGAGTCAGCCCTCGACGTGCGCCTCCCTGACCAATGACCAATGACCAATGACCAATGACCAATGACCAATGACCAATGACTACTGACTACTGACTACTGACTACTGACTAATCCAGCGTCTGCTTGTACCGCTTCACCCCGATGAACATCACCACCGTGGCGAAGAGCGCAATCTGCCAGAGCTGCAACCCCATCTCGATCGCGCCATTCCCCTTCAAAAGAATGCCGCGGATGATGCGCAGGAAGTGCGTCAGCGGAAAGACTTCACCCAGCATCTGCGCCCACACCGGCATGCCACGGAAGGGAAACATGAACCCTGACAACAGCAGCGACGGCAGGAAGAAGAAGAAGGACATCTGCATGGCCTGAAGCTGGTTCTTCGCCAGCGTGGAGAACATGATGCCCACGGCCAGGTTCGCCACGATGAAGACAAAGGCGGCGAGCAGCAGCAGCGCAAGACTGCCGGACATGGGCACCCGGAAGAGGTAATGCGCCGCGATCAAGATGACCGTGACCTGCACATAGCCCATGAAGATGTACGGGATGATCTTCCCCGTCATCACCTCCAGCGGACGCGTGGGCATGGCGAGCAAGTTTTCCATGGTGCCGCGCTCGCGCTCGCGCGTGATGGCCAGCGAGGTGATCATGACCATGGTCATGGTGAGCACCACGCCCATGAGACCGGGGACAATGTTGTACTGCGTGATGGCCTCCGGATTGTACTTCGCATGGATGCGCAGGTCCACCGGCCCCTCCGTGCCCGCGAGGAAACTCAGCGACCCCTTGAGGTCATTCTTCAGGGAGCTGTTCACCAGCGTGCGCAGGGAGCTGATGGCATTGCTGGTGGCGCCCGGGTCAGTCGCATCCGCCTCGACCAGCAGGGTGGGCCGGTCGCCGCGCAGGAAGTCGCGTGTGAAGTTCTGCGGAATCTGAATCACGAACTGCACCTCCCCCCGTGCCAGCAGGTCAAACGCCTCCTGCTCGGTCGCACTCTCCCTCACAAACTGGTAGTAGCCGCTGTTCTTGATGGCCTGCAGCAGGGTGCGCGCCTGCGGACCATGGTCAGCCAGATGCACGGCGGCAGGGAGGTTCTTGGGGTCCGAATTGATGGCGAAGCCAAAGAGCACCAATTGCAGGATGGGAATGCCCACCATCATGCCAAACGTGAGCCGGTCCCTCCGCATCTGCACGAACTCCTTGATCACAATCGCCGCGAAGCGTGTGAGGGAGAATCGGGAGTTCGTGTGTCCAGTGCTCATGGTTTACATCATTTCATAGGATGACTCATCATACGGCGCATCACTGCTTCGCGAAGTTGTCCTTCGAGTGCTCCATGAGGTGGATGAATACATCCTCCAACCCCGGGCGAATCTTCTCCCACTGCAATCCATCCTTCCGGTAGGGCGCGATGGCCTTCTCCAGCGCAGCCGCATCCGTGCCGCTCACATGTAGGGAGGTGCCAAACGCAACCGCCTGGCCGATGCCATCCTTCCCGCGAATGTCTTCCGCGAGGGCAATGAGTCCCTTTCCGCGCACCGACCACGTGGTGATGCCTGCCTGATCAATCACCTCCGGCACGGTGCCATTCGTGAGCAGGTTCCCATAGGCGATGTACGCCAGACGGTCGCACTGCTCCGCTTCATCCATGTAGTGCGTGGTGATGAGAAAGGTGAGCCCCTTGTGCGAGAGCTGGTGGATGCGCTCCCAGAAATCGCGACGTGCCTTCGGGTCCACCCCGGCGGTGGGTTCATCCAGCAGCAAAAGATTGGGATTGTGAATGAGGCAAGCAGCCAGCGCGAGGCGCTGCTTCCATCCGCCGGAGAGCTGCCCGGCGAGTTGTTTCTCACGACCCGCGAGACCGAGCTCCTCGATGCTCTGCCGCACAGCATCCTTCCGATTCGGCACCGCATACATGCGCGCCACGAAGTCCAGATTCTCCGCGATGCTCAGGTCCTCGTAAAAACTGAAGCGCTGCGTCATGTAGCCCACGTGCTTCTTGATCTCCGCGCTCTGGGTGATTATGTCATACCCCAGGCACGTGCCGCTGCCGCCATCCGCCTTCAGCAGGCCGCACAGCATGCGGATGAAGGTGGTCTTGCCACTGCCGTTCGGGCCGAGGAATCCGTAGATCTCACCACGCTTCACCTGCAGGCCGATGTCATTCACCACGGTGCGCTCGCCGAAGCGCTTCGTGACGCCTTCCACATCGATGATGAGTTCTTCCTTCTCCGGCATGGCGCGGGTCTCGAGGGTTTTACTTGCGACGCACATCCACCGGCTGGCCCGGGTGCAGCTTCGCCGCCACCTCCGGGTCGAAAGTCAGCTCGATCATGAAGACCAGCTTGCTGCGACTCTCGCGACTGTAGATCACCGGCGGCGTGTACTCTGCCTCCGGCGAGACGAAGCTCACCGTGCCCACCACGGGAGCGCTCGCTCCATCGAGCGTGACCTCCATCTTGTCCCCCTGATGTACGCTGCCAATCTCCGGCTCCGGCACGAAGGCGCGCACCTTCACATTCGGCGGTGGCAGCAGCGCCACCACCGGCCTGCCCGCCGCGACCCATTCGCCTTCGCGATACAGCGTATCAAAGACCACACCACTCTTCGCGGCGGTCTGCTGTTTCTGCGCGAGGTCCCACTTCGCCTTTTCCAGCGTCGCGGCGCGGGCCTTCATGTCTGCCTCCGCAGCCATGATTTGGTCCTCTCGCTGGCCGAGCTTTGCCGTTTGCAGTTCCGCATCCAGTTCCGCCACGCGGTGCCTGTTCTGGTCATACAGGTTCACCGCACGGTCCAGGTCCTCCTTGGAGGTGGCCCCGGTGCCAGCGAGTTGCCTTTGCCGCTTCATCTCGGTCTCGGAATAGGTCAGCGCGGCCTTCATCTGCCCGAGCTGCGCTTCGATGGCCGCCATCTCCGTGGGGCGGCGTCCCTTCTTCATGTCTTCCACCGTGGCCTTGGACTGGTTCAGCCGGCGCTCCGCTTCTTCCACCGCGGCCTTCTCGGGAATGTTGTCCAGTTCGAAGAGCATCGCGCCCTCCTTCACCTGATCGCCGCGCTTCACGTGCAGCTTCTGCAGTTGGCCCGCGAGCGGCGAGGCCACATACACGTACTCACCCTCCACGTACCCCTGGATGATGCCGGAGTTGCTGCGCTCACAACCTGTCAGGCCGGCGAGAAACGTGGCCACAAGCATCAGCCGCAAGCCACCTGATAGAGTGTGATGGTTCATGATGGTCATCTTCATCGCATGCATCATCGTGATCATGTTCAGCTCCCCCTCCCTTCCGGCATCAGTGCGCCCTCCAGCACCACGGTCACGATGCCCAGGTAGCCCTCACGCGGCGTGAGGCCCAGCTCCGTGATCTTCGTGGGGTTCACAATCGCCGTGGTAGCCGCGAGCAGGATTTCCACGATGAGTTCCAGCGGCACATCCTTGCGCACGCGGCCCTCCTTCTTCCCCTGGGCGAACAGCCTGCCGAAGTGGCGGGCAATCATCTCCCGCCTCCCCTGCTCCACGATGGCGAAGAGCTGCGGCGCCTCACGTTTCACATCCCGCACGAAGGGCGGCGTGATCTCCCGCGTGTGCTCCTGCATGCAAGCCAGAAGGTCGTGCAGCGCCGATGGAAAATCTCGCGATACATCTCCTGTGATCCGCTCCAGATCGGTCATCACCCGCTTCAGCTTGTCCCGCATCACGGCCTCCACGAGTTCCAGCTTGCTGCTGAAGTGGGCGTAGAGCGTCTTCTTGCTCATGGCGAGTTCCTGCGCGAGGTCGTCCATCGTCACGCCCCGGAATCCGTGGGCAAAGAAATGCTGCCGTGCACCTTCGATGATGCGCTGGCGTGCGGGATGTGAGTCAGAATTGTCGGGTGGGGCAGCCTCCGCAGGACGAGCGCTCGCTCTCGCAGCAACACCTGCGCCGCCTTTCCTGGCTACCGCCTTGGCCACGCTCTTGCGAGCGGTGGGGCTGGTCTTTCGCTTCGCATTCATAGCACCTTGGAAACTAGAATAGTATCTTCAGTTTCCTGAAATGCGCAAGCACATTTTCTCCACATGGGGCACAGGGCTCATCCAGAACGTCTCATGAACCTCCTTCAGCATCCCCGGCGACCCTTTTCACCAAACAGCGTGCCACCTTGCGCGCAGCGCTTTGGAGTGCGTGTGCGAAGCACCGCTTTGGAGATGCACGTCGTCAGCCAGTGGAGTTTTCGAACCACCCCTCGCTCCCCTACTCACGGCGTCGAACAAACCGCCCTGCTCCGCGCATTGGCTCCCAACCAAAGCGGTGCTTCGCACACGCACTCCAAAGCGCTGCGCGCAAGGAATCACCTCACATCTCTCGCACCCCTCCCGCGTGTCTTTCATGTCACGAGACGTTCCCGGGAGTGTGCTCTCCTTCTCTCTGAACGCTCGACCGCACACAAATTCTTCTTTAACCGAAAGCTCCCCAACCACCCCCGACGTTTCTCTCCACGATATACCACTAGGCTTCGCAGACTCTTCTGCCCACTCCCCCATGCCCCCTCTCTCCCGCCGGCACTTCCTCACCCGCACCGCGTCTGCCACCACGGCAGCAGCGCTGGCAGGTCATCACGCCTTTTCGCTCACTCCCGCCACCGCAGCCAATGTCGCCAGTGGCCCTGGTCGCAAGGCACCGTTCAAGGTGCTCTACAGCAATGATGCCACGAACATCACGAGCTGCATCGCTCCCTGGCGCACCAAGGGAGCGCCGCTGCGCAAGGAAATGATCGAGGCCACCGTGGATGAAGTCGCGGGCACCGGGGTGGACGCGCACTTCCTGCAGCCTGGCCTCGGCATGGTGCCCATGTGGCCCAGCAAGGTCATTCCGCTCAAGGAGCACTACGAGTGGATCCAGCAGCGCTACGGCACCGGCCCCGATTCCTTCGGAAACTTCGTGCTCCGTGGCGGGGATGTGGTGCAGGTCTTCCTGGACCGTTGCAAGGCTCGTGGTCAGGCGGGCTTCATTTCCGTGCGGCTCAATGATGCGCACCATAAGGAGCGCGCCGGCTTCGAGCCAAAGGACAAGCCCGGCGCCAGCATCGGCATGAGCGTCACGCGGCACTACGTGGCGCACCCCGAGTACTGGCTGCGTGAGAAGTCAGAGAAGGGTCGCGGCTACGACCTCGTGCAGAACTGGGCCGAGCGCGAAGTGCGCGTGCACAAGTTCAAGCTCATCGAGGAGCTCTGCGAGAACTACGACCTCGACGGCATCGAACTCGACTTCATGCGCTTCTACAATTTCTTCCGTCCGGAGGAAACGAAGCAGGCGCAGCGGCGTGACATCATGACCTCCTTTGTCAGTGATGTGCGTGCGCTGCTGGACCGCACC
The DNA here is from genome assembly GCF_003315205.1 of Roseimicrobium gellanilyticum. Classification (NCBI taxonomy): domain Bacteria; kingdom Pseudomonadati; phylum Verrucomicrobiota; class Verrucomicrobiia; order Verrucomicrobiales; family Verrucomicrobiaceae; genus Roseimicrobium; species Roseimicrobium gellanilyticum. Next base: position 394,671 of record NZ_QNRR01000004.1, on the reverse strand, counting down.
GAGCGCAATGGGAAGCGCCGCTGGCTCTGCGCGCGCGTGCCCGCCATCCTGAAGGCGCATGATCCGCTCGGCATCCACCTGCCCAGCATGGTCGCCGCCGGGCTGGACATGGTGAATCTCTCCGTGAGCTACTTCACCGTGCAGCAGACGGACCTCGCTGCCATCCGCGCCAGCATCCCGGATGCGTCGGTGTATCATGAGCTGTGTCATTCCATCTGGAACGGGACGAAGCTCACGCCGGGCTACGACACCTTCTCCTTCCGCCGCACCACGAAGGAACAGTACCACACCACCGCGCACCTCGCCTATGCCCGTGGTGCGGACGGCGTGAGTGCCTTCAACTTCGCCTACTACCGCGAGCACGGTGGCCCGGGTCGCGGCCCCTTCAGCGAGCCTCCATTTGAGGTGTTCAACAAGATTGCGGACAGGCAGTGGCTCGCCCAGCAGCCTCAGCACTGGTTCCTCGCGCCCGGCTGGAACAATCCCTTTGTGCGCCCGCCCATTCTCCCCCGCAAGGTGGAGACCGGCGAAACTGCCGTCTTCACCCTCGACCTCGCCCCGCCGAAGGACGGCTGGCAGCGCGATGGCCGCCTGCGCCTGCAACTCGCCCCCGAGTTCCCCACCTGCAAGTGGAAGGCCTTTATCAACGGCACCGAACTCGCCGCGAATGCTCTGGTCGCTGAGCCCTTCCCCAATCCCTACCCCTCCATGCTCGGCACCCCCGCACAAATGCGCGCCTGGACTGTACCGGCCGCGCTGCTCGTGGATGGGAAGAACAAGATCGAGTTCACGCTGGAATCCGGCGAGGCAATGGAGATGGATTACTTTGATCTGGCGATGGTGTGATGGTGGTCCGCATACTCCGTATGCGGTGGGTGCAAAGTTGCCGCGGCACCCCGCACACATCACCAACAACAAGCCACCTGACTCCTGACCGCACACGGAGTGTGCGGACCACCACGCCACACCGCTGGTCAATCCACTTGACCAGCTATTCTCCTTCCAGCATCGCGTTCACTGTGGCACGTACTCTCCATCAAAAAACGCACCTCCTCACGATGGCCCGATTTCCGTCTTCCCCCACTCCCTTTTTTCCACGCCTGAAGACCGCTGCACTCTCCCTGCTCGCGGCCTGCACCTTCACATCCTCCTCATACACCCGCGCTGCTGACGTCATCGCGGCAGATATCTGTGTCTATGGTGGCACCTCAGGTGGTGTCGCTGCCGCTGTGCAGGCTTCCCGCATGGGGAAGAAAGCCGTCATCATCGAGCCCGGGAAGCACCTCGGCGGCATGACCTCCGGCGGCCTCAGCGCGGTGGACATCGGTGACCCACGCACGGTGGGTGGCATTGCGCGGGAGTACTTCACGCGACTCGTCGCCAGTTATGGGAAAACACTCGCGTGGGACCAGCCCTTCGTGAGCAAGGGCGGCGGACCCGCCACCGGCGGCGCGTACTCCATCGAGCCGCACATCGCGGAGAAGGTCTTCACCGACATGGCGAAGGAGGCGAAGGTCCCCGTGCATTTCAATGCCCGCCTCGCCAGTGCCAAGAAAGACGGTGCACGCATCACCGAGCTCACCATGGAAGACGGCACCGTGGTGCGGGCAAAGATGTTCATCGATGCCACCTATGAGGGTGACCTCATGGCGCGCGCGAAGGTGTCCTACACCCTGATGCGCGAGGGCAATGCAAAGTACGGGGAGACCTACAACGGCATCCACTACACGGAGAAGTACCAGCCCCGCACCAACCACCTCAAGCCCGGCCCCAGTGGACGTGTACCCGGCGGCCAGGGCGTGTGGGACCGCGACCTGCCGCTCGACCCCTATGTATCACCCGGCGAACCGCGCAGTGGATTGCTCCCTCTCCTCAATCCCGGCACGCCCGGCACTCCGGGTGAGCCTGCTCCCGGCGTGCAGGCCTACTGCTTCCGCCTCTGCCTCACCACCGCCGCGGACCGCATCCCCATCATCGCTCCGGAGGGTTATGATGTGAAGCGCTACGAACTCGTGGCGCGCTTCATCGCAGGCTGCATCGCCATGGGAGATGACATGGACCTGCGCTGGTTCTCCAAGCATGATGCGCTGCCCAATGACAAGTGGGACTTCAATACCGCCACTTTCGGTGGGAACATGCCCGGCGCGAGCTGGGAGTGGCCCGAGGCCAGCTATGACCGCCGCGTGCAGATTGCGAAGGAGCATGAGCTCTACCATCGCGGCCTCCTCTACTTCCTCGCCACCGATCCGCGGGTGCCGGCGAAGGTGCGGGAGGACATGAAGCGCTTCGGCCTGCCGAAGGATGAATTCCAGGACAACGGCGGCTGGCCGCATCAGCTCTACATCCGCGAAGCACGCCGCATGGTCTCCGACCTCGTAATGACGGAGCACCACACATTTGGCCGCGAAGTCGCGCCGAACTCCGTGAGCCTCGGATCCTACGGCACGGACACGCATGAAATCCGTCGCATTGTGAAGGACGGCGTGGTCATCCGCGAAGGCAAGACCGCCCTCGGCCGCGATGGCGCCCCGCCCTACCCCATCGGCTACGGCGCCATCGTGCCGAAGCAGGCCGAGTGTGAGAATCTCTTCGTCACCTTCGCGCTCTCTGCGAGCCACACGGCCTTCAGCAGCATCCGCATGGAGCCCGTCTTCATGATCAGCAGCCAGAGCGCCGCCACCGCCGCGAGCTACGCCATCGATGACAACGTGCCCGTGCAGAAGGTGGACCAGGCCAAGCTGCGCACCCAACTGCTGAAGGACAAACAAATCCTCGAATGGAGAGAGAAGAAGGTGCAGGCGGATCTCGACACGCCGGGAGCACCCAAGAAAACAAACAAGGCGGAAACCAAGTCCACGTCCGCTCCAGCGCCCACAGCCGCACCCGCTGTCGAGCCCCAAGGCCCGGACTACGTCGACCAGCTCGCCATCCAACTGAAGCCCACGCGCAAGGTCGCGTACAAGAAGCTGGTGAGCCGCGACCTGATGCTGCACGTCTTCGAGCCGGAAGGCTTCAAGTCTGCGGACAAGCGTCCCTGCTACATCGTCATCCACGGAGGTGGGTGGCGCGGTGGCCAGGCCAGCCGGATGTATCCTTTCGCCGAGCATTTCGCAAAGCTTGGCATGGTGGGCATCAGCGTGGAGTACCGCCTGCTGGGCAAGGAACCTGCCAACACCGTGTTTGACTGTGTGAAGGACGGACGCTCCGCCGTGCGCTACGTGCGCGCTCATGCCAGTGAGTTCGGCATCGACCCGCAGAAGATTGTCGTGAGCGGCGGCTCCGCCGGCGGCCATGTCGCCGTGAGCACCGCGCTCTTCGATGATGTGAATGAAGAAGGCGAAGACACCAGTGTCTCCTCCACGCCGAATGCGCTCATCCTTCTCTTCCCCGTCATCGACACCTCAGCGCAAGGCTACGGCAATGCGAAAATCGGCGCGAGGTGGAAGGAACTCTCTCCTGCAGATCGCGTGAAGCCCGGTGGGCCGCCCACCATCACCTTCCACGGCACCGGTGACACCGTCACTCCCTTCGCCGGAGCGCAGCGTTTCCACGAGGAGATGCTCAAGGCCGGGAACCGCAGCGAACTGGTCATCCACGAGGGCGGCGCCCACGGATACCTCATGCGCACTGCCCCGCTGTATGATGAATGCATGGCCAAGTCTGAAGCGTTTCTGAGATCGCTCTCGTTCCTCAAGTAGTCGTCGTTGGTCCAGCTCTACTGCCATGGTCACGCCCGATCCCATCCTCCCGGCTCCCATTGTGCCGGATGCCATCACCCCCGATGTGATCGCACCAGCATCCATCACGCCGCAGGTGATCGCGCCGCAGCCGCTCACGGCAGACCTCATTGCGCCGGACCGAATTCTTCCGGAGACCATCGCGGTCGATGTAATCGCACCGCAGGTCATCGTGCCAGATGCCGTCACATCCGCGCCTCTGGTGCCGGACATCATCCCGGCCCAGCCCGTGATGCCGCAGCCAATTGCACCCGAACGCATCCTTCCTCAACCCATCGCGCCAGAGGCGCCAGCAAAGTAGTTTCGGCTTTAGCCGAACTCAGTCGGCTGCCATATCTCACCCACCCCGCTCCTGATTCGGCTAAAGCCGAAGTTACTTTGGAATACCGGTCTCCTTCAACTCGTGCCCTGTACTGACCATGAAACGCGCTTCTCACCACACCACCCTGCCCGCGCTTCTCACCTTCGCAGGACTCGCCCTCACGTGCTTCACGAGCACCACCACCACCGCTCACGCGGAAGAAGCGAAAGACGATCCCCTCGCCCCCTGGCGCAGTGGCGTGAAGATTCGCTCTGTCTTGCCAGAGACCGCCGAGCGGCACAGCATCCACTCGTACTTCAACACGTGTCCGGAGAGCCCGGATGGCACCCAAGTCCTGTTCTACTCCTCCACCGCGCTGAATGGCCACACCGGTGAGGTGCACATCGTCAACCGCGCCACGGGTGAAGAGAAGACGCTCGTCACGAATCTCGAAACCGAGGACGCGCATCGCGCCGCCTGCCAGCAGTGGCTGTCCAACGGCAAGCGCATCAGCTTTCACGGCCTGCGCGATGGCACGTGGTTCGTCGGTGCCGTGGATCTCGATACCGGCAAGGAGCGCGTCCTCGCCAAAAACCGTCTCTCCAGCTGGGGCCAGCCAAATGGTGACCTCGTTCCCATCTACGGCCAGCATTGGGACCCGGGTGAGCACACCAACCTGGAACTCTGCAACTCCGCCACCGGCGAAATCAAAACCGTACTCACCGCGCAGGCCGTGCGGGACAAGTACACGCCCTGGGTGGACAAGGCCTTCCAGGGAAAGCCCTTCATCATCTTCTTCCCCGTACTGAGTCCGAAGGCGGACCGTGTCTTCTTCAAGCTCGCCGCCCCCGGCATCACGCGTGACCCACGTGGCGGCGCCGCGAGCCAGCGCCTCGGCCTCGTGTGCTACAGCATTGCGGAGAATCGCTTCCTTTATCAAAGCGACCGCTGGGGCCACCCCTCGTGGCATCCGGATGGCAAGACCATTGTCGAGACTTCGTTCACCCTCTTTGATAGCGGTAACGGCAAAGGCACCCGCCTGCCCGAATTGCCCGCCGTGCGCGGTGACCATCCCTCTGCCAGTCCCGATGGGAAGCTCATCGTCACGGACTCCACCATGGACAAGTTCGGGGGCGACGCGAACAGCTGGGGCATCGTGCTCGCCGATGCGCGCGGCGGGAAGCACATCCTGCTGCATTCCTTCAAGAACGACGGCGGCGCCCGCTCCTGGCGGCGCTCCCATCCCCACCCCGTCTTCAGCGCGGATGGCAAGCGCATCTATTTCAATGTGAGCAACGGCACCTGGACTCGGCTGTATGTGGCGGAGGTGGGTGATGGTGCGGCAGCGGGGAAGTGAAAGTGGTCAAGCGCCATTGAATCAAATCACCATCCAGGGAGAACTGAAATGCACCCTCCTGATGAACCAGTGCGCTTTGCGTCTTGGAGTGCGGTGGCAAGTCCCCGCCCCTTGCGGGACGCGACACCGCTTTTGCCGGAGCGGACGGGGTACAATTCGCCAAAGCAAGCAAACCAACCGGGATGTCCCGATGTTGAAACCCGTTTTCCAGTCACCCCCTCCGGCGAAAGCGGTGTCGCGCTTTAGCGCTTGCCACCGCACTCCAAGACGCAAAGCGACGTTTCGAGCAGAGCACCTTTTTTCACACACCTTCGTACCATGATATACCATTCCATCCTTTGCGATGTGCGAACCTTGGCACTCGCTGGCGGGTTTTGCCTGCTGTCTTGCGCACCGTGCACAGCCGCCGCGCCCGCCGGTCTCGTGCAGGATGATGAATCCGCAGTGTACAAGGGCTCCTGGGTCACCAGCGAGAAACAATCGCCGCTGCTCGGGAAGAGCTACCGCCATGATGACAACAAGAACCAGGGCGAAGCCAGTGCGACCTTCACCCAGCAGATCACCGAGCCCGGAGACTACGAAGTGCGCCTCCTCTATGTGGCCACGAAGAACCGCGCCACGAATGTGCCCGTCACCATCCAGAGCGCAGACGGCGCGAAGACCGTGACTGTGAACCAGCGCGAAGAGGTCCTGCAAAACAACGTGCCCCGCGCCCTCGGTGTGTTCCGCTACGAAGCAGGCGGCAAGGCCTCGCTCGAAATCACCAACAAGGGCGCGGACGGTTATGTGGTGGTGGATGGCGTGCAGTTCGTGCCCATCGCCCTCGCGAAGTCGGAACGCGATGGCAAATTGCCCTCCGGCTTCACCGCGAGCACGCCCACAGGAAAGAAAGAACTCGTCCCCGCATCCACCCGCTCCAAGGAAGTGGAGTCTTCTCCCGAGCACACCGCAGCCCGCGCGCGTCTCGCAGCGGCAGCCGCCCTCTCGCCACTCGCGGAGAAGACAGCCGAACGAAAGACTGGCATCACGCCTGACAACGCCCCCATCGCCCTCGCGAAGAACGTGCCCGCAGCGCAAGTGAATGGGAAATCCTATAATCTCATCGTGGTCGGCGCGACCGCCGGTGGCACCGCCTGCGCCGTGCGTGCCGCGCGTGAAGGCCTCACCGTTCTGCTCGTGCAGCACAACCGCCACATCGGCGGCATGATGAGCAATGGTCTCATGCAGTGGGATGCGCTCTATGGCGGCCCACGTGCACCGCTCTTCACCGAGTTGCTGGGGAATATCGAGAAGTACTACATCGACCGCTTCGGCAAGGACTCGCCTGACCATCAAATCATCCGCTACTCCCACCAGAAGTATCCCATCGGCTGGGCGGAATCGAAGGTGAATGAGCGCGAATTCAACCGCCTCGTGGCTGGTGAGAAGAATCTCACGCTGCTGCTCTCGCACTATCCCGTGTCCCTCGATCGCGAAGGCGCCATCCTCAAGGGCGTGACCCTGCGCGAGTATGGCACGCAGAACGACATCACGGCAAAGGCCACCGTCTTCGCCGATAGCACGTATGAAGGCGATCTCTTCGCGCTGGCGAAGGTCCCCTTCCGCGTGGGCCGCGAAGCACGCGCCGAGTTCAACGAGCCACACGCGGGCAAGGCCTTTGTGAATATCGACAGCGACTCCGCTCCGGTCGACGCCATCGAGGGCAGGTTGAACATCCGCCCCTATGGTTCCCGCCAGGGCACCGTGGATCCCACCAGTCCCTTCACCGCGGATGGCGCCGTGCAGGCGTACAACTACCGCTTTTGCGTGACGAAGGACCCGGAGAACCGCCTCATGCTCACCGAACCGCCTCCCGGCTACAACCGCGAGGAGTATGTGAACTTCGGTCGCAAATCCATCTCCACGAATGCGGGCCCCAATCTGAAGTCCCACATGAACAGCCCGATTCTTCCCGGGGAAAACCACGAGTATCCCGAGGCGGACTGGCCGAAGCGCGAGAAGATCATCGAGCGGCACAAGAACTTCGCACTTGGTCTCATCTGGTTCCTTCAGAATGACGAGTCCGTTTCGGAAAAAGCGCGCGAAGGATTCCGCCAGTGGGGCCTGCCGAAGGATGAGTTCAAGGACAACGGGCACATCCCGTATGAAATGTATGTGCGTGAAGCCCGCCGCATCGTGGGCCGCCATGTGCTGACGGAGCTCGATGGCTTTGCCGCGAAAGGTTATGCGCGCACGCCGATTCAGCACGACAGCATCGGCACCACCGATTGGTACCAGGACTCGCACTCCTGCACCACGGACTCGCGTCCCGGCTTCAAGTATGACGGCAAGCTCATCCTCACCGAGGAGTCGCGCCCCGCACAGATTCCCTACCGCAGCCTGCTGCCCCAGGGCGTGGACAATCTGCTCGTGCCCATCTGCCTCTCCGCCACGCACGTCATGTGGGGCGCCATCCGCCTGGAGCCCGTGTGGATGCAGACCGGTGAGGCCGCTGGATTCGCCGCGGCACAAGCCATCAAGGACAAGACCACTCCCGCCGCGCTGGATAGCCGCAAGCTCGTGCGCACCCTCGCCGAACGCCAGTTCCTCGTGAGCTTCTTCAATGATGTGAAGGTCACGAATGAAGAAGCATGGATTCCCGCCGTGCAGTACCTCGCCACGCAGGGCTTCTTCGACGGCTACGACGCCCGCCCCACCGACCGCCTCGATGGCGTGACCGCGAAGCTGTGGGTGGAGACGTTTGCCAAACTCGCGAGCAGCGAGGGCGCAAACAACCCCAGCGTCACCCGCCACCTCGCTGAGTCCATCGCAAAGGCAGCCATCAGCAAGGACGCCGTGGCCATGAAGACACAGGACTTCCTGAAGCTCGTGCGCAGTGCGAAAGGCATGAACGAAGAAGCGGTGCACGGTGCGTCGAAGCGTATCGATGCCAAGTCAGACACCATCACCCGTGGTGATGCGGCCTTGGTGATCTACACGCTGCTGAAGTCTGGCGCTAAATAGACGGGAGTCTATGGAAAGGAACCCTGTCAGTCATGAGAGAAGATGCCCCATTCGCGACCACCGGTCGCAACCACAGTTCTGAAGCAAGGACATTCGTCCGCAGCCATGGGCATGCATGTCACTCCGACAGCCACGGCCATTACCATGACCACGACCGCCGTTACTGTGGCTGCGACCGCTGGTCGCGGTGCTCAGCAGCGACTCGAACTGTGACGGACCTGTTCCACACCGCACGCCAAAGGACTTCGCGCATGCATCCCGGAATGACTTCCCTCTCCCTCTCTCCCATTCTCCCCCTCTTCCTCCTGTCTCTCGCCCTCTCCCTGCCCCTGATGTCCCACGCGCAATCATCCCCCGCCCTTCCCATCCTCAACTGGTCGCAGCTCTCGAACCTGCCGGACAAGGAAGGATTCGCCGCGATGCATGCCGGTGTGAGTGGCAGCGCGCTGCTCGTGGCCGGTGGCGCGAACTTCCCCGGGAAACGCCCGTGGGAAGGCGGTACGAAGATTTGGTATGATGACATCTGGGTGCTGGAGAAGCCCGATGGCCAGTGGCGCCACGCGGGGAAGCTACCCAAGCCCATCGGCTACGGCGTCAGCGTCACCTGGAAGGATGAAGTCATCTGCGCCGGCGGCAGCAATGCGGAGGGACACCGGGCCGATGTGTACGCGCTGAAGCTGGAGGGTGGAAAAATCACCACTCGCCCCCTGCCCTCCCTGCCCCAGCCCTGCGCGAATACCTGTGGTGTACTCATCAATGATACACTCTATGTAGCCGGCGGCATCGAGAAGCCGGATGCCACGAAGGCCATGCACACCTTCTGGTCGCTGAACCTCGCCGATGCCAACGCCACCTGGCAGACACTGCCCACGTGGCCAGGATCGGAGCGTATGCTGGCCACCGCCGGTGCGCATGAAGGCGCCTTCTACCTCTTCACCGGCGCCGCCCTGCATGCGGACAAGGATGGCAAGCCCGCCCGCGACTGGCTGAAGGACGCCTACCGCTTCACTCCTAGGAAGAACACCTGGGAAAAGCTGCCCGATGTCCCGCAGGTGGCTGTCGCCGCCTGCACTCCTGCTCCCAGCACCGAGCGCGGACCGCTGCTCCTCTGTGGCGATGACGGCGGCAAGGTCGGCTTCAAACCCGAGACCGAGCACCCCGGCTTCCCCAAGGGCACACTCCTCTTCGACGTCACCGCCGGTGAGTGGAGACGCCTCGCAGATGGCCCCATCTCCCGCGCTACGGTACCCACCACCCTGTGGAATGGTCGCATCATCATCCCCAGTGGCGAAGCTCGCCCAGGCTTCCGCTCGCCGGAAGTGTGGGCGGTGGAGGTGAAGTAGTTGAGGGTTGTTGGTGCTTGGTTCTTCGTTCCTTGTTGAGGGAGTTGGGTGGGTGCGGTGGGCTGCATTGGATTCAACACAGAGGAACATCGGAGACTGAGAGGTTCGGCTTATTCCGACTTGCTCTCGCAGGGTGGCAGATGGGCTCGCCCAGCGACTCGGGAGGGACGCGTTCCCTTTTTCAGGTCTTTCCAGGGAAAATTCCCAACGTTTAAGTCTTGCGGAAGATGTACAAACGTGTAGTGTTCAAAATAACACGAACCCGCTCATACCCTACAGCACCCCACGCCTAACTCCCATGCAAGACCTCCAGATGAAGACGCTGTTTCGCCTGTTCAAGAGACTCTGCCATCGCCCGTCTACCCGGCGGCCGATGCGCGGGCCGAAGTACATCGAATGGGATCGTCCAGAGGGGAGCTAGCCACGTGACGATGCGCTATCAAAGTAGCTTCGGCTTCAGCCGGATGAAACCACCCTGCAGCCCAGCCAGATTCGGCTGAAGCTGAAGCTACATTTTTTCGCGACCTGCGCTCCCTACCCCCGCGCAAACCGGATCACCTGCCGCGCCACTTCGCCACTATCCAGCAGGTCGAACCCTTCATTCACCTGTTCCAGGGAAATGGTGCGAGTCCTGAGCAGATCCACGGGCAGGGCTCCGGTGCGGTACAGTTCCATGTATCTCGGAATATCCCGCTGCGGCACACAGGAGCCCATGTAACTGCCCATGAGCACCTTTTCTTCCGCAGCAAAGGCCAGCGCAGGCAGGGTGATTTTGCTGTCAGGATGCGTCAGGCCAATGCTCACTGCGCGACCGCCCCGCTTCGCACTGGCAAAGGCCTGCTCAATGACCTTCACATTCCCCACCGCTTCGAACGCGTGATCCACCCCCCCATGCGTCAGGTCACGAACCGCGGCCACCGGGTCCACACGGGAAGCATTCACCACATGGGTGGCACCGCACTGTTTCGCGAGTTCCAGCTTGGAGTCCAGCACGTCCACGGCAATGATGGGATGCGCCCCGGCTGCACGCGCACCCATCACGACACTGAGACCCACGCCTCCCATACCGAAGACGACCACGGAGGTTCCCGCAGGCACCTTGGCCGTATTAATCACTGCGCCCACGCCGGTCATGATCGCGCAGCCGAAAAGTACCGCCGTTTCTGGAGGGATGTCCTGAGGCACCTTCACGATCGATTCCCGGGCGACCACACTGTACTGTGAGTACCCCGCGATACCGGAGTGATGATGCACCCGGCTCGCGCCGCCTTTCCAGAAGCGCACACCTCCGGTGATCAGCTTGCCAGCACGGTTCGCCATCACGCCCGGTTCACAGAGGGAGGGGCGGCCGCAGGAGCACATGGGACAATGCCCGCACGTGGGCAGAAACGAGAACACCACGTGCTCGCCTTCACGCAGGTCCTTCACCCCATGTCCCACCTCCCGCACGATGCCGCATGCCTCGTGCCCGATGACAATGGGGAGCGGCCACAGGCGCGTGCCATTCAGTACGGAGAGGTCCGAGTGGCACAGACCGGCGGCGGTCATCTCCACGAGGACCTCGCCCTCCTGCGGACCGTCGAGTTCCAGTTCTTCAATCACGAGCGGCTGGCTCGTGGCATAGGGCTTGGGCAGCCCGCGCTCATGCAGCACCGCGGCGATGGTCTTCATGGGTGGGAAGCAGTTGAGGCGATGACGCCACTGCCTTTCCACCAGAAGTGTGCACTCGTCATCTTTATTATGGTGTCACTTCACTGCCGGGGAACTTCCAGCCAGAGCAGGTTCCTCCGGAAATCGATCGTGGCACGATAGTGTGCCAGCAGACCCGAGCCCACCTTCGGCTCATCCCGCACGATGAAGGCGGGCACATCACGCATGGTGAGTCCCAGTCCGAAGAGCTTCGGGACCACCACACGTTGCAGGGTATCAAGGGCATCGCCATCCGCCACGCCCACGCCGAAGCGCTGACCTGGCAGCGTCCGCGCGCTCGCAAGCAGGTTTCCGCGCTGGGCCACCTCCTGGGTGATCTCCAGCGGCGAGTTCGCCCCCGAATCCAGCAGCGCCTCCCACTTGGCCTGCCCATTGCCAATCTGTACGTAGGGCAGACCGTGGCGGAATCTCAGCGGCACCTTCCACACTTCATTCCCCCGCTGCGGCTGGTAGCTGCCATCAAAACCAAAGGTGATCTGGTCCCTCTTGTGGTCCAGCGTGAGGTAGGTGCAGGCCTGATGCAGCAGCGCCATGCCCCAGATGTTCAGGGTAATTTGCTCCCGGAAGAAGCCCCCCCCCGTAAGGCTCCGATGCGTGCGAATCAGGCAGGGCAGCCCCTGGATGTTCCACGCACCCACCTTCACCTCGCGTGCACGTCCCACAATGGCGGGCTCGCTGCCGAAGGCACCCTCAAGACGGAAGCGATCCGGGGAATGCCGCAGTGTATCCACCTTTGCGCGCACTGCCGTGTCTGCATCCAGCACCAGGCACCCCTGGCTCCCGGTATCCATGATCAGGAGCACCGGTCTGCCATTGATCTGGCCATCCATCGCAGGCAGACCGTGGTGCCACTTCATCGGCACTGTCACCGTAGGCCGGCCCCCATGCGTGTGGTCCACCTGCACATCCAGCTCACCATCGCGGAGATTCACCCCGAGACGGGAGGCTTCCACCGCGCGACTCTGCAGCGTGCGCAGGGTGCCATGTGACACCCGCTGATGAGAACTGGCAGCGCACCCTCCCACCGCCAGACCGAGGAGCAGGAGGAGGAGATGACCCGAAAGCTTGGCCGCACCGGCGCGGAACAGATTCATCATGCGCCCCGCTTCGTAACGCGGCTTTGACCACCTGCCAAGCGCAAGCAAGCATGATTCTGTTGCGTTGTTCACACCCGGTCCGGCCTTGATTTTGCCCATGCACCCATGAATACGCACTCCCCCTCCGCTTTGCTCCTACGAGGATGCTTCATCTTTTTCACCATGCTCGCCATGGCGGGCGGCCAGGAGCTGCCCGACCTCTCCTCCGTTCCCACGGACCTGACCGTCCCGGCCATGGAAGGAGAAGACGCCACGCCGACTGCCGGACACCGGGTGAGGCAAACCACACCCGGCTGGGAGGGCACCCAGGTGCATCACGCTCTCTATCTGCCCACCGACTGGACACCCAAGGGCGGAAAAAAGTTTCCCGTGATCGCCGAGTACGCTGGCAATGGTGGCTACAAGAACAAATACGGCGATGTCTCCGAAGGCACGGTGCAGGGAAGCAATCTCGGCTACGGACTCAGCAATGGGCAAGGCTTCATCTGGGTATGCCTGCCATACATTGAGATGGCCGACGGCACGAAACGGAATGCCACCAAGTGGTGGGGTGACGTCATCGAAACCAACCGCTACGCCACAGCCACCCTGAAGATGGTGGCGGAGAAATACGGCGCCGATATCGACTGCATGATCCTCGCTGGCTTTTCAAGAGGTGCCATTGCCTGCAACTACCTCGGTCTCCACAATGACATCGTGGCTCCTCAATGGCGAGCCTTCTTCTGCCACTCGCACTACGATGGCGTCAATGCGCGCTGGCCCTATGCCGGAGCAGATCGTGCCTCAGCATTGGAGAGACTTCAGCGTCTGGAGGGAAGACCGCAATGGATATCACACGAGGGCAGCACCAAAGGTGTGGAGGAGTACCTGCAGAGCACCGGGGTGAAAGGTGACTTCACCTTCCGCGCCATCCCATTTCGCAATCATTCGGACCAGTGGGTGCTGCGTGACATTCCAGAAAGAAAAGCAGCACGTGAATGGCTGCTGGCCGTGACGGCTGACTGGCGGTAGCGAGGTGTTCGTTCACGATGCCGGATCACCTTGCTCCTTCAGCCCCTCTTCCTCCAGCCACAGAAGCTGTCTCTTGAAGTCCAGGGTGACCCGGTAATGCCTCAACAAGCCTGAACCCACTCGGGGGGTAAAGTTGGCAATGGTGGCTGGAACGTGCGACAACTCTGGACCGAGACCTTGGATTCGGTGCAGGACCACACGTTGCAACTTGTCGCGGTCCTTCAACCCGGACATCACACCTATTCCGAGACGATATCCGTCCACTTGGCTGAGGGAGGACATGGCACCGCATTGTTGGGCAATTTCGGGAGTGATGGTCATGGTCGGGTTGGCCCCGGTATCTATGACCGCCTCCCATCTTACCCCTCCATGGCGCAATCTCACATGAGGAAGCCCATCACGCAGAATCATGGGAACACTCCAGACATGTCGGTTCTTCACCGGCTGATAGTGCTGGTGGAAACCAAAGACAACGCGTTCATGAGGATAATCGATGGTCATGTAACTGCACGCATGAAGCGGCAGCGCCATCCCAAATAGATTCAGCGGGAGCTTCCGTCGCTGGAACAGGCCAGCCATATAGGTCTGCTGTGAGCGGATGAGGCAGAGTGGCCCCTCAATCCGCCAATCTGTGAGGCTCAACTGTTGCACCCTGCCGAGCAAAGCATCCTCCTCTCCCAAGGTCCCCTCCAACACGAGACTTCCTTGAGCAGGTTTCACCACAAGCACGCTTGCTCTCACCGCGCTCTCAGGATCCACCATCAACGTGGGTTGACAGCCCGTATCAATGATCAATGGAATGGTGACACCGTTCAGGTGTGCATCGATCACAGGAACTCCGTGGGTCATCCTCAGGGGTGCAGACACTTCACTTCCGCTGTGCCCCCCATGGCTCGGGGCCTTTGCCTCTGGCTTCGTGAGCAGCATCAGAGGCTTCTGAATGACTTCCGTCCCCTGCGGCAACTGCTTCAAGAGCTGCACAGGGGTCAGGATCTTGAGGGCACGGGACGTGCAACCGCTGGGCATCCAGCCCAACACCAGGATCATGGCGACCCGCCAGATCCGGCCGCAGCTCCTCTCACGCCGGAGGATCATCCCGAAGAGGAAAGGGAGTTTCCAGCGCTTTTGCCGCTCCAATCTTCTCACCACGCAACGCCCACCTGCCCAGCAACATGGCGCCAAAGGTCAGGATGCCCGCCACGATGAAGGCGATGCCCGGCACATGAATCTTCCTCTCGTCACTCACGCTGTAGGCGAACATCCATGTCCACACGATGGGTCCCACGATGCCAGCCACACTGGCCACACTATTCAGCGCGCCCTGCACCTCACCTTGCTCGGTGGCTCCCACCTTCTTGGTGATGATGGCCTGTGCCGCGGGACCCGCAATACCGCTGAAGGCGCCCACAAACATGACCACATAGATGACAAATCCATTGGGCGCGAGCCCATAGCCCACCATCGCCACCGTCATAAGTGCGAACCCAAGCAGCAGTCCGCGACGATCACCCAGGAAACCAATGATACGTCCCGCGAGCCCTCCCTGCACAATCGCGGACATGATACCTACAAAGCCCAGAGAAAGCCCCACATCCAACTCGCCCCATCCATAGCGCTTTTTGGTATAGAGCACCCAAAGGCTCGGGTAGATGGTGTGCGTGAGATTCATCAGGAAGTGCACACCGGAAAGACTCAGTACCACCGGCCAGCGGCTCAGCGATTTGATGGACTTGATGGGATGCGCACTCTCCCAGTGGAAGGGGCGGCGGTTTTCCTTTGTCAATGACTCCGGCAGTACGAACACCCCATAGACCCAGTTCAGCAGTGTGACGCCAGCTGCCAGGATGAAGGGAAGCCGCAGGCCGTAGTCGCCCATCAAGTGCCTACCATACTCGCTCACCAATCCACCGACTGCAGGTCCCGCGATGAACCCCAGCCCAAAGGCCGCACCAATAATGCCGAACCCGTGGGCCCGCTTCTCCGGTGGAGTAATATCTGCGATGTAAGCGCTGGCCGCAGTGAAATTCGCCGCCGTGATCCCAGAGATGATGCGCCCGAGAAAGAGCCACCACAGCGACGGCGCCCAAGCGAGTAACAGATAATCCAACCCCGACCCCAACAGCGAGAGCAGGATCACCGGCCGGCGACCGAAGCGGTCCGAGAGCGATCCGAGCACAGGGGAGAACAGGAACTGCATGAGCGCATACAGCGCTACCAGCCAGCCCACCATGTGTGAGGTGGTCTCCTCATTACCACCCACCATCTTCTCCACCAGCCCCGGCAACACAGGCACAATGAGGCCAATCCCAAAGATATCGAGAAAGAGGGTGATGAAAATGAAAACGATGGCCGGCTGCCTTTGAGACATGGGACCGCCATCCATAGAGAGTCACGGGAGCGTGTCGAGTGCCAGATTGCAAGGAATCTGCGGAATCCCAAGGTGGAAGAGCCCACATGGGGCCCGTCCGCAAGCGGGCGCCCCTTTACTCTGACCCTGTGGGTAGAGTCCAAGGGGGCACCTTGATGGCAGCACTACATCTCCGGCTCGTCAATAGACTGTCGCCTTCCCGGTCACCGGTTGGAGCACCACGGAGCGGTAGTTCGGTGGCGGCTCCTTGGCGCTGGTCATCTCGCTTTCCTTCACCAGAGTGAAGACGGTGTCCGGGGTGCGAGGCAGGCTGGTAGATCCATTCGGCAGGAACAGAAATGAACGATATGAACGCTGCTGGCCACGAATCTCGGGATCCTTTTCCCCCGCAGGTGTGGGCTCCACGGAGCACAGGGACGTGTAGTCCTTGGTATCCATGAGGATGATGTCATCTTCAAAGAAGCGCACCTCGGTCAGGAATTTGTACTGGGGCCTTCTCGTGGTCGTATCGTATCCCGTAAGCCGTGCAATCTGGATAGCACGCATTGCGGTAGAGGAGCCGTCACCAAACTCATTTGGAAGGAGGTAGAACCTGACTTCCACCGGGTAATTATCCTTCTGGGCCAGCAATGCCACCTCCGCGAGTTGTGATGAAAGCTGACGCGCCTCTGTGGAAAGCTTCTGCGCCTTCCACGAATTTGTCACGCCAATGCTCACGCCCATGAGGAGCAGCATGATGGTCATCACCACCATGATTTCGATCAGCGTGAACCCCCGAGCCGCAGAAGTGCGCATATGAGGAAGTCCCTTCCCACGGGATTGGCCTGGTGACATGGAGGTATTGGGGTTGTTCATGATGAAAGTCCTTTCTGAAGGCGGATGAGCCTCAGGTCTTTTCCCGCTCAGTGATCCACTTGGAGGCGCGGAGGCTCACCGTGGTGGTGAAGATCTTGTAGTTCATCTCCAGCCCCTGGAGACTCTTTTCGATCTTGTCGATGTCATACTCCTTCACCTGCACGTTGTTGGGGTCAGGTGCAAAGTCGGTGGAAAGTTTCAGAAGACCGGCGAACACCTCACGAATCTTCGCCGCTGCACCATCCACGCCGTGTTTTTGCTCGAGCTTCTCGTAGGAGCGCTCATCCGTTGCGATGATCGTGAGCTCCAGCATGGCAGGAAGCTGGTTCTTGCTGGAGATCACATCCTGCCCGGTACCGCCACGCCATTGAAAGAGGCGGGTGTCATATTCATAGCTCTGCTTCTTCCGCATGTCCGTGGTGCTCACTCCCTTGGAATCTGCGGTGGTCACGTAGATGTAGGGCGTGATCACCACGGCAAGCACATTCTCGGCTAGCGGCACTGAGTAGGTCTCTGTGGTCTTGCTCGGGTCTTTGAAAGGTCCGCGGAACCATTTGTAGAGCTCCTTGGTGTCCTTCTTGTTGCTGATATCAAATGTCTTCGAGAAGAGGATGGACTGATCGGGTGGCTGACGGAATTCCATCAAACGGAAGCGTTTCCTTTCAGGGTTCAGCGCAAGACCATGCTCGTCCTTCAGGAACTGCGGCCGTCTTGTCAGGTCGCTGCCGTAGCTTACGTAGAACCCCCAGCAATTCAGGAGATCATGCAGATCATTGATTTTCTCTCCGTACTGTGTGGTCGGATCCGTATCTCCAAGCAGTGCCTGGAAGAAGACGGCATGACCATTTCCTCCGGCTTGCGGGAGCAGGGTCGCCACCTTCTCCTGCACATAGTGCAGGTCGCTCTGCCGGTCATAGTAGAGAGGCACGGGATTCTTCGCCTTGGGGTCCTGGTACACATAGCCCCAGTAGCCATTCAGCGTCGCCTGGGAGAGACGACGAGCGGTAACCTCGAACGCCTGACGTGCCTCCTTGAACTCCTCAGCCTGGGCCTGCGAACGCGTGACCACCTCCTGCACATTGCTCACCGTGCTGGTGAGCATGAGGATCAGGATGGAGAGGATGGCCACCGAAAGCAGCAGCTCCACCATCGTGAAACCGCGGCAACGACGAAACGACACTGGTGTATGCGTGTTCACAGTTTTGTCTGGTCAAAGTTTGCCACCCAGGCACTGCGCTGGATGTAGAGCTTCGGATCTTCAAAGGCCTCCGGATTGTTGATTGCTTGGGTGATCTTCACATCAAGTCGACGCACATGGCGGGACGGGGTGGGATCACCAGGAAGCTTGGGCCAGTCCTTCTGCATGGTGGCTTTCGCGGTGATGGCATGCTCAAACACACCCGCCTTCGGCAAGACGGTGCCGCGCGCATCAAAGTAGAGAGTTTTATCCTTCAAGGTCATCTCCGTGCCACCGGCCTTACCCCAGCTCTTCATCTCATAGTCTGCGATGAAGGTCTGAATGATTCGGGCCTCAGCCTGCTTCATATAGCTCTGGCGGAGATCCTCCATGCCAATGGGCAGCATCGCCACCACGGAGAGCACAGCTCCAGCCACAATGGCCAGTGCCAGCACTGTCTCGACCAAGGTGAATGCCGCGCGGCTCATCACTGCCCGTCTGGACTGAGTGGAGGAGATAGGGGTGTTGGGGGTACTATTCATGGAACGAATTGGTTGCGTTGGACAATGCGGATGCGGTAGAAGGTGTCCCACGAAGTCGTGAAGGTGTTGCTTCCGATATTTGTGGGACCCATTTCCCTGTCATTGGGATCGAGGTAGCGCTCCAAAGTGGTTGACCCGCGGAATTCGGACATCACGCTGTCCTTGCCTTCCTCCCAGACCTCCGGGACCGTGGAGCGGGCCTTCTTCAGAGTCTGCACACGGTAGTGCACCGTGTAAGTATTCGACTGCGTGGTAACGCGTGGATAGATGTGGTTGTAGGGCATCTCGCGGGAGTTGTCCCCGGTCAGCTCGAAGGCATCCAGGCGCTCGAGGTCGGTGAGATTTCCATTCCACCACTCCATCATGTCCTTGTACTCCGTGGGAGGCGGCTTGGCGCCGCCGTAGTTCTTCCCTTGCAGGCGTTGGGGCACGAGGAAGATCTCGCAAATCTCACTCGCACTGCGGTAGATGTCCCACTTGTTGAATCTCTCGCGAACACCTGACATCGTCACGTCGCCGTTCACTGCATACCGGAGCTCCAGCTTGTGAGTACTGCTGGCATCGCTCTGCTTGTACACGTCCGCACCACTCTTCACATAAGGACGGCCACCTCCGGCACTGGAGGTATCCACACCGGTGCCAAATCCTCCCGCGGAATCAGGCGTGATGGCCGTGATGCGCGTGGACTTCAGCACCGCACGCATACCCGTGGAGCGCTCAATATTCGTAAAAGGAAGGATCTGCGTATTCAGGTTAATCTTGCCCGCGGTCGAGAGCGGTTCGCTGATGGCGTACGGCTCGGTAATGGGCATCCAGAACAAATCCAGCAGCAGGTGATCCCTCGGAGTACCGAAACCGGGGTGATCCTTTGCCGTTGGATCATCCAGGGACTTCGTGCTACGCGATGCTGGATTCGGGCAGAACAGCAGCGTCTGCCATGGCTTCACCGTCGTGGCATTATTGATATCGATACCGGTGGGCAGCGACCCAAAGTTCACCGCAGAGGCAATCTGCCGGTTCGGCGAATACGTGGCTCCTGTTTCCTTGTCGAAATAGTGACGGCTCAGATAGGTATTGCCGTCGGTACCGGAGTTTCCTTCATCAGGCTTTCTCACATACGGGCCATCCGCAACGATCCCCACACCATTGTCCCAGTCGCCAGGACGATTGTCAGAGATGGAACCCGTACCCACATTGAGGAACGCACCATCCAGGCCGCGTGGTACGGCAGGAGGACATCCGCGCGCATAGATGAAATTCCTCACCAGCGTGCCCGCGGTATTGTGGTTGGACTGCCGGTTGCTTTGCTCACCCCAGTTCTGCCCAGCAGGCAGCGCTCCGCTATGCGGGCCAAACTGTCCGTTGCTTGCGGTGAAGTCTGTCCGCAGGAACTGCCTGCGCTCCACGGAGGTATTGGTGTAGTCCGGATGCACAGTAAACCATGCCTTCGGCACATCCTTCATCAGCGAATACAGCCGCAGGTCACCTTTGGGCGCAGCATTCACATCTGCTTCCACGGAGCGCACAGTATCTCCATCCACGATCAGCTTCGCTTCATAGCGCGTGCTGTCCTTCACGAATCGCGAATTCACCGTTTGATAGGTGCTATTCATGCGCGGAACCTTCAGCTTTACACTCGGCAGGGTCATGCGGATGGTCTGCACCACTTCGGTGGCGGGTGTCTTCCATCCCGGAAGAGTCTCGATGGCAAAGTCACCACCCGTGAATTGGAATTCCGTGGCACCCGAGGGAATTTCAAGGGCACTGCTCACAAATGGATACACGTTTACAAAGCCACCATTTCCCGGTGTCGGCACCTTGGCAGAGCCGCCATTGGCGAGCTGGTTTCCCAATCCGGTGAAAGGTGTATTGCCGCAAGCCAGCATACCGAAGCTGCCCTCAGTGGTGGGACACACATTGTCCATCTGGCCACCGAAGCCCATGGCCACAGCGGTGCTCGTGCCAAATGCCACTTTGAATTTGTCCATGCCAGTGATGCGATAAACAATATTCGGCGTCATGCTCGGAGGACCACTCGACGGCACGAAGGTCTCCAGAAGGATATAGGCCTGCATCTTCTCCTTATCCCCGTCCTTCACTCTGGCAAACACGATCACCGCCTCAGTCACAGTTGGCCACCGGCCAAAACCACGACCGATGACGGTGCTGCCCTTCTTGTACAAAAGCGGCACTGCAGAGGACTGCCCCAGGTTTCCACCAACGCGGTCTGGCAGGTACGTATAAGTAGGCCAGCCGTCGTTCGACATGGAACTGTAGCTGTTCACACCCCAGCGCAGCAGATCGAACGCTTCCGCACCGATCTGGTCGCGCTTCGTGGCCCCGTACTTCGTAGCCATGGTCCTGTTTCCAAATCCCGGCACGAGATAGGCGCCATCACCCACGAGAAAGCGGTAGTATGACTCAAACATGTCGTCATTCCGCTTCGTTCCCGGATAGTCTGCAGTGGAGGTTTGTGAAGAGCCTGGATCATTCGCCGTCCAGTTCTTCTCACGCATCCAGTACCACTGGCGGGTGGTGTTACCCGTGGTCTCGCTGAGAAACGCGAGCATCTTGTCCTTCGGATTACGATCCTTGGGGTCCGCAGACTGCGGCCACAAGCTGATGCGCGGTTTCCCAAACAAGTTCATCTCCGGCGCGCGACTGTGCGCGGTGAGGAAGAAGCGCCCAAGTTCCAGCGATTCCCCGGTCAGGGTTGTATTGATGGGATCACGATTGGGATCGAAGAACATCTCATCCACACTCGCATAGAGACGATCTGTCTTGGGCGCGAGACCTTCCTTGCCCGTGCCTGGACTTTGGGTGCCTGCCTTGCTGCCACCCCAGGGAGTGCGTGGAGATAGTTTGTGAATACGCTCAAACACCACCGGATCAGGCAAGCGTGTGGGGTCCACATAAAAGTCATCGCTGAATGCCTGCAGCACCGCGCTCATGCTCGTAGTGGCAGGGTGACCGGGATAGCGGCTGAACTCACCCTGTGCAGGCATGCGCGAGGCGTATTCTTTCTCCGTCTGGCTCGTTGCTACAGGCACATCCCAGTGGGAGCCTTCAGACGCGGTATTGATGTTGATCTTGGCACTGTCATCATCTGTCCAGAAGGCCACACGTCCTACGATAGGGTTCTCTGCAGTCGGCAGAGGCCTGTCCACGCCCGAGGTGAAAACGGTCTTCAATTCGTCCCCTGAAGTTGGCGTGATCAGCGAGCCATCCTTCAGCACATACATCCACCGCACCGGCATGGGGAGACGGGCAGCGAGATCATCCCGATCTTTTGGCAGGAGTGTCTTCGCCACATTGGCCGCATTCGGATATTTGGCGGTTGGCCCCGTGACAAATTCAAAACCTTCTACTGCGTGGCTGCCATTTCCCGGCACCACCGCACGAGGATCCACAATGGGAAACTTCATCGTTGGCGTTGTGCCCGGCACCGCCACGGGTTCATTCAAGTCCGTATACAGACCCGGCTTCTTGTCCCACGTGGAGAGATCCAACGTGTCCGCCTTCAGTGCGGACTCCACTTCGGCGGAGCTCAAACCACCGCCAGAAGCAGAAGCACCGACCTTGGAAACCACGAGTGTATCATCCGAATATAGCTTGTAGAGCGCCACGGCCCTGCTGCGATATCCGCTCTCGTCCGGCTCGACTCCGTATTGGCGGATCATCCCAGGCTGGGACGCCCACGTCTTGAAGTTCTTACTTCCATCACGTGGAGCATTATTCTCCGTAGCCTTGCGCATCTGCGAGATGACAAGACTCACGGGCACATTGGAGAGGTTTCTGACCTCGACACTTTCGGCAAAGATGCCAGCACCAGTTCTCTCCGTACGGACCAGCCCAAGGAAGGCGATAGTCAGTGCGACGAGCAGTGACAGCATTGCTAATACGATGACGAGGGCAGAACCCCGTGGTTTTGGGGGCAGGGTTCTCATGGGGGGATTTTGTATTTCTATGCCGGCTCAAATCAGCCAGCCTGGATATACAATGATGTTACGAAGTATTTTCGGATTGAGACAGACAAATGGTCCTACGGATTCAATTCACTTCAGAAAGATTTCGTCCGCTCGCGTCATGCGGACTCATCCAAAGGGGCGGCGTAGCGATGCAGTATGCACGAGCGAATATTTTCGCTTGGTGATATCGCTACCTACTGGCTAGTCACAGTTCCCGCGCGAACTGGGAAGAAGAGTTCGCGTGTGATGCATCATGAAGTACTGGGTGGGTATCACTTGGAGTTGGGGGGGTGGGGGTTTTCGATCTGGACTGCTCCAAATCTGACCAAAGCCTACCGAAAAATGCTCGGCGGGGTCTTGATCCCAACCGACGCCTTTTTTAAACTTTCCGACACATCAGTCGTTGCTATCCAGCTTTCGCCCCTGCGCTTCCATAAGATAACGCTGACGATACTTCAGCGGTGAAATTCCAATCGCCCTGCGGAACTGTGTTGCAAATGCGCTCTGTTCGCTGAAGCCACACTCCAGCGCCACGTCCACAATGGGCTTGGCAGTGTGCGCAAGAGAGTCGCATGCGAGCTTCATGCGATTCTGTGTGATGAATTCTCTTGGAGTCATGCCCAGAATCTCGCGAAAGCGGCGTTCGAGCTGCCTCTCCGACATCGCCGCCATGCGCGCGAGGTCCTCCACGGTGTAGCTGCCAGCCGGATTGTCTCTGATGAACTCCACCACATCGTCCAGACGCGTGCCCTCCAGCAGCTTTCTCCTGCCACCTTCATAGAGCTGTACGGTGCCCATCACTCCGATCACCGCCCCGTTGCTGTCATGCACAGGGAATTTGTTCGTCACATACCATTCGACGGCTTTGTTTCCGGGATTCACCAGGAGCTCAACAATGTTCAGCATCGGAGCATTGGACTCAATGACGACGCGATCATCATCACGAATGCGGTCCGCGATGTGTATCGGATACAGATCATGATCGGTGCGCCCCAAGTTCGACTCCTCCGTGCCGTGATCAAATCTCCGCCTGGGCCCCTCCCCTAGCGCGACGAATCTACCCATGAGGTCCTTCATGAAAAACGTGACACCGTCCAGATGATCAAAGACCAGTCTCAACTCCTGCGAACTTCCCATGCGAAGAAAAAAATCCTTCTGGAGCTGTCTGGCCTCTTCGCGATTGGATATGCTGGTTGCTTGCGACGGGAAATTGACCTTGGCGGCACTCATCTGCCTCCATCGTATCCAAACCTGCCAGAGCCCCGCAAGACCTAACCAAAACACACCAGATTTTGTGATCCACTTCGTTCAGAATCGATGTGCTGAATCTTGATGCTCACGACAATCTGCACTTTCTCTGGCACTATATTTCTCTATTACTTGGATAACTGAACAACAACATTGCCACGCCGCAAATGACGACTGGTCAGCGATTTTCCTGAAGGTGCACTTCTCTCCTTCCACCAAAAAAAAGCGCCGGACATCATCCGGCGCTTTTCAATGCTGGTTTAAACTCTTATCTCCCGTCAGGAGAACTCTGAGTCACTAGTTTGTGCCCGAGGGTGCTGGGGCAGGAGCAGGAGGTGCAGGAGTGGGAGCCGGCGCAGGAGCTGCATCCGTGGCGGGAGCAGGTGCGGGAGGAGCCGGAGTCGGGCTCACTGCTTCCTTCACCTTGGCCGCGGCCTCTTCAGCCTTCTTCTTGGCCTCTTCGGCAAGCTTGGCTGCGGCTTCCTTCGCTTCAGCAGCGGCTTTGTCAGCTTCCACCTTGGCAGCGTCTACGGCCTTCTCAGCCGCGACTTTGGCCTCTTCCATCTTCTTCTCAGCCGCTTCTTTCGTGGCGGAGGCGGCTTCCTTGGTGGCGTCTACCGCCTTGTCGACAGCCTTCTTGGCCTCTTCACCCGACTTGGATGCTTCCGTCTTGGCTTTTTCGATAGCCTTGGCAGCCTCGTCCTTCTGCTGTTCACAAGCGGTCATACCGGTGGCGAGCAATGCGATGATGGCAAAATGGTGCAGTTTCATAGGGTTACAGTGTGTCAGTCCCCATTGCACAACGCAACCAGCATCTCCTTCAAGTTTTGCTAATCATTGACCCAACCTTGCGAATTGGCCCGCATGAGGCATGGTAGCTGGATGCTCCCGTGGCTCCAGCCTGATCGTTTCCCTCTGTACCTCGCCCCGATGGCGGGAGTCACGGACACGGTTTTTCGTGGCCTCTGCAAGGAGCTCGGCGCGGATGTCACGGTGACCGAATTTGTTTCTGCAGAAGGCATCCTCCAGGCGGATGAGCGCACCCGGAAATATACAGACTTTGACGAACCCCAGCGCCCTCTGGGAGTCCAGCTCTTCGGCGCAGACGGCAAGCGCATGGGTGAGGCTGCACGCAAGATCACGGACTGGAAGCGTCCTGACTTCATCGACATCAATTTCGGCTGCCCGGTGAACAAGGTCGTGGCAAAGAACGGCGGATCCTCCCTACTGAAGGACTGCCCGCTGCTCACCAATGTGGCCAGCGAACTCGTGAAAGCCTCTCCTGTGCCCGTGACTGCAAAGATGCGCATTGGCTGGGATTCGGAGAACGTCAACGCGCTCGACGTTTGCCGCCGCCTCGAAGACGCCGGCATCCAGGCCATCGCCATCCATGGACGCACACGCGCTCAAGGCTACACCGGTCTTGCGAATTGGGATGTCATTGGCATGTGTGCGGAGGCAGTGAAGATTCCCGTCATCGGGAATGGTGATATCGCCAGTGGCCACGATGTGGAAAGACGCCGCCGGGAGACAAAAGTGCGTGGCATCATGATTGGCCGTGCCGCCATGGGAAATCCATGGGTCTTCCGTGAGGCCAAGCACTATCTGGGGACAGGCGAACACCTTAGCCCAGTCACCATGGAGCAGCGTTTCGAATTCATGCTGCGCCACACGCGTCTGGCGCTCGTGAGCAATCGCTACAAGGACGAGATCAGCGCCATGCGTTCCATGCGCAACCGCCTCATGACCTACACCGCTGGTCTGCCCGGAGGAAAACACCTGCGAGCCAAGTTCTGCCATGTGAGTAGCGTTGCCGAGTTGGAAGACATCGCGGCGGAGCATCTCGCCGCCACCTCTCGCGGCTCACATGTTGCAGATGCCAATGCTTCCACCTCAGAAGAAGGCGAGCTCCTCGTTGCGGCATAGCCTCCCCTCGCCCTGAGAGGTCGTTAGAGGCGCTGAGGAATTGGCAATTGACTGCGATCGGAAAGGCCGCTGAAAACGCAGAGGTGAAATATCCCACGCGCGCACAACGCACACTTCCTTGTATCATATCCTGATACCAGACACCTCATCACATCATCTTGGACACACCAGCAGCGAGCCCCTCCGCTCAACTGGACCTCTCTTGTTTCGTGCATTTTTCACTGCGTTCACCTTCGCGGAAGCACGCATTCGACATGCCATCGAACAGCATTCCCGTGCATAACGCCAGACACAAAAATATTCCGCAACGGAAGGCAAATTCATCCATCCACCGGATAAGAGCCTCACGATTTCGAGACATCTGCACCGTGAAGATCACTCCTCACGGTTGCAATCACAGAAAAAACCGAAACCGACCCATTGGAACTACCCATGAAGACCATCCTGACCACACTGGCCTGCCTTGCCTTTGCCCTTGTCACCGCATCCGCTGACGACAAGAAGACCACGACTACGACAACCACGTATGGCTCCGGCACCATCACTGAGTACACCCCCGGCACGACTTTCGTTCTGAAAGAAACAGCCGGGCCGGTGACCTACAAATACGGTGACAGTGTCACCTACGTGACGAAGAGCGGCACCGTGCTCACTGAAGAGCAGGTGAAGACTCGCATCAAAGTGGGCGTACCCGCCCGTGTGTATTACACACCCGCCGGTGAGACCAAGACAATCACCAAGGTAGAAGTGGATGATTGATCCTCATCCCTCTCCCTGAGACCTGAATCAAAGGCCCACACTCGCCGCGATGTGCAAATGTCGCGGCGAGCTCTTTTGAAAGTGAAATGAAGGATATGGCATGCAGCATTTCGTGCATCATTCCGCACGCACACTGCACCAGCCACCCGCGATCCAGTGGATGGAGTTGCACGAATTTGAGATGCGATATTTCGCCTCGTGCAACCTGCCCACCAGATTATCGATAAACAAAGATAATCACTCGCGGCAATGCCATCCGCCACCGCGCGCGAGGGCGAACCTTTAGAGTCTGCTACGGCAGCAACCTCTGTCTTTTGCAGACTCGCACGACAAACAAAAAACCCAAACACCCCAAACCTTAATCCCAATGAAAACCCTACTACTGACGCTGGCGTGCGCCATGTTCACTGCAGGAGCAGCCTTCGCGGATGATCGCACCGTGACGACTTACAGCACGAGCACCGGCACCATCAATGCGTACACCCCTGGAAGTTCCTTCATCCTGACGGAATCCGCCGGCCCTGTGACGTACAGCTATGGTGACGGCGTCACATACGTCACCCGTAGCGGCGTTGTGTTGACGCCTGAGCAGGTGCAGACCCGCATCCGGGTGGGCATCCCTGCCACGGTGCACTATGCCCCCATGGGCGAACGTCGCGTGATCCAAAAGGTGGTCGTCGATGATGACGACGACGATGATGATTAAACTCCAGGAGGGCGCCTGGCCGCGCGCCTCATGAGAACATCATTGCCGATAGATCGAATCCAACTCACCAACAAACGCATCGCCGCGGTGGCATTCCATCGCGGCGATGTTTTTCTTGAGAAAAGGGATAGAGCACCGATCACAAGCCAGCCCTTCCTCCTACCCCATCACCACCTTCGCCTTTTCAATCTGCGCGATGGTTCCAATCAACAACACCGAGTCTCCCGCCTTGATCTCCTCATCAATGCCGGGATTGATCACATTCTCACCCGAGCGCTCGATGCCCACGATGCTCGCGCCGGTGAGCGTACGCAGTTTCAACTCGGCAATCACCTTCCCTGCCGCAGTGGATGTCGGCGAGACAGTGATGGTATCGAGCTGTGCCTCACGCAGCAGAGGGTGCACCTTGGACTCGGATTCCTCGTGTGGATGAGGCGCCGGCGGTGTCTCGAAGGTTTCCACCAGAGCAACCTGGGCACGAGCATGCAACCGGATGAAGGAGCGACGCAGCAAAAGCGTTGCCACCAGCAGCAGCAGGGCGAGCACGATGAGCAAATTCCACGAAGGCAGCAGCGCAGAACTCAGCAACAGGATGTAGATGCTCAGGGCCACGCACCCAGCTACAAACGCAATCATCTGCACCACCGCACGCAGAGCGGCGGTCCGCTCTCCTGCAGCTTTCCTCGTCACACTCATCTCGCTCAGCAGCATCGCGAAGGCCTGCCACTTGCGCACCACCGCGATGATCATCGGCAGGCTCAGCAGCATCGCGCCTAGCAACACCATGCCCTTGAGCGCATTGTCCCCGCCCGGGGCCTCAGGCCAGCGCTCCAGAGCAAACCGTCTCGCATAAAAGGCCCCGATGAACACGCCCGCAATCAGCAGCAGATTAAGCGCAATCTGCCAGCCCCACTTTTTCAGGAACGTGCTTGGACTGCGTCTACTGCCGCTCTTTCCGAGCTGCCCCACCCAGTGGGTGTATGCATCCAGGGCGCGGCTCACAGAGACCGGCATCACTTTCTCAGACCAGGCTACAATGGTGTCTGAACTGCGAATGAGATACGGTGTCAGCAACGTGGTGATGGCAGATACCGCCACCGCGATTGGGTAGAGGAACTCGCTTGTCACCCCTTTCTGCAAACCGAAAGCCGCGATGATGAAGGAGAACTCACCAATCTGAGCGAGACCCATGCCCACGCGCATGGAGGTTCGCAGATCATTCCCTGCCACAAAGGTCCCGAGGCCGCAGGTGATCACCTTGCCCAGCACCACGGCGAGCGAGATCACCGAAATGGCCCCGATGTGTTCCCACAGGACTTTGGGATCAATCAAGAGACCGATGGAGACGAAGAACACCGCACTGAAAAGATCCCGCACCGGATGCATGAGCATCTCAATCTTCGCAATCTGGCGTGCCTCCGCAATGATGGCACCGATGAGGAAAGCGCCCAGAGCCACGCTGTACTCCAGCTTCACCGCCAGCATCGAGACGCCCAGGCACAGTCCGGTGACCGTCACGAGCAGCATCTCATTGCTCTTGAACTTCGCCACGTAGTTCAGCAGGCGTGGCACAATGATGAGTCCCGCCACCAGAAGCACACCGAGGAATGCACTCAGCTTGCCCACAGTGACGCCCACCTCTGCCGCACTCAGTGACCCTGTGGTGGCGAAAGCCCCCAGCATGGCAATCATCAAGATCGCCAGGATGTCCTCCACAATGAGGATGCCGAAGATGAGCTGGGCAAAGGACTCCTTCGTCTTCCCCAGCTCCTCCAGTGCCTTGATGATGATCGTGGTTGAGGAAATGGCCAGGATCGCGCCGAGGAAGACGCTGTCCATCGTATGCCAGCCAAAGGCCCTCCCTATCTGGTAGCCCACCCACACCATCAGCACGATTTCCATCGTCGCTCCAATGAGGGCCGTGGCCCCTACCTTGGAGAGCTTTCTCAGGCTGAACTCCAGCCCGAGGGCGAACATGAGGAAGATCACGCCCAATTCCGAGAGCGTCTCAATGGTATGCTTGTCCTCAATGAGTGCGTAGGGCGGCGTGTGGGGGCCGATAATGACCCCAGCAAGGATGTACCCTAAAACCACCGGCTGCTTCAGCCTCCGGAATATCACCGTCACGATTGCCGCTACCATCATCACGATCGCGAGGTCCTGGAGAAGCGTGTGATGCATAGGGCTGGAAGGGGGCGTGATGGTCGATAAGAGGGTGAAGCGGGTGAATGGACCCCGTCAGGGGTGGTAAAACCACCCTTTGCACAGACCTCACGCGGTGCGCAACCCCTCGGGCAAAAAAAGCGGCATTTTGTCGTATGCGAGCGTGTTATTTCTCCCACATGCCACTTTCGGCCGTCCCATGCGCATCTCGTATTTGGCGCGGCTCGTAGTGAATCCGGGCAGTCCCGGCAGATTAAGATTGAGAGGCTCGCGCGAACTGCGTCGCCGCGGGAATGAGCGCTCACAGGCACTGCGCTCACTGGACATCCATGGAGGCACCAGTCATCTTGAGCGCATGCCCCAAAGGACCCGGATCCTTCTCACCTACGCCATCGGCATCGCCCTCCTGTGGGTGCTCGTGTTCTGGCTCCGGCATCTGTTCCCTTCCAGCGAGTACCTGAAGTCGTTTCCCAGCAGCAAGACCTCATCCTCACTGATCTCACCGACCTCACTGACCTCACCAACCACTCCGCCTGTGACTCCTCAGAACACGCCCCCCTCCTCCGAAGGCAGCACTCCTGAGGCGCGAGTCGAGGCGTACATTCGCGAATGGCATGCCGCTTGGCTGCAGAGCGCAAAGCCGCACCTCAACACGATGCTAGCTCTCAGCATGCCGCAAAAGGATGGCAGTTCTCCAGGCATCAAGGACTTCATGAAACTGCAGGAGGGCTGGAATCAAATCATCCGTGGCGTTCAGAAGAGGCACAGCTCCGTGTCCCACGAAGACTTTAGTGATCTGGAGTCAAGTATGGGCCATCCCCCAAGTCATGCTCCCGGTGGTGAAGTGGTGACCAAGGTTCATGTGGAATCCAACGGCGCAACGGTCACCACTCGGCTGGGAGATTCTCCGCCTGAATTCAATGTCTATCAACTGACCAAGGGCAACGGCAGCTGGTACATCCGCTCCATTGATCGCTTCTTCAGTGATGAAACGGAAGCGGCGTTCACTGATGAGGAGCGCACAGCCATCCTCGCAAAGGTGACACCTGATGCGGCGCTTCCCGAACTGAAGCCGGGTGCGGCACCGAACTGCGACCGGCTTTTCACCGAGGGACGCAAGGTCACCTTTCTCAACAAGGAGCACACGCTTCATGTTCACTCCGGCGGAATGCTGAGCGTGCCTTCAGGTGTGCTGGGGGTGCATCACCTCGGCGCCTTCCCCGAAGAAATGCGGCCACTCACCCTGCGCATCACTCCAGGTGACCATGCATGTGAGTATGCCGAGGTGGATGGCACCGTGGCAGCAGCCAGACTCCTTCTGGACAAGTCTTCCCCAGCAGTCACGTACCGTCCGGCCCATGCCCTGGAAGCTGAGGACAATGAGGCCAGCGTAAATCATGGGAATGTCGCCGTCTTTGACGCGGCCGCGTTCATGCAGGTGTCGAAACGGGCGCACGAGGAGCACTTCCAGCACGACTATGTCGACCACGTCCTGGCACCGGGATCGCACCCCGAGAATCCAACACCCATTCGCCTGGGAAATCCTCCCTCCGGGAAAACAAACTGTCTCGTCATCTCCATGGACGGTGGCTGTCTGTGCTATTGGGGTCTGGATGCCAGCGGCAAGCCGGTCTCCCTCATCCTGGACTTCCTTGTCATCGCAGAGCAGCTCAAGGACCGCTGCAAGCTGCCATGGCCACCTGTAAGCGACGGCCCTTCATTGACTCACCCCACGCTGCAAAGTCACCAGACAAGCATTCATCTCGGCAAAGAGGGAGGCCGCGTGACCTTCCAGGTGAAAGGCGACGATTTCTTCCGCGCCATCTGGCGCTCCGCCAATGGCAGCATGGTGGCTGACACTGATGGCATGGGTTTCGTAGACACAGGTGCCGCCGTCACGTACACCTTTCAAGAAGGCATGCTGGATAAGGCCACCGAGATTGAGGTGGAGCTACACGCCGGTCATCGGAACTAGCGCAAAACACCTCTCCATCCCAACTCCCATCTGCCCCGTCGCCCATCAGTGAAATACTCCCTGCGAGCAGACCACGAAGATGAAACCGTTGAGTGAAGCGGACAAGGCTTTGATTCTTGAAATCCAAGAATGCTTCCCTGTGGAGGCATATCGTGGAGGCATCCCGAAGAAGGTCGACGCCAATATTGGCCCGTTGCGCAGCAAATTGTGTCGATTCGCCCTCTCCAGTACCCGGGGTCTGCTGGGCGACGTGCTGATCGACATCCTTGTGGGGAATGAGCAATTCGATGACTTCATGGTGCTCTACTATCTTGAAGTTGGTGAGAAGCCGACGGCAAAGCGGGAGGAAGCCATTCGAGAATTTGCCTGTCTCACGAAGCGCCAGCGTCGTGTGGTGGCAGACTGGCTGCATCACGTCAGCTCCTTTGCTCTCGCGAGCGATCAGGAAGCCTACGACCGCGCGGCAAGGTTCTGGGATGGGTTCGCGGAGGAAAGGTAATTTCTATAGGCGGATGGGGCGTGGCGGTTGGAGACCAACATCGAGCACCCACCCCTCCTCCACGTCCTGTGGTCACCGCCTTTCTGTGCGAAATCCCCGGATCACCCCACCCTTTCCGCCCCGCATCCCCCGTTTGACCCCCACGCCGACCCCGGCTAAACACAGCGCGTGGTTTTCAGTTCGCACATCTTCATTTTCTTCTTCTTGCCGCTCGTGCTGGCGGGCTACTACGGCATGCTCGCCGCGAAGACGAGCATCACCTCCCGGCACCTCTTCCTCACGTGCATGGGCATGGTGTTCTACGGCTGGCACAATCCGTGGTTCGTCCTGCTCATGCTGGGCACCACCGCCCTGGACTACAACCTCGGGAAGATGATCGTCAACGCGGAGAAACTCCGCGAAAAGGGCGCCACGGACGCCCAGGTGCACGCGCGGAAGAAGCTCGGCATGGTGCTCTCCGTCGTCTCGAATCTCGCCGCGCTCGCCTTCTTCAAGTACACCGCCTTCGGGGTGGAGAGCATCCAGGGTGTGTCTGACTGGATGGGCTGGGGCCACGTCACGGTGCCGGAGTTTTTCCGGAATATCGTCCTCCCGGCGGGCATTTCCTTCTATGTATTCCAGAGCCTGAGCTACTGCGTGGACCTTTACCGCGGGCACGCAAAGCCGGCCGAGTCGTTTCTGGACTTCACCTGCTTTGTCTCGCTCTTCCCCCACCTCGTAGCCGGTCCCATCGTGCGGTACGGCATCATCGCGGAGCAGATGCGTCACCGTGTCCACACAGTGGATGGCTTTGCCCTCGGCCTCACGCGCTTCGGCTTCGGTCTTGGTAAGAAGATCCTCCTCGCAGACCCCATGGGCGTCATCGCGGATCAGGCCTTCGGCGCAGGAGATGGCAGCCTCAGCACCATGACGGCTTGGGTGGGCATCATCGCGTATGCCTTCCAGATCTACTTCGACTTCTCCGCCTACTCAGACATGGCCATCGGCCTGGCAAAGCTCCTCGGGTTCTACTTCGTGGAGAACTTCAACTCACCGTACAAGAGCGCCAGCATCACCGAGTTCTGGAGGCGGTGGCACATGTCCCTCTCCACCTTCCTGCGGGACTACCTTTACATCCCGCTGGGTGGCAATCGCATGGGCGTCTCCCGCACCTATGTGAATCTCATGCTCACCATGGTCATCGGGGGCCTGTGGCACGGTGCCTCGTGGAACTTCATCATCTGGGGCGCCATCCACGGAGCTATGCTCTCCTTCGAGCGCATGATGGGGAAGAAATCCTTCTACGGCGCGATGCCCAAGCCGCTCAAGATCATCCTCACCTTCTTCATCCTGCTCATCACCTGGGTCTTCTTCCGCGCGGAGAACTTCGAGGTCGCGAAGCGTTTCCTGGCCACCATGTTCGGCATGGTGCAGGCCGGCCCCACCGCCGCGCTACTGGAAGCGCAAATGCTCACGGATGTGAAGATCTACCAGTTCCTGCTCTGCGCGTTCGTGGTGTGGGTCATGCCGAATACGCAGACCATCCTGCATCGCTTCGTCTGGTGGAAGGCCGTCATTGGACTCGTCCTTTTCGTCGTCGCCGTGATCATGATGTTCACCATCGGTCACAGCCCCTTCCTGTATTTCCAGTTCTAGTTCCCTGAGTTAAACTTTCTGCATATACCATGGCCGCCGACGCCCCCACCAGCCCCAGGCACGTGCCTGACAATCCTTATCCGGAGGAAAAGGAGACCACGGTGTATGCCATCAACCGCGGCTTCTGCGCAGTCATCATCGTGATCTTCTTTGCGCTGGTACTCACCCCAGTCGTGCTGGATCATCTGCGCCGCTCCTCGCATGAGGAAAACGGCGCCGCGTATGCGAAGCGCCGCGCCTTCTGGTACGAAGTCTTCAGCCCGCCTTCCTTCGACCCGAACCAGCCCAATCCGGAGAAGAAGAAAATCGTCTCCCACCTCCGCTGGCTCGAACGCGGGCTGGATCAGGCCGACTACGCCGTGGCCATGAGGCAAAACACCCAGCAGTGGCTCATCGACAAGTTCGCCGAAGGCAGCCAGAAGGTCTACATCGGGTGGAACGGCTGGCTCTTCTACAACGCGGATCTCAAGGCACTCACCGGGTACGGTCCTGTGAAGCCCGAGCCCTTCAGCGTGATGAAGGATCCCGAACTCGCGAAGCTGCCCACCGCCGCGGCCTGCATCACGGAGTTCGCTGCCCAGCTCAAGGAGCGCGACATCCAGCTCCTCTTCGTCCCCGTGCCGTTGAAGCCCATGCTCTACAGTTCAGAGGTGGCAACCTCCCTGGAGGTAAAATCCATCACGCATCCTGACGCGGCAAAGTTCTACGACTCACTGCGGCAGCAGGGCGTGGATGTGCTGGATCTCACGGAGGACTTTGTGAAGTTCCGCAACACTCCCAAGAACTTCTACTTCCTCGAATCCACTGCCGCCAATCGCGACATCGCACGCAAGTCCTTTGAGCAGACCCAGGAAAAGGAGGATGCCTTCCTGCTGCAGGACACTCACTGGACCCCCGATGCCATGCGCATGGCCGCAGAGAAGGTGGCAGACCACGTGAAGCAGAAGTACCCCAATGCCTTCCGACCCATGGCGCGCACCATCACCAGCGCCGACGGTGTGTACCGCGACAGCATGGGCGACCTGGTAAAACTGCTCGATCTGAAGAATCCAAAGTCGCTCTTCGGTGAGGAGGAGCAGTTCCTTCGCGTGGTGGGTGATGGCACGGAGGACAAGTACGCCCCCATGGTGCTCCTGGGCGATAGCTTCGCGAACATCTTCGATGATCCGAGCATTGGCTTCGGTGATCCGGATGCGCCGGAGAAGCGCATCCGCGCGGGCTTTGCGCAGCATCTCAGCCTGCTGCTCAATCAGCCGCTCGACGTCATCGCGCAGAATGGCAAAGGCGCCACCGGCGTACGCCGCGAGTTTGCCCGACGCCACGACGATCAAGTGCGCGGGAAGAAACTCGTGATCTGGGTGATTGCCGCGCGCGATGTGCTCCTCTCCCGCACCGCCGCGCACCAGGCGAACATCGAGTGGGATGTGGTGAAGTTTAATCCCAACAAAAGCCCGGATGCTCTTGAGACCTCTCCCGTAGCTGCCACCTCCAGCAACATCGTGGTCGAAGCCAGTCTCAGTGAAAAATCCGCCAACCAGGATCCGGTGGGCACCCCCTATCGCGATGCCCTGCATGCTGCCGTCTATGATGTGACCAGCGTCGGCGAAGGTGAACTCGCCGCGAAGCAGATCGTGGGCATTCAGTGGACCTTCAAGGACAAGGTCATGCAACCTACCGCCAGCTTCACCGTGGGTAAGAAGTACAAGCTTACCCTCGTGCCTTGGGACGGACGCAAGGAACTCCATGGCTTGAACCTGCAGGATGACACCGTCGCCTTTGACGCCCCCCGCTTCTACGTGGAGAAGGCAGAAGAGGTGAAATAAGGCGCGGTGGAGCTCCGGCTCCAAAAGTATTGCACCATCGAGACAAAAGCTTTCTTCAACGGCGGAACACTGTCACGCACGTACAGGGCAGTGCCATTTTGAATAGCGTTATCTGTAACGCTGCCTTCCGCTCTAGCGAATCTTCCAAGGGCCATAAATACGGGACACGCCCGGCATTTCTATGGCTATCTCCTAAATAGAGTGCCTACGCAGACTCACCTCAACTCAATTACCATTATCCAAGCAATTCATGCACAATAGCCTTGCTGAAATTCGCACGATTTGATTTTATGCGGGCGTGCACGCGGAAAAGAGAACCCCGTCCCGTGTAGAGAATCTAGTCACCGTGGTCGCAGTCGCGGTTCCTGCGGTGTGGCTTGGTCTCATCGTCCAGGCATACATGAACCGGGCTGCGGAGAAGCAGGAGGTTGCGCAGGGCATCTCCAATTGCCGGCAGATCATCACTGCCGTGTATGCCTACGCCTCCGATCATCGCGGAGGACCAGACGGACTATCTGACCGTCAGAAAACCTCCTCCTCATCCAACCAAGCGTTCAAGATGCTCTTCGCAGAGGGCATCTTGGAGAATGAGCTTATCTTTGGCTGCCCTCAGAGTCCCTATCAGCCGGACGGAAAAATCGGCACTGCCCCCCATTTTGTAGATGCGTTGAAGGCTGGGGAAAACCACTGGATGTTTACCCCGCACCTCTCTGACTCCCCCGGCAGCTCCGTTCCTTTTGTTTATGAAAATGCCGCCGTCGCCACTTGGAACCCCAAGTGGAACGCCGATGCGAAGCGAAGACCGCTGCCCGGACGTACGTGGACGAAGGGCATCATCATCGGCATGCATGACAAATCCGTAGCCCTTGAGAAACTGGCCGCCACGGAGGGAACCGAAGTCCCGCTGAAAGCGATGTCCGACAATGGGAACACGCTCTTCACCCAACATGGGGACAAGTTTGAAGTGCTCGATGTCGAGCGATGAGGCAGCGTAGCTCGCGAGCTAGAGCGGTTTAAGTTACAGTGTAGCCATTTTCGTCTTGGGGCGCGCCACCCCAAACGCGACCAGCGGTCGCAGCCACAGCTGCGGCCTGAACCATCCGCCACGGCAGTAAGTCTTGGTACCACTGTGGCTGCGACCGCTGGTCGCGGTGCGGCAAGTCACCCCTGATCCAAGGCCACGACTTTGTTTAAACCGCACCAGGTTGCAGCTACTGCTGCACTCGCACATGCGCATCCTCTCCGCCTACGTCCACCAAATCCAGCTCGGGCAGGAACTGGCGCAGCTTCTCCGCCATGTGGCGTGAGTAAAGATGCGCACCATTTTCATTGATGTGCGTACGGTCCGCCATGTGTTCCACCTTCAATCCACAGTCGGCCGGATCCGGTGTGTAGAGCCGTGCCAGCGGCTGTGGCTTGAGGGACTCGATGTAGGCCACGAACTTCGCGTGCCCCTCCTCGTACTCAGGCACTTCTCGGACCTTCTTCATTACCTCCGGGTGCACCGGGAGCTCATGGAAGACCACACGTACCCGATGCTTCACAAACCAGTCCAGGCTTTGGCGCAGTGAGTGATCCTGCAGCTTCGAGAGTCGCCAGTTCCCCACCATGCGTTTCGCCGCGGCATCGGGAGAAAGTGTGAGACGCTCCTTGGCCAGAGTGCTCTTGTGGTGCCAGGCATGCCAGTCAGACGCGGGGGCAGTGCGCTGCTCCGGGCATGGGTAGATGGGGTTGCCCGGTTCAGGATCCATCACGTTCAAGACCACCGACTCCAGTGAATGTCGTACCGACCGCACGGGCATCAGCCATTCCGCAATCTGGCCCACGCGATTCGCCCGGTTCTTGAGAAGCATGCGCTCCGAAAACGTGGCATGCTGGTAAAAGTCCGTCTGCACACGGCTGTCACCATCGAGGGATTGCCGCAGCACAAAGGGATTCACCTCCACCACGGCGAGACGCAGCTCGCGCAGATGCTCCTCATTCCGCCGGATGAGATTCCACAGGTCAAAAGGCGTGCCACCCTCGCTGGAGAGGTTGCGCACCTCCGCAGGGTTCAGCCCCGTCTCGCGTGCCACATCATCCGCGATGATGGCCCAGAGGCTCTGGCTGCTGCCAAAGAAGGCCACCTTCACCGGGGAAGGCTGCTTTCTCAGCGTGTACGTTTCCGTCGCGTTGAAGGCATCCATGCCATGATGATCAAAGTGTGGCTCATCCCGCAAGGGCTCCAGCGCGAATCTCCCGAGGGCAAACACCCCCAGCGCTATCCATGCACTGGAGCCAAACCAACGCCTCGTTCCAGCCTTTGTTGATGCCGGTGGCGAAGGTGATGTCGACGGGTCGGAACCAGGGGCTTCCATGGACGCGCGAAGAAACACCAGAGGCCGCATTTCGCAAGCAATGCGTCTCTACGTGCCTCGGCACGGAGTCACCGCGCGACCGACACCTCACCCGCAATCCCCGTGCGGGTGATGGCGCGCACCGCAATCGCCTGCGCCCCCTTGGGATAGCTGAGAGAGCGCTCCTCCACAGGCAGGGAGCGCAGCGATATCCACTGGGAGCCATCATACACCTGCACATGCCACCACTTCACGAAGGAGTCGAAGCGTGGGTCGGCATACTGCCACTCAGCCTTCCCGTCCTGGATTCTCACAGTCGGAGCGGCAGGCTTGTCTTTTCCCAGCCAGGAGGCGGAGGGTACCAGCGCATAGTCCTGGTAGGCGCGCTGCCCACAAAGATCCGCCAGCGTACCGAGATTCTTCTTCAAGGCCGTGAAGTTCCAGTGGATGTGCCCGGGCGGCATGTATTGCATGCGGTTCCGCGTATGGCTGATCTGGCGCAGGATCTCGGCAGGCTGTCGATCGCGCAGCACCCGCTCAGACGCCATCCCCGGCCAGATGTGACGCTGCGCCGTATTCTGCGTAAGCCACCAGTCGAAGAAGCCGATGAAGCTCAGATTCTTTTGCTCGATTGGCCAGTAGAGCTGTGGCGCGAAATAGTCCACCCATCCATTCTGCAGCCACTTCAACGAGTCTGCGGCAAGGGCCTCATACGGATCCAGCGCCCCCTTCCCCATCCCCTCCGGATATCCGGGACGCCACAGGCCAAAGGGGCTGATGCCCACACGCACCCAGGGCTTCTCACGCTTCACCCCCGCGTATAGATCGCGCACAAAGGTGTTCACGTTGTCGCGGCGCCAGTCAGACCGGCTCAATGTGCCACCGGAGTCCTGGTACTTCTTCCAGGCCCTGCCATCCGGAAAGGGCACCGTCGCGCCCTTTTCCTGGATGGGGTACGGGTAGAAATAGTCATCCATGTGGATGCCATCCACGTCATAGCGTCGGGTCACATCCAGCATCACCGCCAGGCTTTGCGCGCGCACGCCGGGCTCACCGGGATCCATCCAGAGATTCTCCCCATACTGCCAGCACCATTCAGGATGCGTGAGGCTGATGTGGTTCTTCGCCCCCTTGTATTTGGGGCCGCTCAGAGCGCGGAAGGGGTTGAACCACGCGTGCAGTTCAATGCCCCGCTTGTGCGCCTCCTTGATGAAAAATTCCAGTGGGTCCCACATGGGATCCGGGGCCTTTCCCATGGCGTGGGTCAGCCAGGGAGACCAGGGCTCGATGTCGGACTTGTACACGGCGTCCCCCGCTGGCCGCACCTGGAAGATGAGGGCGTTCAGCTTCAGAGCCGCTGCCTTGTTGCAGATTTCCACGATTTCCGCCTGTTGTTTCGGCGTCGGGTCGCCGGGCTCGAAGGGAAAGTCGATGCCGCGCACGGTGGCCACCCAGGCGCCACGAAACTCGCGCAGCGGCTCAGGGGGGCGTTCCACTTGCGCCGGACACACTCCGGCGAGACTCAGCACTGACAGCGCGATCAACGAAAGTCGGGCAGACGACATGGGCGCGCAAGATGCCAGCAAGCGCCGCAATAGCAAAAGGGCATTTGGTTTTGAGAAGAAGCGATGGACACGCGGGCCGGTTTCGCATTTTGTCATAGGCGCGCCGGACTCCGCCTGCCCCGCGCACCCCGCCCACTTCGCCCTGTCATGGCCAACGCACGCTACTTTCTGCCGGACCATCCCACCCTGAAGGATGTGTACAGCAAGAACGATCTGCGCGCGATGCTCATCTCCGGCACACTCAGTCGGAGCGACATGGTACTGGATGACGAAACGGGTCACGGCCACCTTCTCGGCGATCTGCTGGCCATGCCCTACCCGGACGTGACGAACATGCCGCGACGGAGCACGAGCGGCGGAGGCCCCTCCCCCCGCCCGCAATTGCCGCCCAATCACGAATTCCGCGCGGACACGCCGCTGCCGCGACCGGAGACCGACTTCCGCCCACCCTCCCAGCGACGCCCCGCTCGGGAAGACAACTTCAACAATCCTGATGAAGGTGACGAGGAGGAGGAAGATGCCTCGTTTGAAGACGATGAATTCGCCCCTGGTCTCGACGAAGACGAGCCTGATCATTTTGATGACCACGGCGTGGAAGATGAAGAAGAGCTCGATGAGGATGCGCTGCATCTGAATGCCTCTGCTGCCGGGTCCGGGATGCCCCCACCTGTACAGGAATGGAGGCCCGGGTACCCCAATGGCGGCATGATGCGGCCCCATCTGGGCGAGGCCGAGACCTCCTATCCGGAGGACCGCGAGCCGGAGGAAATGCTCTACCAGGGTCATCCAAGCTGGTTCGCCTATCCCAAGTCACTCCTCGGCATCGCGCTGACCATTGCCGGCGCGGTGGTGTCCCACCACCTGCACTTCGGCATGGAGTGGATGCTGTTGTTCAGCTCCATCGCCGGATTGGTCCTGCTTTTCGTGGGGCTCGATCGCTACACCTGCACCTACTTCATCACCACGCGGAGAGTGGAGATGGAATACGGCGTGCTCGGGAGAAACACACGTGAAGTGCGCATCCGCGACATCCGCGCCATTGACGTGCAACAAAGCGGCTGGCGGGCTCTGCTTGGCATGGGGAATCTACGATTCGACTCTTCCGTGAGCGCAGGTCCTGAGGTGTATTTCCGCAATGTGCACCGGCCTCACACGCTCAAGGAGATGGTGCGCGAGCTCCAGAGGTGATTGCCTCGCGCAAGAACAAGGAGCGGCACGCTCCTATTCAGAATACACAGTCAGTTGCTGAGGCATGACCACGACACGCAGGCCGCCATCCCTGGTATCGCTCTTGCCATCTGGACCATACGTCTGCAGTACCGCCTGGTCCAGACTCTGGTCGACGGCCAATAGAAAAGGCCTTCCCCACTCGTCCTGCCGACCACCACCGCCCATGCCCAGTGCCGTGCTCACACTGGCGTCAATCTGTCCGCGGTTCTCAGGCCACTTCCCATGAGTATTGCGATAATCCTGTGCAGCAACAGCACAGGCGACCAACTCCATCCTTGTATCCACGACGATATCTTTGGAAGCTCGAAAGAGCAGCCCGAGCGCCAGGAGGACGCCCACGAAAACAAGCACAAGCGCCAGAAGGACACGTTTGAGGATGATCATGACTTCCGAATGGTGTGTCTTGTGAAATCTCCTTCCACATCCCCAACTCTCACGTCATATCAAGATACCTCAACATGTGTGCCTGTGCCTGTGCCTGAGAAATCCTGCATGATGGAACGAGCGATCCACTTCTCCTTTTCCCACAGCCGAATCTTTCTCCATCTTTTTCCCAAGACTTCCTTCCCCTCCCCGTGATGCCTCCTGAAGCCTTCATGAGCAGTCGCGACCCCGACCACGCCTTCCTCCTTGGTGCCCTGGAACGGTATGAGAAGCCCCTCATACGCTATGCCATCGGCATCGTGGGAGATGTGAGTCAGGCTCGCGACATCGCCCAGGACGTCTTCATCCGGCTGAGCCAGAGCCTTGGCACGCTGGATCGCGAACGGCTCGCGCCGTGGCTCTTCACGGTGTGCCGCAATCGCGCCCTGGATCATCAGCGAAAATTCAACCGCATCATCCCCATGGAAAACGACGTGCTCGACATGGAATCCTCCAACGCTCCGACTCCCGCGGATGCTCTTGAGGAGCAGGAGACCAGCGGCCAGATCAGCCGGTGGATTGATCAACTTCCTGACAAGCAGCGCGAGGCTGTGAAGATGAAATTCGAGGCCGGGCTGAGCTACAAGGAGATCAGCGAAGTCCTGAAGACGAGCGTGGGAAATGTAGGCACGCTCATTCACCTCGGAGTCACCACCCTGCGGGAGCGCTGGCTCGCACTGAATGCCTGAAAAAAGAGCCGCATCCCACCACATCCTTTTCTGATACATCCCTTTTCCCCGAAAGCCATGAATGCGAAACTAACCGCCTACGCCCTGAATGAGCTGCCGCCTGATGAGCGCGCCGCCCTGGAGGCCGAGATGGAAACCAATCCCGCCCTGCGCGTGGAGGCGGAGGAGATGCGCAAGTTCTGCACCCTGCTCCACGACGAGGTCACTGATGCAGAAAAAACGACGCTCACCTCCGAGCAACGCTTCCGTGTGTTGCGCGAATTCACCGCGGATACGCAGCCCCTGCCAAAGAAGACCGAGCGCTCCATCTGGAAGCATCCCGCCTTCTGGGTGCCCACCGCCATCGCGGCCTGCACCACAGCCATGCTCGTGATCACCCTGAACGAACAGCGCTCACAGGCGCCTGAGGAGAGGGTGAGTCTGGCCGTTCACGCCAAAGGCAAGCTCTCCACCGAAGACGTGCGGGTGAACATTGAAAAAACAGCAAAGCCGATCTCCGCTGGCCAGACTCCCGCCCCCGGAATGCCTGATACACCCACCTTCGTGGCGGTGAATGCGCCCGTCGCTCTCGGCAAGACAGGCGATGCATTGCTTCCCATGCCCACGCCGGGCACGCCCGCAAGTCCTGCGCTGTTGCTCCCCGTCTCGCCGGATGGGACCGCCGCATCCACCCTGGTGGCCGAGGCATTGTCATCGACGATGGTGACGGAAAAAGCAGAGGCGGATTTCAGCAGTGCGAGCGAGGGAAGCCGCATCACAGGCTCAGGTAGCATTGCCAGTCGCGGCATCGCCATCGGCAGTACCCGTCCTCTGGATCAGTTCAACTTTTCAAATGACAAGCTGAGCGAAATGCCTGCGGATCCAACGTCGGGAACCTTCGGATCACTGGGTGGCCTCTCGCCAGCCTCCGACATTGTGGTGGGCGCGGGTGGGACTGTATCCATGTCTGGCAACGGCCTGGCATTGGGGCTGGAGGTCAATGAGCCTGCCGTGAGCTTTGGCCGCGACGCCTCCATGGCCAGCGGTGCCGACATCAACGGCAGCACCCTCAACCTGAATCGCAGTGGCGTGGTCACAGTGAATGGCTCGCTCACTTCCAGGGGGGCGGTGGGCGGCACTGTCATTGCCAATGGGGCTTCCACTACCGGAGATGTGCCCACCGCAGACAAGGCAGCTGCGGGAACGGGTGGAGTGACGAAGGTGGGAGCTGGCTCGATCACGCTGGCTGGTGGTACACTCGCATTCACTGGCACCACCACTTCTGCCCCCACGGGAGCACCTGCGAACACCTACACCGGAGGCACAACCCTCGCGGCGGGTAGCGTGCCCGCACTGCGTGCTGAGGAAGCGGAAACCGGTCTGCACATGGACAGTTCCACGCCCGCTGTGGCGGTAAATACTCCTCCCAGCTCCCAAGCACCCAAACCTTTGACCCGTCGCAGGGTCTTTGATACCTCCCCAGGAGCGGCACCCTCCCCCAGTGACGGCGGGGTCAAGCTCCAGGCTGCTGCCGCGGAACCCAAGCCACCCACGGAACTCGCAGGCAGGTCAGCCACGCCCGCCTCAGGCCCCGTGGCATCCCCCGCTCCTGCGGATACCATGACTCTCGCCACCCTTGCTGATACCGACGACGCGATCAAGATGCCTGCCGCTGGTGGTGCCCCCGCTGCGACCACGCCTTCAACCCCGCTTACTGGGGTTCCCAAGCCTGCCAGCGCTACTCCCGCCGCTCCTGCCGCTACCATTGCCAACCCCGTGCCGGCTCCAGCTCCCCACTTCTACGCCATCGCGGACAACGAAAACGACGCCTACAGGAGAACCCAAACCACCACTACCACCACGGAGTCTCTGGTGAGAGGCAAGCGCGAACAGGACCTGGAGAAGTTTGGCAAACAGTTGCAAGAGCTCAAGCAAATCAAAGACCTCCAGGAAGCCGAAACCCGTGCTCGCAAGCTCGTCACCCGGCATGCTGGTGGCGAGACCTACACCCCCATCTACGAGAATCCATTCCTACAGGTAGCGCAGCAACCTCTCTCCACCTTCTCGATCGATGTGGACACCGCGAGCTACGCCAATGTGCGCCGCTTCCTGAACAATGGACAGCGCCCTCCGGCCGACGCCGTGCGTCTGGAAGAACTCATCAATTACTTCCCCTATGCCTATGAACCACCCGCGGAAGACGCCGCTCCTTTCTCCGTGACGGTGGACATGGCGGAGGCTCCCTGGCAGCCCATGCACCGCCTCGCGCGCATCGCGCTGAAAGGTCGCGAGATTCGCAAGGAACGCGGTGCGGCAAACTTTGTCTTCCTCGTGGATGTGTCCGGCTCCATGGATTCGCCGGACAAGCTGCCTCTCGTGAAGCAGTCCCTGCGCATGCTCACGGAGCAGCTCAAGGACACGGACCGTGTGGCCATCGTGACTTATGCGGGTGACACTGGTGTCGCCCTCACTTCCACAACGGGTAGCGAGCGGCAGAAGATTCAAAGCGCCGTCGAAGCCCTCAATGCCGGAGGCTCCACCAATGGCGCAGGCGGCATTCGCGTGGCCTATCAGCAGGCCACGCAGAACTTCGTACAAGAAGGCGTGAATCGGGTC
The DNA here is from genome assembly GCF_003315205.1 of Roseimicrobium gellanilyticum. Classification (NCBI taxonomy): domain Bacteria; kingdom Pseudomonadati; phylum Verrucomicrobiota; class Verrucomicrobiia; order Verrucomicrobiales; family Verrucomicrobiaceae; genus Roseimicrobium; species Roseimicrobium gellanilyticum. The sequence continues at coordinate 350,630 of NZ_QNRR01000004.1, read as the reverse complement.
ATCTTATGCACGGATGGTGACTTCAATGTGGGCATCAGCTCGCCGGAGGAACTGGAGAAACTCATCGCGGAGAAGGCGAAGAGCCGCGTCTTCCTCAGCGTGCTGGGCTACGGCACAGGCAATCTCAAGGACCGCACGATGGAAACCCTCGCAGACAAGGGGAACGGCAACTATGCCTACATCGACTCCCTGAGCGAAGCACGCAAGGTGCTGGTGGATCAGATGAATGCCACGCTCGTGACGATCGCCAAGGATGTGAAGATCCAGGTGGAATTCAATCCCACCCAGGTTGCTGCCTATCGCCTGCTTGGTTATGAGAACCGCGCACTGGCGAAGGAGGACTTCAACAACGATCGCAAGGATGCAGGTGAAATCGGCGCGGGCCACACCGTGACAGCACTCTACGAAATCGTACCCGTGGGCGCACGCGCCATGTCACCCGATGGACGTCCCGCCGTCGATGACCTGAAGTACGCACCCAAGCCGCCACCCACGACGGTTATGGCCACTCCAGCTCCCGGCGGCGGATCTCCCAGCAGGGAAACCATGACCGTGAAGCTGCGCTACAAGCAACCCGAGGGTGACAAGAGCCAGCTCATTGAAGTGCCGGTGACGGACAAGGAGCAGACCATGGCGAATGCGCCCCGTGACTTCGTCTTTGCAGCCAGTGTCACCGGATTTGGCATGATGCTGCGCAACTCGCAGTACTCCGGTGAACTCACCTGGGACATGGTGCGTGACATGGCCCTGCGCGGCAAAGGTGAAGACCCGTTGGGCTATCGTGGTGAGTTCCTGCAACTCATCGACAAGGCTCGTGGACTCACGGAAGGCCGGGAGTAGGACTCATCAGAGTGTTGGCAATCCTTTCTTGAGGATTGCCGACCCGGGTTCTGTTCCACTAGGATGTCGAGATGAAGCTGCGCAACCTATGCCTCTGGACGTGCCTCGCCCTCGCGGGGATGCTGCACGGTGCAGACCCGGAGCTTCAGTCCTACTTCGGCCGCGAGGGCAAGCCGGTTCCAGAGTCGGCGAAAGTGAGCGTGCAAACGGGTAAGACCACCTACCTGCTGGGTGAACCCATCTCCGTGCAGTTCACACTGGAGAATGCTGGCAAGGATCCTTTCACCATCGAGACCGGCGGAGACTATCGCGGCACCGGCTTCCCTCTTCGGTACAAGTTTGTGGTGACCGATGCGGATGGGAAGGTCATGCCAGATCTCACCCAGTACGCCATGAACATGGGTGGCATCGGCGGACCGCGTGAGTTGAAGCCGGGTGAGAAGCATCAGGAGTTTCTTCCCCTGCTGCTCTATGTGACGATCAACCAGCCCGGCCGCTACAAAGTGAAGGTCGCGCATGACTTTGGCTGGGCTGTCACCGAAACGAGAAAGCACCCCTGGGCCGAGACCACCATTGAGGTCACCATGCCCACTGCGGATGAAGCCCGCGAACTCGTGAGTCAGGCCTGCGTCCGCGGCATCGATCGAAACACCCGCGCTACGGAGACACGGCTGCTGCGTCATCCCGTATTCCTCCCCGCACTGCTGGAGAAGGCGGAGAAAGGTTCACAAGCCGCCGTGCATGGCATCGGCGGCATCCTCACGGTGGATGCGACTGCAGCACTGGTGAAGCTGACGAAGCATGAGGACGCAGGGATCGCAACGCTCGCCATCGACCAATTGCTGTCCCGGTTGCCCATGATCACCATGGGTGAATACACTTACCCGGTCTATCACACCTGGTATGAGGCCGGAGACCCGAAGCAGGCCAGTGCTTTGACCTGGGACGAGCGCTTCCGCCCTGAAACGCTCGCCCTTGGAAAACAGTGGGTGGAATCTGACAAAGTTGACCTCATCAACCGGGGAGCGCTGGTGCTCACCTCGCTGGGTCGTCCCGAGGACATGCCTGTGATCCAGGCGACACTCGCTCGCGAAACGAAAACCATCCCGGTCCCACGCAAGGAATCCGGAGACAACATCCTCAACCACCCCGGAGCGCAGGACACACTCCTTCGCGCGGTGGATGCCATCCGCAGTCGTGGCCATCGCGCCAGCACGAATGCAGACATCGATGTCGCGGGCTCCCTCATCCTGATGCGGCAGCTCGCGGACAAGACCATTCCCAAGCCCGAGGGCGGCGCGTGGAAGGCACGCCTCGTCACCAGCATGGAAAGCCCCTGCCCCACGCTCCGTGAGGAAGCGCTCAAGGCCGTGCCAGATGACATCCCCTCAGACTGGATTCCCATGGTATTGCGCCGCATGGAGGATGACGATCTCGGCGTAGTTCGCATCGCTTGCGAGGCCGCCGCCCGTAGCAAGCACAAGGACTTTGCCAAACCTGCCCTCCGCATCCTGCAGACCAGTCATCACCCATGGGTGATCCGATCCGCCTCGGAAGCGGCCTGGTTCTGCGGTGCGCACGTGGAAATGTGGGACATCTGGGCCCAACGCCTCGCGGAAAAGGAACTGCACAGCGATGCCTTCCAATACCTGCAGAAGATCATTCAGGAGGTTGAAGACAAGCAGACCATGGGCAGCGGCAGCAGCAGCCACATGACCATGGATGAGCGCTTCACGCTGCGCGACCGTTGGGTGACTTTCCTCAACAAACACCGGAAGGAGCTCGCAGACGGAAAACGCTTTTCCATCAAGGATCCCGAACTCCTGCATCTCATGCAGCGTCCCGGCTCCGAGGACGTCGTATTCCATATTTCCTTCAAGGACGGCACCCAGTGGCCGCCACTGAAGCGGGAGTAGTTTAGTACGAGCGCAGAGATGGGGCGGCAGCCGCCAAGGATCGGGCTGTCGCCTCGTCTCCACCTCACAACGATATCTCCTCTCAGGAGGGCGCATTTGATTGGTGGGCAATCCTGAGAGCGAATTTGTATCCCTCCTCAGCTTCTCTGTGTCTCTGCGTTGAATCCAATGCAGCCCGCCACACCCAGCACCCTCGATAGACGCCACATCGTCCAGTGATCCGGAAGTGCCCACTACTGATTAAAAAGGCACCGTCTTCCCTACGTACGCCGCTCTGTCCCAATCAAAAATCGCAAATCATAAATCACAAATCCCCAGCCATGGCGTATTTGAACCTCCATCTTCAGCCATGCCCCTCCCCCAGACCATCCTCGCCATCGGCGCCCACTATGACGATTGCGTCTTCGGTATTCCCGGCATCCTGCTACAGGCCGTGCGCAAGCACCACCGGGTGGTCATCCTCTCGCTCATCGGCGACTACACAAACTGGCCGCCGGTGCAGGGACGCGAACCGCAACTCCTGGAAGTGACCAAACAGCTCGCCCAGGAGCGCGGCATGGAGATGCGATTCCTGAAGCACGCTTCCATGCACTTCCGTCTCGGTGAGGATACCCAACGCGAGGTCGCGGAGATCGTGGAAGAGGTGAAGCCCACCACCTCCTTCATGCTGTGGCCCCACGATCGCCATCCCGATCACGAATCCGCCGCCTCCATCTGCAAGGCCGCGCTCATGCAACCGCGTACCATCCTGGGACGCGACTGTCCGGCGCCACGCCGGGTCTTCTGCTATGACAATGGCCCGCGCCACACCATCGGCTTCGAGCCAAACACGTTCGTGGACGTGACGGCCGAGTGGCCTGCCTCCATGGAGTGGCTCGGCAGGCTCATGGCCTTCGTGAACAAGAAGGAGTATGACGCTGCCACCCTCGACTCCAGCCGTCAGGCGAAGGAATCCCTCGCCCGCTACCGCGGCGCGACTTGTGGCGTGAAGTACGCCGAGGCCATCTGGTCGATGACCGCCGCGCCCGTGGAAATCCTCTGACCATCACCCTCCATTTCCAGCACGCATCATTTTCCCTCACACCATCTCATGAAGCATTCGCCCCTGTTCACCACTCTCTGCCTGACCGTCACGGCCGCCCTCCTTGCCTCACCGCTCCATGCGGAGGAAATCAAAACCGTCCGCGACTTCGGCGCAAAAGGAGACGGCACCACGGATGACACGGCAGCCATCCAGAAGGCGGTGGACTCGGGGCACGGCAGCCTCATTTTCACGAAGGGTACCTACAAGCTGACCAAGTCCATCACCATCAATCTCGATACCACGGGCTTCACCTCCCTCACCGGAGATGGCACTCCGCGCATCGTGATGAGCGGTGCGGGACCGGCATTTCATTTTGTCGGCACGCATGAAGGCTCTGCCGCTCCTTCTGATTTCAAGCCCAATGTCTGGGAAAAGCAACGCATGCCCATCGTGCGCGGCATTGAAATCGTGGGCGACCACAAGGAGGCCAATGGACTGGAATTCACCGGCGTGATGGAACTCACAGTCACCGAGACGAACATCCGTGAATGCTTCCACGCCATCCACTTCACGAAGCGCAATCGCAACCTCATCGTGTCCAACTGCCACCTGTACCACAACCGCGGCGTCGGCGTGCTGTACGACCAGGTGAACATCCACCAGAGCAACATTGTGGGCTGCCACATCAGCTACAACGCCGGCGGTGGCGTGGTGACGCGTGGTGGGAACGTGCGCAACCTGCACATCGGCACGTGTGACATTGAGAGCAACATGTCACCCGACACACCTCCCACGGCGAACATCCTCATCGACTGCACCGGCGGCTCCACGGGTGAGGTGGCGGTGACCGGCTGCACCATCCAGCACAACAGCAAGTCCCCCGGCAGCGCGAATATCCGCGTACTCGGCACTGGCACGCTCAGCGAAAAGAAAATGGATCCCACGAAGGAGGGCCACATCGCCATCACGGGAAATATCTTCAGTGATGTGATGGTGAACATCCACCTCGACAACGCCCGCGGCGTGAACATCACAGGCAACACCTTCTGGGAGGGCTTCGAGCACGACCTCCTGATCGAAAACAGTCACGCCGTCGTCGTGGGCCCCAATGACTTCGACCGCAACCCGCGCTACGTCGTGAACGGCAAATGGGCCAAGGACATCAATGGCCTGGTGTTCCGCAATTGCTCCGACAGCAAGCTCGACGGCGTGCTCGTCAGCGGCGTGTGGAACAAGGATGCAGCCGTGCTGCTGGAAAACTGCGACCGCATGACCGTTACCGACTGCAGCATTCTCGACAGCGATGGCATCGGCCTCTGGATGAAAAACTGCACGCGCACCAAGGTCTCCGACAACGTGATTCGCGACGATCGTGACGAGAAAAAGATGACGCTCTCGCTCAAGGTGGAGGGTGGGAAGGAAAACACCTTTGACGACAATGTGCTAGCCAATGGAAGCGAAGGTTTGAAGTGATCAGGCGCCTCGCGTCCAGGGGAGATCAAGATCGCAGGCAGGCAAGGCTGGGGATTGTTCCTGAGCCTTGATTCATGATGCAAATCACATCGTGGGATCCGCCCTTTGTCTTGCCTCGTAAGCTTGAACGGTGATAACTTCGGAGGCTGCGCTCAGGCGCAGTCCAGCACGCTGACTCCCCGGTCTCCCCACGGACATGTTAGAGCTTGAATCATCTCCCACCATTTCCTCCTCGCAGGACGTCCTTGCGGGCGGGGGTGAAATGGGAGCGCGCATGCGCGAAATCGACTGGAGCACCTCACCACTGGGTCCGGTGGAGCAGTGGCCGCAGAGCCTGAAGACCTGTGTGCGCATCCTGCTCACCTGCCGCCAGCCCATGTTTGTATGGTGGGGAGAGCAACTCATCAATCTCTACAACGACGCATACAAGAGCATCGTGGGAGGCAAGCATCCGGAGGCACTCGGCCAGCCCGCCTCCGTCGTCTGGCGCGAAATCTGGGACGCCGTGCAGCCCCGCGCCGAGTCCGCGATGCTGAAAAATGAAGGTACCTACGATGAGGCGCTGCTCCTCATCATGGAGCGCTACGGCTATCAGGAAGAGACCTACTATACCTTCTCCTACAGTCCGGTTCCCAATGACCAGGGCGGAGCCGGTGGCATCATCTGCACGAATACGGATGACACTCAGCGCATCATCGGAGAGCGGCAGCTTACTTTGTTACGCGAGCTGGCCACGTCCACGTTGGATGCGCGCACCGTGCAAAGTGCCTGCACCCAGAGCGTAGGCGCGCTGAAATCTAATCGCCGGGACCTGCCCTTTGCCATGATCTATCTGGCGGATGGCAGCAATACCTCTGTCACCCTGGCAGGCACCTCCGGCATTGCAGCCGGGCATGAGGCCGCTCCAGCGACAGTGCCTCTGGAGTCGCCATCCCGGTGGCCATTCTCCGAAGTACTCACCCAGCATCAGCCTCGTCTCGTGGACCTCTCCACCGACTTCGGAACGTTGCCAACCGGTGATTGGGACGCACCCCCCAGGCAGGCTGCGGTGCTGCCGATTTCCATCGCGGGTGATTCAGGGTTCAACGGCGTGCTTGTCGTCGGTCTCAGTCCCTACCGCCAGTACGACTCGGAGTATGAAGGATTCATCTCTCTGGTCGCCGGGCAGATCTCCGCCAGCTTCGCGAGCGCCCTTGGCTATGAGGAGGAAAAACGCCGTGCGGAAGCTTTGGCGGAAATCGACCGCGCAAAGACCGCCTTCTTCAGCAATGTAAGCCACGAGTTCCGCACGCCGCTCACCCTCATGCTCGGTCCGCTGGAGGATGCCCTGCGGCAGCCGGAGGCCAGCATGGACGCACCGGTGCGGGAGGAACTGCAGGTGGTGCATCGCAATGGTCTGCGCCTGCTGAAACTGGTGAATGCCCTGCTGGACTTCTCACGCATCGAGGCCGGCCGCATGAAGGCCCAGTACGAGCCGCTGGATCTGGCCACGCTCACCGCGGAACTCGCCAGCGCCTTCCGCTCTGCTGTGGAGAAGGCGGGCATGACGCTGAGCGTGGACTGCCCTTCCCTCTCAGCGCCAGCGTATGTGGACCGTGAGATGTGGGAGAAGATTGTGCTCAATCTGCTTTCAAACGCGTACAAGCACACCTTCGAAGGCAGCATCCAGGTTTCTTTGCGGGAGAATTCCGGCATGGCCTGCCTTTCCGTGAAGGATAGCGGCATCGGCATCGCACCGGAGGTGATGCCCCGTCTCTTTGAGCGGTTCTTTCGCGTGGCGGGCTCACGCTCCCGTACGCACGAGGGCAGCGGCATCGGCCTCTCACTGGTGCAGGAGTTGGTGAAACAGCACGGGGGCAGCATCACGGCAGCGAGCGAGCCCGGTGAGGGCAGCACCTTTGAAGTAAAGATTCCCCTCGGGCATGCGCATCTGCCCGCAGACCGCATTGGCCTGGGACGCAGCTCTCCCATGTCGCTGCATGCGGACGCCTTTGTAAAAGAGGCCATGCGCTGGGCAGACACCGGCGTTGCAGAGCATCCTCTGGATGATGTGCCGCTGTCTGCATCACCCCCAAAAACGGAAGAAGCTGGAGACATGCCCCGCGTGGTGGTCGCGGATGACAATGCGGACATGCGCGACTACCTGCGACAGCTCCTCTCGCCCTCCTATCGTGTGACTACGGTGGGAAACGGCATGGACGCGCTCAATGCCGTCCAGAGCGAACCCACGGATCTGGTGCTCACCGACATCATGATGCCCGAGCTCGATGGCTTCGGACTGTTGCGCGAGTTACGTGCCGATCCCCTGACCAGGGACATCCCCATCATCATGCTTTCCGCGCGGGCCGGTGAAGAGGCTCGCATCGAGGGTATCGATGCCGGTGCGGACGACTACCTGGTGAAACCCTTCAGTGCGCGGGAGCTGCTGGCCCGCGTGGCGGCCAACCTGCGCCTCGTCCGGCTGCGTCGGGAAAATGCCGCCCGGGTGGAGAGCATTCTCGAAAGCACGAGTGATGCCTTCATCGCAGTGGACCACACCTGGCGCATCACCTATGCAAACAGCCGCTATCGCAAGATGGTGGAGCCATTCGTAGATGCCTCCCAGGATCTCGTGGGGCAGAATCTGTGGGAGCACGTTCCCGGGCTGGCCGAGTCTGAGGCAGGCGATCGCTATCGCCATGCGATGCGCTCTCAGGAGCCTGACTCCTTTGAGGTGTATTATGATCCCCTGCATATCATCATGGAGGTGCGCGCCTTTCCCTCGCCAGGGATGCTCTCCATCTATCTGCGTGACATCACCCAGCGTCGCGCCACGGAGGAGGCCCTGCACGACACACGCGACCGCCTGGAAGCGACTCTGAGCGCCGCTGAAATCGGCACCTGGACCTGGGACATTGAAAAGAACGAGGTTACCGCAGATCGGAAGCTGGCCCAGCTCTTCCCCATGATGGAGTCCGGCCACCCCACCACCGTGGATGACTACATGCAGCAGGTGCACCCAGATGACCGCATGCGTGTGCAGCAGGACATAACCTCGGCGCTCTCGGGAGGGCGTCCCGGCTTCGAATGCGACCTGCGGCTTGTCATGCCTGACAGCAGCATCCGCTGGGTGACTGCTCGTGGCCGGGTGCAGCGGGATGAGGAGGGGCACGCCGTGCGTTTCCCCGGTGTGCTCGTGGACATCACCGCGCGCAAGCGCGCCGAGGAGGCTCTGCGCAGCAATGAGCTCCGCCTGCGCGCGATTTTCAGCCAGGCGTCCACACTCATCGGCATCGTCGGTCCCGATGGCGTGCTGCTGGACAGCAATGATGCCGCCCTGACCGCAGCCAAGGTCCGGCTGAACGAAGAGAAAGGCAGGCCCTATTGGGAGACCTCCTGGTGGAATCAAGACGCCCAGGTGCAGGCGCGCATCCGCACCGCCATTGAGGGTGCCGTGCGTGGAAAGCCCTCCCATTTTGAAACCATGTACTTCGCCGGTGAAGGCAGCAAGCGCTGGGCTGATGTGCACGTAACCCCCGTCACAGATGCCGGAAAGCTCGCGTTCATTCTGGTGGAAGGACGTGACATCACAGAACTCAATGAAGCCAGGACCGCGCTGGTGCAGGCTCGCGATGGCGCGGAGCGTGCCAGCCAGGCGAAGGATGATTTCCTCGCCTCCCTCTCGCACGAGCTGCGCACGCCCCTGAATCCGGTGCTATTGCTGGCCACAGAAGCCGCGCGGAACTCCGCCTTCCCCAAGGAAGCGCGGGAGGACTTCGATACCATTGCGAAGAATGTGATGCTGGAGGCACGGCTCATCGACGACCTGCTCGACCTCACCCTCATCACCCGTGGAAAGATGCCGCTCGACATGGGGTTGCGTGACGCCCATGAAATCCTGCGCGACGCCGTCTCCACCGTGAACATGGAGATGGATCAAAAATCCATCGCGCTCACCCTGCGTCTCGCCGCTCAAGAGCATCAGGTGTGGGGAGATGCCGTCCGCCTCCAGCAAGTATTCTGGAACATCCTCAAGAACGCGGTGAAGTTCACGCCCTCAGGAGGCAACATCACGCTTTCCACGCGAAACAGTGGTCCGGACAATGACCTCATCATCGACCTCACGGACAGCGGGATTGGAATGACCGGGGAAGAACTCGCGCGGGTGTTTGACTACTTCACACAAGGCGAGCACGCAGGTGGCGGCGGTTCCCATCGCTTCGGCGGACTCGGACTCGGACTCGCCATCTCCCGCATGCTGGTGGAGATGCATGCAGGCTCCATCCGGGCCAACAGCGCCGGACGCAACAGTGGCACCACCATCACCATCCGGCTCGCTACCTCCAAGATGTCGGCCTCCGGCCGAGTCACACTGCCACCGGAATTCCGCGAAGCGGTGCCAGTGATCCTCGTGGAGGACGACGAGTTGCCCTCCAACCTGCGTATTCTACTGGTGGAAGATCACGAGCCCACGCGTGTGGCGCTCGCCCAGCTGCTGAAGCGCAGGAAGCATGTGGTGACTACGGCAGGCACCGTTGCCGAAGCCCTCGCTGCAGCGGAGAAAAACACCTTTGACCTGGTAATGTCCGACATTGGTCTTCCTGACGGCACCGGAAATGATCTCATGCGGGAACTCCGCAGCCGCTACAAGCTGCGCGGCATCGCTCTCACGGGCTACGGCATGAGCGAGGACATCGCTCGCACACAAGCCGCCGGCTTCATGGCGCACCTCACGAAACCCATCAGTGTGCAGTCACTGGATCAAGCCCTGCTGGCAGCGCATGATCGGCTGATGTGAGTGAAAGGATCCATGTAGGCGACTCAAGGTCACGCAGGGGTCATCGCATCTTGATGCCCTGCTTCGGACCATCAATTCCCATGCCCTGCTGCGGCAGGGAGAGTCCAGTGGCCTGACGCACCGTCAGCTTGTGTTCCTTGTCGTCCTTGCCGCTGACCGTCCGGATTACGTCCGCGATTCCGGCATCAGGTTCTCCGCCGCTCTGCCCTCCCAAATCTGCGAGACCACCAAGTCCACCTCCGCCTCCGCCGCCCATGCCAATGCCTCCACCACCTCCTCCCATGGACATCCCACCGCCGCCAACTCCCGGCATGCCCACGGCAGCACCCGCCACCATGGTCGCTGCTTTTACTCCGGTCTCGATCACCTGTTTACCAACTTCGATCGCGACATCCGCAATCTCCTGCCCCACTTCGGCCATTTGCTGTCCCATCCCTTCCAACTGCTGACCGATGTCAGTGTCACCACCGCCTTCGTCGCCCCCCGTGATGTCCTGAATTCCAGAACCCATCATGTTGGTAAACTTCGCCGCTCCCTGGCCCGCGCCCTCGGGCCCATTGGCCATGTCTCCCAATCCCTGGGACGCCGTCTTGAATGCATCATTTCCCTGTCCTTGCCCCTGTCCCTGGCCTTGACCAAACATCGAGCTCAACTCACCCGATTGGGCAAGCACATCACGCACCTTCATCTTGCCGGGTGATTGGCCATCCAGCCCCAAAGACGACGGCATCTCGGGCGCGTTGGTATCTTGTTCTTCCGGCATGACAAGAGTTGGGGGAACAATTCAGACTCCAGACTGGATAAGACTCGTGCAAAAAGGGAAGCCTGTCCAGAACCGGACTCCCTGCTGGAGTAATGCGGCACTTCTTCGGAAAGGTTACGTGGGCGACGTGGAAATCGTGTCCAGTCGAGAATTGGCAATTCAGGGTGAATTGACCACCACTCTCCCCTCGTTTCGCAGAAGATCGCGCAGCTCGACATCCCCCTGAAGCCACTCACCAGCCCGGTCTTCAGCTTCAAGGTGGGTTGCCCTGAGGAATGCAATGGGAGACCTGATACCGACCACGTTGAGGCTCGCGATCACGAACCTCAGGCATGATGCAAACAGCCGCTATGCCATACGCGGGAGGCTCATAAGCGATGTTCACCACCGCCAGATCATCGCTGGAGGTTGAAGAAAGGCTGAACGAGGCCAGCGTATGCTGCAAGAACTGCCGGGCAAGTTGCTCCAGCGCTTCAGATTTGCCCGGCCAGTCTCCACGCACCTCCTTCTCAAGGGCATTCCACGCAGTGCTCAGATCCTCGGGTACTTCACCCGGACTCTGCGCACGCATCTTTGAAAGCTCCTCCGGCCCGAGACGCAGATAAGGTCTAAGGAAGGTGAGCCGATTGCCAATCTTGGGATCTTTGAGACGGCCAAGCGCGGCCGGATCCATGAGGGAAGCCATGCTTTCAACATCGCGCAAGGCACATGCATGGATGAACGCACGACCGGTATTAGTGGCCGAATCACAAAGGTAGCTGGGATCATGCGTGCCGCTCCCTTCGCTTGGACGCATGAGTGGTTCCGTCGAGTCCAGTGCCCTCAGGCACGCTATGGCACGCCGCATCCCATCGGGTGCAGCGGTGATCGTGTAGGCATACTTGTCAGAAGAAATCTCGAAGGTCTCCTGCGGACCAGAGAGGATGCTCTTCAGCCAGCGCTCAATTTCCTCTCGAGAATGTGGCGTGGCAAAGGTGAGCTTGATGGTGCGCGTGGTCGTCACGAGTTTCGCGACAGAATCACCAGGGGGCACCGCCAATCCCGAAGAGTGCGCGCCTGGAGCAGATGCCTGGCCCCATTCCGCCGACGCTGTAGCATCGAGCTGCCCGAGATCCTTCTCCAGCAACTTCCGCTCACCCTCATCCGTGACGAGCGCGGCTTGTGCCTTGGCACTACCGAGGTGCTGACGGAAGCGCTGGATGTTCCCTTCTTTCAAGGCGGCCCGAGCCAGAGCCTCGTAAGCATAACCAAGATAGAACGGTGGCTCCTGTACGCTGGCCGCGAGACATAGTCGGGCACAGATTTGTGCACTGTACCACTCTCCCAGCAGAGCATAGACACGCGAGAGTTGCCAGTACCCTACAGAGAGGTTCCTCGTCTTGCAGTCGTCCCTCTGGCGCCAGTGCGCGAGCGAGCCATGGGCATACGAGCGCATTTCCGCAGCTTCTTCACGAGACCATTGAGTTCTGTCCATCAACTCCCAGGCACGATTGAAGTATTCCACGGATAGTTTCCTGTGGTCTTCACCATCGCCCGACTCGTAGGCCTTCCCATAGGTTTTGCCGAAGCCCCCCAGAAGGCGCTCAACCGCGATGAGATTGGGATCATTGAAGGCCAAGCTTCTGGCCATTTGCTCGTACGACATGAGCATGCCAAGACGATCCTCGCCGGGGACCAGAAAGGAGATCGTTGCATTCACGTAGCAGTTCCACATCTGACTGTCGTGGCTTGATGAGGGTGGGCGATGAAAAGACCTCCGCAGATGCTCCAGTGCTTTTTGCGTGTACAGAGGAGCAAAGGCATAGCATTGACCTGCGTGAAAATGCAGGTTGGCGCCATTCACCTGCTGCGCCTCCGTTTCCAGTTCGGGATGCAGCGCCAGGTACCGCTCGATGAGCTCTGCCGCCTCGCGATATCGTCGCACATCTGCAAGTTGCCGCCAGTACTGGTGGGGCGTTTGGTCGAATGTCTTCCAGTCAAGCGCGCGGAGGGCTGCATCAGAGGTATCCATAACAGGCGGCTCCGAGGCTGGAGCAGCGTGAAGCTCCTTCGCTTTCTCCGAGAGTGCATCGATGACGGTTTCCGTGGCCTGGATGCGATTCTCCAGCTCTCTTATCTTGGGATGTTTAGGCAGGAAGGTGTGAGTCAGGTTTTCCCGCTCCTCCCTCCACTTGGCGAGGTTGAAACGTAGCTTTTCCAATTCCTCGGCATGGAGGGCGCCGGGTGCCTGGGTCACGGGTTTGGGAGGCACAGGTTCAGACGGAGCCTCCTCCACCGCTTCAGGCTGCTCCAGATCCGCGAGTAACCTGAATTGCATCTCACCCTGATATACCTCCCTTTCTTTCGTTCGAACCTGGAATAGGATGCCGGATGCCGCGCGGCCAGGCACGGGGGACATCTGCCACAGGGGACGCAGGTCGCTTCCGGCTGCGCGTGCGGTCTCGGCGTCAGGAAAAGCGAAGGCGACCTCCATGGTGCTAGAGCCCCGGTAAAGCACATGCGGTGGACGTGCCGGAACGGGCCCCGGCATCGCCACCTCACCTTCGTATGACTTCCGGGCAAGCTCATGAGCTTCTCCACTAAGGCGGGGTCCCCGCATACTGGTCTTTACCGCCACCGCTTGAGTGCGAACCGTGGCCGTGAGCGTGACCACCAGCACATTTCCACGCACCCTGTGATTGTACTCAAAGGGAACCTCCACTACCGCACCCCGCGCTGAGTGTGAAGACGCCGTCCGGAAAAGCTGGCTCACTGCAAACACCACATAACCCACGGTAACCACGAGCAGGATTGGAAGGATGAAACTTGGGCCCCCATCCATACCGCGACGGCGGAACATCAGCAGCGCCCCGGCGACGCACGCTGAGGAACCCAGGACGATATACGTCAGCCCAAAGCCCATAAATTGGGGAAGGCGCGGCGGGAGTTGATCTCGAAGTTCAGCAGTCGCGGCCTGCCTGGAGTTCTGGACCGTGATCACCGCGCTTTGCACGCGTTCCAGATCACTTTGCAGTCTCGCCTTCGCAATAGCATCGGATGTCTGTGCCAGTTGAGCCTCCAGGTCACGAGCCGATTGCTGCAAGGCGTCCAGATTCGCCTCGTCAAGAATGGCACGCTGTTGCAGCATCGACTTTTGCCGGTGAAAAGCGGCCTGGTCCTGCGCCTTCTCGATGGCATGGGATGCCGCATACGCCAACGGGGCCACGACAGCAGCGAGCAGCATGAATATTCCCAAGGCCACGTGCCGCGGACTGCGTCTTGCTCCCCTGTCCACTCCCGGGCGCGGTCCACTCACCCTCCACAAGTGCCACGAGGCAAGGGGAAGTAAGAACGCACCCAGGCAAATCGCCGGTGTGATGAACGCCTCCGTTGGCGAAGGCTCCCAGTTGAAGGACGACTCACCCGCCACCGCGAGATAGATGAAAACCGCAAACCCCACCATGGGCAAGGATACCAGCCAGCCACAAACGGAAATCACACGCAGCCAGCGGCGCGTGGACGCTTCGGATAGCTTGCGTCGCGACAGCACCCAATGCGCGGCAACCGTGGATACACCCCATGTCACCAGAAACACGGAGATGAGAACCCGGTCCCTCACATGTCCACTCATCACTTCACGCAGCCAGTAGAAGAGGAAGGGAACGACAAACGCGGCGACGAAGCCCGCAGCCGCTGCCACAGGGCCACAGGACCGTGCATGCAAAGCTGCTGCACTCACTGCCGGAGCACCCCCCGGGGCAGCAGGACTCTTGCGAGCAATTTCGCTCCCCATCCCCTTCATAACGACGAATGATAAAATGAAAGTCGTGAAGAAGGCGTTGAGAGCGGGATTGGGTCCGTCACCCAGCAGGAGCATCATGAAGGCTGTCATGTGCCCTGACAGCGTTACCGATGTCCCCACGAACGCGAGGAATAGGAGTAGGTGGTGCCCCCACAAGATTCGAGTTTCCGAGGTCCGATCCACCATCGCCATCGCGAACGCCCGCTGCGCAGGGGGCAAGGCATCGCCAGCCCGTTGCTCTGCGGAGAAGAAACACCAGAAAAGAATCCAGAGAGATCCACCCACCACTCCCATGGCATAGGACAGGGTGAAGAAGTCCACCTCACGCTCCACCTGTGACGCTTGGGAGATGGTGCGCCCCACCACCTTGCCATCCGCATTCGTCACAGGCACGGTGGACTGGCGCATCGTCTGGATCCACCATCCATCGGGCACGCCAAACTCGCTTTTCACCTGCCAGTCGTCCTTGCTGTCGGCGCGGTTGTTCGGGTCCATCTGGAGCCATGGCGTGGGATCAACGCGATGCTTGGACACCGGCATCATGAAAAGAGCCGTAAGCAACGTGCCCGCCACGAGCATCCACCAGAAGAGCACCCGCCTGGTCTCGAAACTCCGCGCCACAAAGCGCTGCATCCAGGGATGAAACGGCCGGACCTTCGGTGCGGCATCGGAAACATTCGTGGGCAGAGGCGGAGGCGGAGCCGAGGTGGCGGAACTCACCTGCTCCACACGCGTGCGAAGTTCCGCCGCGGTCTGCCAGCGCATCTCCGGCTTCTTTTCCAGCGCGCGCAGCACGATCTCATCTACCCGCACATCAATGTGCAGATTCTTCAGTCGGGAACTTGTGGCTTCGATCTGCTTCGCTGGCAGTTCGCCTGTGAGCATCTCATAAAAAACGACGCCCAGCGAATAGATATCCGCCCGGCTGTCCACACGCTCAGGTGCACTCGCCTGTTCCGGAGCCATGTAGGCCGGGGTGCCCAAAGCCGTTTCAGGCTGGGTGACGCCAAGGGGAAGCGGCGCGGGCTCCACCGGTGCACTGCCCGTGGCATGAGCAGGTGCCCCATTTCCCAACATCTTCGCGATGCCGAAGTCGGCAATCTTCACCTGCCCACGCCTGTCCAGCAGCAGGTTCTCTGGCTTGATGTCTCGATGCACAATCCCACGCTCATGGGCATACTCCAGGGCATCACATAGCGGCGGGACAATGGCCAGCGCCTCTTCTGGAGTGAGCTTCCGCTGCTCCAAGAGCTGGCGCAGGTTCACGCCATCCACATACTCCATCAGGAGATAATAGAAGCCATCACCCACTCCTTCCTGCGATGAGCTGGTGATGCCAAAGTCATACACCGTGACGATGTGGGAGTGACTCAGCAAGGCCAGGGCTTGTGCTTCACGCGTGAACCGCTCCGCAAAGGCAGCATCTTTTTCCCGTTCCGGTGCCAGGAGCTTGAGTGCCACGAGGCGATTCAATGACTTCTGCCGCGCCTTGTACACCACCCCCATACCACCGCGGCCGAGGCACTCCAGGATTTCGAGTTGAGGAAAATGAGGCGCCAGCTCCGAAGGCGTCAACGGTGGTGATGGCGGCTTGGGCGGGGCAGCCGGCTGGGTGGGTGAGAGCGTCGGTTCCAGCGTGAGGTTCTGTAGCAGGCAGGCGGGGCACTGCCCCTCCGGCGCATCCGGTGGCAGCACCGCTCCGCAATGCGGACAGTTGCGCCCAGGTTTGGGTGATGACGATTCAGGCCCAGTCGGGCCGCTGTCGGAAGTGCTCATCACTGCATCACTTAAACATGACGGCGGGATTGTTGGGAGTTTTTTGGACTTATGGTGGGCAATGGATGATTTTTAGTTTGGTGGATGCACGGCCCACCGGTCCGCTCGCCTCCCCCCCTTCTTCCAACATCTCCCGCGACATCCTTAACTAACACAGGCACAGCTTTCACGACGCGCCCAACGTTTTCGATGTCCTCCTCCCCCCCGCCTTCGCCGCACTTTCTCACCACGCGCTGGTCCCTCGTCGTCGCTGCCCGGGATGCAGGAGCCCCCGGCTCAGACGCGGCGCTGGAGCATCTGTGCCGCAGCTACTGGTACCCCCTCTATGTCTATGTGCGGCGGCAGGGACACAGCCCGGAGGATGCGCAGGATCTCACGCAGGAGTTCTTCGCACGGTTGCTGCAGAAGCAGTGGATGCATGCCGCGGAACCCTCGCGTGGACGTTTCCGAAGCTTCCTGCTGGTCGCCCTGAAGCGTTTCCTCTTCAATGAATGGGACCGTTCTCACACCCTGAAACGCGGCGGCCGCGTCCAGCATGTGCCGCTGGACGCAGACGATGCCGAGGAGCGCTTTCTCAAGGAACCCGCTGTCTCCGCCACTCCCGAGCGCCAGTTCGAGCGGCGCTGGGCCCTCACCCTGCTGGATCGCGCCATGGCGAGTCTCAAGGAGGAATACGCAAGGGACTCCCGCCTGACAGAGTTCGACACGCTGAAGGATTACCTCTCCGCACCCCGCGGCAGCATTCCCTATCCCGATATTGCTGCCATACTATGCGTACCTCAGGGCACCGCACGCGCCGCCGTTCACCACATGCGTCGCCGGTTCGGCGAACTCTTCCGCATGGAAGTGGCTGACACGGTGTCTGATCCCGGAGACGTGCAGGAGGAGGTACGGTATCTCGCGGGACTGGTGGGCGAAGCGTAGCGGGCAGGCACCTGCTGGAAGCACTTATGATACACCATGATATCCCAGGCTTCCGTCACTCCCTGAGCAGCTTGTCCGAAAGTTTCTCCACTTCCGCCGCCTTTCCTGGCATGGTCGTATCCACGGTCATGAAGTAGGTACCCAGATTGCAGTAGCCACGGAAGCGTACCTTGGTTTCCGAGAGCCACTCGATCTTCAGCAGCGACGGACGAAAGAGCGAGGCACGATCTGGTATATCGTAGAATTCCTTCGACAGGCTGGCAAATGGGTCGAGTACCTCCGGCTGCCAGTCACCTTTCTCGTTCATTCGCAGCAGCCAGATGACCGGCCCTCCATTGTCCGGAGCATCGGCGATGATGCAGAGGTTGGAGGAAGCATTCCACGCCGCATCGGTGTAGCGCGGGTTCGACACGAAGGAAAAGAGCGGTGCGGAATCATCTGAGGCGCAGAGGACCACGGAGCGCATATCGCGAAGGGGCTCACCCACGTCCTGATCAAACCAGGCCACAAGATACTTCTTGTCTGGAGAGTGCCGGATTTCACGCACCGGCTCACCTCCATGGGCGAGCACGGTCATCACGAATCCTAAAATAAGGAGCTGGATGATGGAGCGCACGACACCAGAGAAGCGGTAGACTAGGGATGATTTCACAGGGCCCACGAAGGTACAGGAAAACTTTCCAACCCCCGCCGAAAGATTCAGCGTCACGGGCTGGCTCTCTAGGACAACCACGTGGGATTCAATTGGCTCCAAACAACACGGTATTTGCAGCCAATCTAAATATTATTTCATGACTTTATCTAGTTTTTCTGGCAATCTGATACTTCTGTGGAATGAAATGAATCAATTCGAGCCCTCCAGGAATCCAGCATTCCACTGCTGAAACGAGACCCTCCGCGCCCTGCCAAGCTCTCCCTGCGATGCCTGCTCCCACCCCCTCCCGCACTCCTCAGGACGTACCCCGGTTGACCCCGTCCCGGACCGCTGAGCTGGAGATGATGCAGCCCTTCGGCCATGACGTCTGCGCCTACTGGCGGGACGCGGTGCATGATTCAGAAGTGCCTATGAATGAAGGCGCTCTGCAGTCCCTGCGAGTGCTGGAATCCGAGGGGCGAGTGACCCTCTTAAACGCTCCGCGTGCCGGACATGGCAAGACTCACCTGCTGGGACGAGTGGCTCGCAGACTCCAAGAAGAAGCGATCGTAGCGGGCCTTCCGTGGACCTCTCTAGAAGGTCTTGGATGGTCCGCGAGCGGTCGTGGCATTCTGCAGGACCTGGCCAGGGCTGGCAAAAACCCCACCCTCCTCCAACGCGTGGGTGGTGGTGTGCTGGCCACCATGTTGCGCCGTCTCATTCAGACCGGACGCATTCCCAGCACGGATCCGGTGCAGGCACTCCGTGTGCTTTCACAGGATCCCATGGACCTCTTTCTGGAGGGCAAGAGTGCCAGCGTGATTGGTTCCTGGTTCCGCCGCCACTTCGAGCAGCTTGCCAAGCCCCTGGCAGAGTGCGCCGGTCCCGACGGCTCCGATGCCATGGAAGGCTGGCTGCGTGGGCTCTTCCACTACCTTGAAAACCCCAGCGCCACCGCAGTGGTCGCCTTGGAGAGCCGACTGGAACGCGACGGCGCAGCGGAGATTTCACGCCTCATTCGCCTCATCACCGCGTGGAAGCCCCTCGTGCTGGTGGCGGATCACATGGATGGGATGTACCGCGATCCCGAGGCTGGCGTGGCCATCGCTCGCATGGCACTGGCCTTCGTTTCGATGCCTGGTGTGCACGTGGTGCTGAGCATGAATCAGGACCTGTGGGAGACCACCTTCGGCGGCCAGCTCCCCAGCGCTTTGGAGGATCGCCTGAACTCCTATAGCGTACCGCTCCGGGGACCCACACCACAGGAAGCGCACTCGCTCATCACCCTGCGCCTGCAAGATGCAGGCGTAGCGGAGGACCATGCACGCGGGTTTCTGAATTTCCTGGATCTGGACCGCTTCTTCTACGGGCGTGCCGTGGGCAGCGTATCCGCGCGAGGTCTGCTGCGCCACGCAACGCAGACATGGCGTCACTGGCTCGCCGCAGGTGCTCCCCTGCAGGCTCCGCAATCCCCTCCGGCCACGATGCCCTTGCAAGGCAGGCACCAGCCGCAGCCTGAAATGCCGCTGCCGGACTCCGCAGGTGGATTCCTGCTGGAGGACATGCCCTCCGGAGCATCCGCTCCGGAGTCCGCTGCCGAAGTCGGCAAGCGTCCAGTTCCATCTCTCCCACCACCTGCCGCCGAACTTCCCGCTCCCAAGGAGCAGGAGGCGGAGGCATTTCCATCACTCACGTTTGATGATGAGTCGGACGCGGAGGATGACGAAGCGCTGAAGAAACTCGCGGAACATCTGGCTCAGGACTCGGGTGGGCGTGTCGTGGATCTCTCCACCGGACCCGGCTCTCTGCCCCCGGCCGGTCCCACCCCGCCGCAGGTAATCAATATCGTGCCAGTCCGTGGAGCTGCGACTCCTTCAGCTTCGGAACGCTCCACACCACCGCCATTGCCTCCGCAGCCGGCAGCGACTCCCCCTCCTGCCGAAGTCGGATTGAACAACAGCGCTGCTGACCAGGTACCGGATGCAACAGCTACGGAAGCAGGCGAAGGCTCCAGCTTCCAGCGGCTGCGCCATGCCCTCGCTCGCATCAAGCTCTCGGCAGGGCAGGCCAGCGTATCCACAGACCCCAACAGCTATTTCCGCGCGCGAGACACCCAACGCGTGCCGACACTCGAACAGGCACACGAAAGCGGCCACCTGCAGCCCGCCACGAATGGAGCCGCCGCCACGAGTGCCAGTATCGCAGCAGCGTTACCGCAAGAATCGGCCCCCGTGCCGCCGGACCAAATGCTGTCCCGGTTCGAATCGGCACGACAGGAAATCTCCCGCTCTGGTCGCGCCGCTCAAATTGAGCTGCCAGTGCTGGGCGATCTGGTGCGCCTCGCCGGAAAGCGGTTCCCCGTGGTGAACTACGACGAAATTGAGCTGCCAGGCTTACTGGGCCGCTCCGTGCCACGCTGGACCCTGCAGGGGATGGAAATCGTCTTCGGTCTGGAGGACTACGGCAACACCCGCTACTGGCGCACGATCTCGGCCTACGTCGTGGGCCGCCTTGCGGAGCTCCAGGTACTCGCAATGCAAAGTGGCGAGACGCCTCCGCAGCTCAAGCTCACCCTCTTCAAGGGAGATCTGGAAGGTCCCGGCCTTGCCGCGCTCTTCACGGACGAGGTTATCCCCGCCGCCATGCGCCATCAGGTGGATGCCGTGCATCTCGATGCCCGTGATCTCGCCAGCCTCTACGCCATGCACCAGCTCGTGCGTGACACGGAAACCGGCACCATGCAGGTGGACGCGAACACGGTACTGGGTGCACTGGCAAATGAGCTCGACTTCTTCTGGAAGCGGCTGACGAGACCAAAAGGGAGTTAGTCTTCAGGAAGGGGCACATCCCAGATGTGGAATGCACAGTCCATGTCTGCGGCTGGCGCTGCAGCAGGTTCGGACTGCACCCGGGACAATCACCTGCTGAAAACTCAAAACTGAACCCTATTGACCTCTCTCCTCTTTCCCCCCATTTTCGGGCGCATCAAGCACACCGTCCCTATCCATGGCTACCCTTCTTAGTGTCAAGGCGCTCAAAGTCTGGTTCTCCCTGCGCGGAGGATTCCTCAGCGGACCGGCGGATGAAATCAAGGCCGTGGATGATGTCAGCTTCGACATCGAGGAGGGAAAGACACTGGGCCTCGTGGGTGAAAGTGGCAGCGGCAAGTCCACCGTGGCCCGTGCGTTGCTGAAGCTCATCCCCGTGACGGGAGGCGAGGTGTACTACCGCGAGCGCGAAATCCTCTCCCTGCGGGAGGCGGCCTTCCGCCCGCTGCGGAAGGAGATGCAGATGATCTTCCAGGATCCCTTTGGCTCGCTCAATCCACGCATGACGGTGGAGGAGATCATCGCCGAACCGCTGCGCATTCACTTCCGGCACCTCGATAAAGCAGGGCGTCGCGACACGGCTGCAGCCTTGCTGGAGCGCGTGGGTCTGCCGCAGCAGAGCATGTGGCGCTATCCCCATGAGTTCAGCGGTGGCCAGCGCCAGCGCATCGGCATTGCCCGCGCCCTGGCTGTGCAGCCGAAATTCCTCATCTGCGATGAGCCTGTGAGCGCCCTGGACGTGAGCGTACAAGCCCAGATCATCAACCTGCTGAAGGACCTCCAGGAACAATTCAAACTCACCTACCTCTTCATCGCCCACGACCTCGCGGTAGTGGAGCACATGAGTGATGAGATTATTGTGATGAACCGCGGAAAAATCGTTGAACGTGGCACGCCAGCTCAGGTCTGTGGATCGCCTCAGCACGACTACACTCGCAAATTGCTCGCTGCGGTACCGAAATTGTGAGCCCTCCCGTGGAGCCTTCGCTGAGGCCTGCCTTCTCTTTTCATGACCCCTCTCTTCAGAAAATTTCTCGGCATCAATTGGATCCTGTTCATCAACATGATCCTCCTGCTCTCCTGGGGCGTGTATGCGATCTACAACGCCTCCTCCTTCCGCGAAGGTGAAGCGCTGGCCAGCAAGTGGCGCGACCAGGTGATGTGGGGTGGTGTCGGGCTGGTAGGATTCTTTATCGCGGCGCTCATTGACTACCGATGGCTCCGGTGGGGCGCCCCCTTCCTCTACGTGGCTGGTATCCTCGGCCTGGTGCTGGTGATGAAATTCGCCCCGGAGATCAAGGGCGCCAAGAGCTGGATCGACCTTGGTCCGGTGAACTTTCAGGGCTCGCAGCTCGCTATTGTGGCCACCATCGTGGCACTGGCGGTCATCCTTGGAGATTTGCACCGCATCTTTCCTGCCTTCAGGCACCACTGGCTGCGCTTGGCCGTGGCTGGCGTGGTGTCTTCCGTGCCCATGCTCATGGTGCTGAAGGAACCGGACCTGGGATCCGCGCTGGTCTATGGCCCCGTGGTGGTATCGATGCTGCTCGTGGGAAACATCCCCTTCCGCTACCTGATCACCATGTTCCTGGCGGTCATGTGTGTGATACCCATCGCCTACTTCTTTGGCCTCAAGCCCTACCAGAAAAAGCGCGTGGAAGTCTTCATCGCGATGCTCGCCAACGAAAAGGTGAACATCCAGAACGAAGCCTACATGGCGGACAAGATTCAGATCGCCGTGGGCTCGGCCGGCTTCGAAGGCAAGGGCCCGCTCTCCGTCAAAACGGAGGACCCGCTCACCAAGGAACGCCGCTCCATCCATCGTTCCTTTTACAGCGCCACGGAATCCATCAATGACTTCATCTACTCCGTGATCGTGGAGGAATTTGGCTTCCGCGGTGGGTTGATGCAGATCCTGGGAACAGCACTGCTGCTGCTGCAATGCGTCTTTGTCGCCTTCTATGCCCGGGACAATCTCGGCCGGCTCATCGTTGTCGGTGTGGTGGGCATGCAATTCGCGCATGCCATGCAGAACATGGGGATGAACGTGCTCATGATGCCCATCACCGGTCTCCCCCTCCCCTTCATCAGCTACGGGGGCACCTTCCTCATCATGTGCATGTTCCTCATGGGCCTGGTGCAGAGCGTCTGGGTGCACCGCAACCTCTCTCCCGTGAAAAAATCAGCTTCCTCCTCCAGCCGCCGCAATGAGGTGGAAGAGGATGATGAGTTCTGAGAACTTATTGCCTCCTGCCTCCCAGGGAAGTAGCCCCGGCCGGATTCGAACCGGCAACCAAAGGATTATGAGTCCTCTGCTCTAACCATTGAGCTACAGGGCCAATGCTGCATTTCTAATTTCTATGTAGCCCAACCAGTATGGAGAAGATTCCCGCTGGGGCAAGAAATGATGTCGATGTGTCTCAGGCAAAGCACCTGAGAGATATAGGTGGCACACACGGAGCCGGTGAACATGAACAGGGCATGAAATTAATTCACTCCAGAGGTAAGATTTCCTGCGCAGGAATTGCAGCATGACGGAAGCTTGTCCATGAGCCAGACCTCCTCCCCCCCAAACCGATTTCGCCTTTCTGTGGGAGATCTGACCCAGCTTGTCCATGGCACCTCCCGTTCTGAAGACGCCAAGATGATGGTGGAAGGCTTCGCCTCTCTGGGAGAGGCACAGAAGGGTGATGTCACCTTCTACACAGACGTGAAGCACGCAGCCGCGCTGCGCCAGACGAAGGCCACCGTCATCCTCGTTCCCGAGGACTGGGAGAGCGAACAACTGGGAGTGGCCTTCATTCGCGTGGTGAGTCCTACTGCTGCATTTGACCTTGTAGTGGACCGATACGGGCGCCAGGCACCCGCATTCAAAGCCGGCATCCATCCCACCGCCGTCATTTCAGATAGTGTCACATTCAATGCGGCGAAAGTGTGCATCGGCGCTCACGCGGTGATCGAGCAGGGAGCCATCATCGGCGATGGTGCCACGATTGGCGCAAGCTCATACGTGGGCCATGACGTGACCATCGGAAAGGACACGAAGTTGCACGCTCAAGTGACCATCCAGGATGGCTGTGTCATCGGAGACCGCGTCATCCTTCATTCAGGTGTCGTGATTGGCGCTGACGGCTTTGGCTACGAATTCGAGGCTGGCCGGCATCGCAAGGTGAAACAGAGGGGCATCGTGCAGGTGGACGCAGATGTGGAAATCGGAGCCAACTCCACCGTTGATCGGGCGCGCTATGGCCGCACATGGATTGGAGCTGGCACGAAAATAGACAACCTGGTACAAATCGGCCACAACGTGGTGATCGGCAGGCACTGCATCCTGGTGGCCTGTGTGGCCATCGCGGGCAGCGTGGTGATTGCGGACTATGTGGTCATTGGCGCCCAGGCGGGAATTGCCGGCCATGTGACCATCGGTCCCCAGGCACGTCTCGGAGCTCGCTGTGGAGTCACAAAGGACCTGCCCGGCGGACAGTCCTATCTCGGTTTTCCCGCGGTGCCTGCGGAAAAGGAAAAACGGAAGCTTGCCGGAGTGAGCCGTCTCGAAAAGCTCAATGCCCGCGTACGGGCCCTTGAAAAGATGCTGGAGAAGCTGGCATGACCGCAGCCTCCAGCAGGGTTGCCACCTGAGGCACCACTATCTCAGGCCCGGACCTCACGCGGCTGAACATTCGGCACAGAGGGACCGCTGGCCTGCTTGAAGTGGATCTTCGAACGCAAGAGCAGGGTACCGAAGATGAGGTCCGCGAAAGGCAGCACCACGTTGAAGTTCTTCCCCATGTAGCGGTGGTGCAGCAGGTGATGGCCGTTGAGACGGAAGAAGATGCCGCTGCGTTCCACGACACGCCGCTTGTCCTTCGGCACATGCATGCACCAGTGCATGTACTCATACGCCCCATAGTAGGCCGCGACGGACGCTGTGATGGCCAGCCAGGGAATCCAGGAGCCCATGATCAGGCTGGCGACGGCTGCAGGAATCGAAGAGATGAGGATGAGCACCGGACCATTCCACCAGGCCATGGGAATGATCTCACGATCCTTCTCGTGAATGAGGTGGTAGGTGTGGTCCGCCTTGAACGTACGATGGTGCACAAGGGCATGCGTCTCGAAAGGATAGCGGAACGAACCGACCGGGCGATGCATGACATAACGATGAAGCAGCCATTCCAGCACCGAGGCGTAAAGGATGCCTGAGACAAAGAGAATCGAAAACAACAGCATGTAACAACAGGAGGGCAAGCGGTGCGCCCAGTGTGGGCAACACGTCGCGATTGAGCGTAAAAAGGGGCAGAACGAACACGCTCAACCGCGATCCGGCAGACCTCATTCCGCTGGCAGCGGAGCAGCCTCCATTTTCATGCCCCCAGCGTCACCTCGGATGCCTCAGGATGCGAGAACTTTTCCGGTCGGCACGGCATTTTATTATTCAACGAAAAGCGCCTCGTATGGTCATGTCCATCCCCTTCACGTCCCGGGAAATCTGATGAACTGCCCTCACTCGGCGAACGCCTCGAATATCTCCTCCATCTCCTCCCACAGGTCCTCGCAGAGGCCGATGCGATAGACGGCCTCACGGAAAGCGGAGTGCTCCTTGCGATACATGGCCAGCTTCTTTGCGGCGACAGGATCGCCGCTCTTCACTCCTTTGGCACAATGACGCAAGTTGGCCAGCCGATCTGCGGCCTTCACAATGAGCGCCAGCCTGGTCGCCTGTTCCACCGGCACTTTGGCCAGCTTGGCGTGACTGCGTGCTTTCTTCTCCTCACGCGTGCCTTCCGGGGAATCGGTCAGCAGCTTCACGCAATCACCCACCAACTCGCCGAATTCCTCCGCGATGCTCTCGATTGGCATCTCTGTGTCCTCCACGACATCATGCAGGAAGCCGATGACCTGCGCCGCTGCACCAAAGGGCTTCAGCAAATGCACCACCTGCTCCAGGTGGTACACGTAGGGATGTGTACCGTACTGCTGGGTGCCATGCGCCTGCACGGCAAAGTCGCGAGCGCGGGCCACGTCCTCAGGGCCAAATGATGCCAGGGTATCCTTCACAGGGCTTTTCTGCCATAAGCCCACGCACCGGGCGAATGGAATGTTTTGCAGCCAGACCACCTTCCGGTCATGAGCTCAGCTTTTCCAGCAATGCTCCGAGGTCAGGCCCGATACGGCGCAACTCCTCACGATGCACCGCTGTCAGCTTGTCAAGAATCTCTTCCCCGTGTGCCGTGAGCCGGAGGTTCACCTGCCGGCGGTCCTCCTGGGATTGCTCCCGCTGGATGAGGCGCTCCGCAGCCAGCCGGTCCGCCAGTCCGACGGCACTGTGATGCTGGATCTGCAAACGTTCCGCCAACTCCCCCACCGTCACGTGATCTCGCGAAGGAAATCCTTTGATGGCCAGCAACGCCTGGTGTTGCTGCGGCGTCAGGCCCGCTTCGTGCGCTGCCTCCTCACTGAAGCGCAGGAACTGCCTGAGCCCGAAGCGGAATGCCGCGATCTGCTCATAGTGCGCCTTGGTGAATTTTCGTGTCGGCATCTGCCACCACCCTAAGACGTCGCGCCCTGTGGTGGCAACCGTTGTTTGACATATATCGCATTACGATATATGTATGGCTGCGGCTACCGCTGCGCTTTCCAGCATGTCAGATATTCCCGTCTCAGGTTCCCCCTCGCTCCCTTCCCCTGCATCCGTGCCCCATGCTGAAGGTCCAGCCCTGCGCGATTTCAGCACCACATCGCGAGTCCTCGTACTCTCTGCCATGGCGGTATGCGTGGGTGCCATCGGAGCGGTCGCTGCCTGGGTGCTGCAATGGCTCATCGCGGTGATCACAAATCTGGCCTTCTACCAGCAGTGGTCTTCCGCGCACACCACACCCCAGGGACACGCCCTCGGGTACTGGGTCATTGGCGTGCCCGTCGTCGGTGCGCTTATCATCGGATTGATGGCACGATTTGGCTCGGAGAAGATTCGGGGCCATGGCATCCCGGAGGCGCTCGAAGCCATCCTGCTGGGTCGCAGCCGCATCCAGTTGAAGGTCGCACTGCTGAAGCCGGTGTCCGCCGCCATCTCCATCGGCACGGGTGGCCCCTTCGGCGCGGAGGGTCCCATCATCATGACAGGTGGCGCCTTTGGCTCGCTCTTCGCCCAGCGTTTTCATCTCAGCGCAGCCGAGCGCAAGACACTGCTGGTGGCGGGTGCGGCAGCGGGCATGGCTGCAGTATTCTCGGCTCCCGTGGCCGCCGTGCTGCTGGCGGTGGAGTTGCTGCTCTTTGAGTGGAAGCCGCGCAGCTTCATCCCCGTGGTCATCGCGGCTGCGGTGGCGGCCACCCTGCGTGTGCCCCTGCTCGGTAGTGGTGCCCTGTTCTACATCACACCCCATCAAGCTCTCCCCATCACGGGACTGGCCTTCGCAGCGGGTGTGGGGGTGCTCGTGGGGCTTGGCTCCGGGCTGTTTACCATGCTCATCTACGCAGTGGAGGACGTCTTTCTGAAGTTTCCCATCCACTGGATGTGGTGGCCTGCCATGGGTGCGATGGTCGTGGGAGTCGGCGGCGTGCTGGACCCACGTGTCCTGGGGACCGGCTATGAAACAATCCACGGCATGCTGCGTGGCGAAGTGCTGGGCGCATCCCTGCTCGCACTGCTCGTGGCAAAGGCCGTCGTGTGGTCCGTCGCGCTCGGTTCCGGCACTTCAGGCGGCGTACTGGCGCCGCTGCTCATCCTCGGCGGAGCCATGGGGGCGATGCTGGGACAATGGATCCCTGTGGGCGATGTGGGTCTCTGGGCACTGGTGGGCA
The DNA here is from genome assembly GCF_003315205.1 of Roseimicrobium gellanilyticum. Taxonomy (NCBI): domain Bacteria; kingdom Pseudomonadati; phylum Verrucomicrobiota; class Verrucomicrobiia; order Verrucomicrobiales; family Verrucomicrobiaceae; genus Roseimicrobium; species Roseimicrobium gellanilyticum. The sequence goes on along the minus strand of NZ_QNRR01000004.1, from coordinate 323,093 downwards.
TGGCCGCGATGATGGGAGGCACTATGCGCGTGCCTCTCACAGCGGTGGTCTTCGCGGTGGAGCTCACGGACGACTTCCACCTCTGCACGGCTTTGCTCATCGGAACGGTGTGCTCCTACGCGGTGACCGTGCTGCTCATGCGCCGCTCCATCCTCACAGAGAAGCTGGCACGCCGCGGTCATCACATCTCCTGCGAATACAGCGTGGATCCCTTCGAACTCGCTCGCGTGAAGGATGTGATGGATCGCAATCCGCCGAAGGTGCAGGCGAGCCTGCCACTTCATTCCTTGATCGACCAGCTGGCCAAGGGCGACCCCATGCTGAACTCCCGCCAGGCCACGCTCCTGGTCGATGAGAACGAACACCTCAGCGGCATCCTCACTCGCGGAGACATGCTGCGTGCCATGGGTGATTCCGGTGCCAGCACACGCAGAGTCTCCGATCTGGGAAGCACTGACCTCATCGTAACGCACCCCGAAGAGTCCCTCCATGACGCGCTAACCAAGATGCTCTCCCGCGACATCGGTCGTCTGCCCGTGGTGGAACCGAATGAACCACGTCGCATCGTGGGGTACCTCGGTCGCGCTGCATTGCTCACCGCCCGACGGAAGCTTCTTGAAGAAGAGCACATCCGCGAGCGATAGGGCACTGTCTTTCGTTCCCGCCATTCAAAACAAATTCCAACCCACATCCAAAACATGCTGATCATCAAAGTCCTTCTCGTGAAGATTGCCCTCGCTGCTGCTGCTGGCTGGGTGATGCTGGCACTCGTCTGATTTGTAATGTCACGCTTCCGCTATCTGCTGGATCCTCTCTGCCTGACAGGGTGCGCCCTGTATGCGCTGAATCGCTGGGCGGTAAAGCCACACACCACAGTCGAGTTCTTCCACTACTACTTCAATGACCTGTGGCTCATCCCCTGTGCGCTGCCGCCGCTTCTCTGGCTGCATCGCAAACTCAGTCTGCGAGCTCATGACAGGTTTCCATCATCCGCTGAAGTGCTGCTGCATCTCGGCATCTGGTGCGTGATCTGTGAAGGCATTGGGCCGCGCTGGGTGCCGGGCACCTCGGGAGACTATCGGGACGTGTTAGCCTACGCGAGTGGCGCCATCCTTGCCCTCTGCTGGTGGCGCTGGCAGGAGAAACGCTCACCAGTTTCCGGTCGTGAACCGCTCAACGCATGAGCTTCGAAGTCCTCGCGCCAATCTATCGACTGATGGAGCGCGTGCTCGCCGGCAGCAAGCTTCACCTCTGTCGCTGTGTTTTCCTCGAACGCATCCCGACACCAAAAAAAATTCTCATCCTTGGCGAGGGACCTGGCCGGTTTGTCGTGGAGTGTGTGCGACGCTTCCCCAACGCCGCCATCACCTGCATGGAGGAAAGCGCCGGGATGATTTCCCAGGCCAAGGCCAACCTCGCACATTGCGGCCTGCCCAGCGACAAGGTCACGTTCATTCAGGCAGACATCCTGAAGTCACCCCCTCCGAATGGGGCCTTCGATCTCATTGTCACCCACTTCTTCCTCGATTGCTTCCAGCCGGAACAGCTTGAAGCCCTCGTCCCCTCCATCGCTCAAGCGGGAACCAAGGATTCGCACTGGCTTCTGGCCGACTTCCAGGAAGCCGCCTCAGGCTGGAAGCGCTGGCGCAGCCGCTGCATCCTCGCGAGCATGTATGCATTCTTTCGAGTCGTCACACGATTGCCTGCGACCTCGCTCACGCCACCAGATCTCCATCTCATGCGGGCTGGTTTTATTTTGCGCGAACGCGTGGAGACGGAATGGGGGTTGCTGAAAAGCGACTGGTGGGTGCGGCCCAATGCCGGCTGACCAGAACTCATGCCATCACTTTCCTCGATCGTTTGAGCGCAGGTTTGGGCAGGGGTCCCATGCTGCCGGCAACGGTGGCCGCAAGCAGTGAGATGATGGCTCCGCTGAAGAACCCAAAGATGGCGCCTTCCAGGTGATAGCGAGCAGGGAGCGAAGCGTCTGGTATGGTCGGTTCGTCTGCCGGCATCGAGGGCTGGGCTTCAGCCGAGTCGGCAACAGGTGTTTCCCATCCCAAGCTCTTGTGATGGGCATAAGCGGCATTGTCCGCCAGCTGCACCGCTCCAAGGCCCGCACACACTAGTGGGAGCCAGCAGGTGAACAGCAGCGTACGCATGAAGTTTTTGCGGTTCATGACACAGGGGTTGTTTGAGGAGACGCATGGCGTCTGACCAAGCATCGCTGCTCCCGGCACCGTGGGATGTCATCAAGTAGTTTGCATTACGCATCCCCTCTGGCTTTTTCGCCATCCGGCGACAGGACCACATGCGAACGCAGCCCGCGTGCACAATTCACACCAGCTCAAGGCAAGACTCTGACAGGCCGCTTTTTGCAACGCGGCACCTGCATCTGGCACCACATGAACGAACCAGAAACGCAAGCACCCGACAATGCCGAATGCCCGACCCCTTCCGCTACTCCAATCCATTCAACCGATGCCACGCCGCCTCTGCGGGGAAGAACTGGGAGTAGTAGAGCTTGTCATACTTGTAGTGCCCGAGCACGGCGCGCACCTTCTCACGCTGTTGCTCCACAAAAGCACGGTCCGGACAGAGCGTAACGACCCATGCGGCAAAAACTGGCTCACGCACATACGTGAACTCCTGGTAGCGTTGCGGTGAGAGCTTGCCCAGCTCACGGACCTGCACCATGGCTACGTCCACGGCTTCCTGCTCGCTGTGCTGCGGCTTCCACCATTGATTCAGCACGCGCCAGTCGTGGTGAAACTTCTGCGGCGTGTCCACCTTGAACTGGCTGTGGAGTTCAAGGCTGTCCGCCGAGAGCTTCGCACTCGCCAGCAATCCCTTTGCAAAAGATGCCTTCAGCGCAGGATCTGTTTCCATTTCCCACAGGGCACGCAGCGGCGCCCCGCTGCTCACGCCCGTCCAGCTATGGCGGTGCTTGGGATTGTCAAAGTGCATGCCCTCCTCGCAAACCTGCAGACGCGTGCGCGCTGGTTCGCCGCCGGGTTCATGCAAAAACTTCTTGTACCGCTCCTCCCAAACCGCTTCACCGGTAAGTTCGTGCATCGCCTTGCAAAGGAAGAGCAGGCGCGGTGCCCCCTCCCACGCGATCATGGCAAAGCTGCCACGATGCGTCGAGGGCGCAGGCTCCTGGCAGGGCATGCGCCAGCCGTTGGAGGCCAGCACGTCCGCCACAGCCTTCATGCGCGCAATGATCTCCTTCTTTTCCTCCGGCTCAGCCATACCGCTCTGCACGTAACGCCACAGGCCATAGAACCACGGGCCAGTCTGGTCGTTGGAGCCCATGGGGTACGGAGTCTTTCCATCTGAAGCGACGCCACGCGCGACGAAGCCGGGTGTATTCCCCACGGAGTTCAAAAGCAAAAGTCCCTTCACCAATCTCCTCGCCTTGGCACGGTCTTCCTCCTTTTTTGTCTGCTTCCAGCGCAGCACCACTCCATCGAGATAACCGCCATTGAACATCGCGCCGTTCTCCACAGGCGTCCACCACGCCAGTGCATTCGGCTTGCCTGCGAGACACTCCTCAGGCGTGGGACGATCATAGGAGCCATCGAGATCCGTGGAATCCAGCATGAGGTCATACTTGTCCATGAACCGCGTCCAGAGCTGCTGGTGCGCCTTTTCCACATTGATGGCGACGGCGTCATCGGAGGCGGAAACATCACGCCCCCATGAGATGCCCAGGAGCGATGGAACAACTGCGAGGAGCAAGCGGCGGCGGCGAAGCATACCCCCTCCTGAACATCGGGAACTGCCGGTTTGCAACTTTCTCCGCGCACGAGGGAGACAAGCAAACGTGATATCACCTCGGCACGGAAGATTTTCCCATCGCGTTGCGACAGGCCCAAGGAACGGGGGGGGCAATAGCTCATCCACCCCGCTTCTGCGCCATCCATGCCCAGGCCTTACTCCATGGTCAGCTCACCACCGACCACCATCACAGTGACTTCGCCTTCAGAGAATCCGCTATCCGTGTAGGAAATGCTGAGGGACAAAGGCTCCTTCTTCAAGGACACCGTCCCCCCGATGCTCTCCAGCACCGCCAACTCCTCCGTCCACCCGAGGTCGGAGCCCTGCTTGCGCAGATCATTCACGGCGTCCTTGGCCTTGCCGGCAGCAACCTTGAAGCTCACGCTGCTGCCTTCCTTCTTCAGTCCGGTGGCCCCTGCGGGCAGCTTGAGTTTCGCCTGGGGCTTCGGAGCGTTTTTCTCCGCAGCGAGTTTCGCCTTCAGCTTCTCACCTTGCTCCTTGGCACGGCGATCCATCTCGGCGAATTGCGTCGGGCTCAGGTATTCCATCTGCACCTTGGTGCCCCCTTCCTTGACATCACTCATGTAGAGCGTGGTCATTGCCTTTTCCGGATTGCGGAAAACGATGAAGAAGCGGCCCTTGTCCTCGACAGCCTTGTCGAGGGTCGCCTGCCATCCGAGCGCCTCCATGGACATGCGATAGAACTTCTCCACGTTCTCACGAGTCGCAGGAGACTGGTAGTCCAGCGTGCCCATCTGGTCTGTGTAGCGCAGATCCTGGGCATCAAGCAATGCCGGAAGGTCCGCGGAGAGCTGTTCGCTATTGAAACTGATCATGGTCTTCCCGCCCTGCGCAGGGGCGCTGGATACCGTGACGTGAAGCAGCACCGCATTCTGCTTGTAGTACTTCGTGTCACCGGCAAAGCCGTACGGTTGCCATCCCGCCGCCTGCAGAAGCTTCTGACAGGTCTCCGCCGTGGCGGCCACCGGTTCACCTGAGGTGTACATGGCGGTGATGGGGCCTTCATACACCTTCGTGAGATTTGGCGGCATGGGCACCTTGGTCAGGTCCACATTGCCGTGATTGTGCATCATCACGTCCACCGTGCCATCTCCGCCCATCGGAGAGACGGAGACAGAGACATTGAAGCCACCACGCTGAAACATGGCACTCGCATATTGATCCGTGACGGCGGTGCCGGGGAGTTCCTTCCAGCCCATCGCTTGCAGCTTCGCACGCTGAAACTCAAAGCCGGACTTCACATCGCCCTTCGCCCGGTAGGCGAGATGGGCAAGGCAACGCTCGCCCGGTCCCTTGTCCACACCCGGCATGATTTCGAACTTCTCGAAGTCCAGCACCTTCGCAGCCTCGGCACTCTTCGCGGGATGATCCAGTGGCGGAACATCAGGGATGACTGGGGCGCTGTTGCCGCTCGCCTTCTTCCCGCCTGAGGAGTCACTTCCTCCAGTGTTCTTTGCCTCCGCCGCAGATGGAGATGACGGAGTTCCACCGGATGATTCACTGTTCCCCGGTTTGCAGGCAGGCAGGGAAAGCAGAGCGCCGCACAGAATGCCCGGCAGGATGCGGGTGCATGCTCCAGGGGTGGAGATGGCGGCGTGGAGGAAAGACTTTTTCATAGGTGTGATTGACGTTCTGGCAGGAATGCATGTGCACCGGTTGCTCCGTGTGACACACGGTCCGGACCATGTGTGCGTCCACGAAGGCCTGCAAACAATCTTCTTGCCTTGAAAGGGCACGCCTCCGCGTGATGCCCAAAGCATGGCGAAAGCTTCGCGCTCCCAGGCCGTTTAGCACTCTCCGCATCCGTATGAAACTCAGCATCTCTCTTCCGGCCCTGCTCCTTCTCGGCCTGGCACTTCCTCTCGTCGCTGCCGAACCGGCCAAGCCTGCCGAGGCCACGCCCACGGTTGCGAAACCCGAGAATGCGCCCGCCAAGCCCCTGCCTCCCCTGCCGCCACCCACACAGGCAAACGTCCCCTACGGCACCCATGAGCGGCAAGTGCTGGATTTTTACCAGGCGAAGTCAGACAAGCCTACCCCGCTCCTCTTTTTCATCCATGGCGGTGGCTGGGTGAATGGCAGCAAGGAACGCCCCGGCAGTCTGGTGCAGTGCTTGGACGCAGGCATCTCGGTCGTCTCCATCAACTACCGCCTCACCACCCAAGCCCAGCTCGCCGGTGTAAAAACACCCGTGGAGTGGCCGCTCAAGGATGCGGCACGTGCCCTGCAGTTCGTACGCAGCAAAGCGAAGGAGTGGAACATCGACAAGGCACGCATCGCCGCCTCTGGAGGCTCCGCGGGCGCGTGTTCCAGCCTGTGGCTCGCCTTTGTGCCAGACATGGCGGATCCGAAGAGCAGCGATCCCATCGCCCGTGAATCCACCCGTCTGTGGTGCGCGGCGGTGAGCGGCGCGCAGACCACGCTCGATCCGCAGCAGATGAAGGAGTGGACGCCGAACAGCCGCTACGGTGGCCACGCCTTCGGCTTCATGCCGGACCCGAAGGACCTCAAGACACGCGACACGCAATTCGCCACCTTCCTTGCCGCGCGTGATCAGTTGCTTCCCGAGATCAACAAATACTCCCCATATGCGCACGTCTCCCCGGACGATCCGCCCATCTACATGACCTATGCTGCGAAGCCCGAACTCGGCAAGGAGCAAAGGGATCCCACGCACACCGCAAACTTTGGCGTGAAACTGCAGGAGCGGCTGCGTGAGGTAAGCGTGCCCAGCGAACTCGTGTATCCCGGCGCTCCGTATGTGCAGCACGCGCAGATTCACGAATACATCATTGAGAAACTGAAAGCACCCTCCGCGATCGAGTGTTGCCAGGCTACAGGACCTCAGGCGGAGTGGGCCTTTCTCCTTCAGTCCTCTCACACACCGCTCCCACAGTGACCTTCATCTCAGTGCAGGTGAAGGCGCCGTATAGCGTAGCCTGCGCGACATCCGCGGCGTCGCGGCCATAGGCGATGACGATGCGGTTGCCCTTCGGTTCATCCTCGGTCGCGTCAAAGGTGAACCACCGCCCGCCGATGTACGCCTCATACCACGCATGCAGGTCCATCGGCTCCAGCTCGTGCAGGAATCCCACCACCATACGAGCAGGCACACTCACCGCACGACACAGGGCGATGCCGAGATGCGCGAAATCCCGGCACACCCCACGCTTCGTATTCACCGTCTCGAGCGCGGAGGTGGAGGCATTGCTGGTGCCGTACTCGTACTCGATGTTCTCATGCACCCAGTTCCGCAGCCGTGCGATTTGCTGGTAGGTACGCGGAACATTCCCTGTGATGGAATACGCGAGTCGCGAAAGCTTGTCTGACTGGCAGTAGCGACTCGGCAGCAGGTAGTGCAGCAGCTCCACCGGAAGCTGCGCCACCGGCACACGCTTCGCTGTAGGCATCGCGTCGATGTGATCCGGCACCGAAGCTCGGCAGGACATGGAGAAACGAAATTCCCCCTTCGGCATCACCACCCGCTGGCAGAGATTCCCGTAGAAGTCCGTGTACTCCACCACCGGCACCTGCGGGTCCAGCATGAATTCCTCCCTCATGATCCACTGCGCCCACCCGCTGCGCGGCCGCAGCATGAAGATGGCCGGCACCTCGGACTTGGTGGCGTAGGTGAGGGAGCAGGAGGCGTCGAGGGTCATGAACGAGGCAAAGTCCACACAGGAACAACGCCTGATGATCGCAGGAAGAACGGTGAATGGATGGCCGATGGTTTATTGATGGTTGTGCAATGAATGAGCACGACCACCGCGCTCACCTGTGCCTTGCACGCGCTGGCATCGCGCCCTGAAGGGGTGCAGGAGCCGCAGAGCGCATGTGAGTCAGGTGGATGAAATAGGAATAGTTGCAACAGGGTGGTGGCAGTGTGCGCGCTCTCTCGTCGCACCAAGTCGCTTTGCGTCGTGGAGTGCGCGTGGTCCCGCCATGCGGGACCTCCCTGGAGGCGACGACACCGCTATGAACGGAGAAAGCCAGTCCTGATGTGCCCTAGAACTATGGTGGAATCCAGCAGCCGGAGCCTCCTGCGAGCATCTTGGAATTTAGAACGTGATTCTGTGCCATGATGTTTATCCTCTCCGATGAAAGCGGTGTCGCGCTTGAGCGCTTGCCGCCGCACTCCAAGACGCAAAGCGCTGTTTCCAGGTACCAGATGAAAATGCACTACGGTCATCGTTCGACACGTCCACGGTTCTCCATCCCTTAACCCGACGCACATGCGTAGCCCCCCAAAGCAAGATGCAGAAGGCATCGATTGCACGATTGGCACGCCATGGGCATCATGGCACGCAGCCACCCCGCCTGTTCGATATGCATTCGGTTACCCGCCTACGTCTTCTCCTGTCAGCCTCGATGGTGCTTTCAGCAGCACTCAGTCTGCGTGCTCCGCTCACGGCCAATCCCATTGCCATCACCCACGATGTCTATATCGCTTCAGAAGCGCTGCACGTGAAGGTGGATGCCGAAGCGGCACATATCGATGGAAGTTTTCGATTCAAGTCGGCGCTCAAAAAAGGAGACTTCGGTGAGGACTCGGATGTGTTCATTTCGATTCCAGTCTGGATCCCAGCGAAGGCTTCCCAAGGTGATGCGACCGTCGCATCCTTGTTGAAAACTCTGGAGTCCGCCGACGACCATTACAAACTCGAAGGTCCCCTGCGCCAGGCGTGGAGCGAGGCCATCGGATTGAAACTCACGATCGGAAATCGCGATGTGCCCATCGGGAATCTCAGAGTTTCCAATCCCATGTCCCGCAGCAAAAGGAAATACACCTCCGCAGCATGGCGGCATGAGGGGTGGATTCTGTCCTTCGCGGACGTGGGATTTTCCCCGGCTCTTCTGCGCGGCTCACCTGAAGTCCACATTCGCTATCGTCAACCGCTACGCAAGACGAAGGCCGGTGCTGAATTCCTTTATCTGCCTGAATTCCATGACCTGCCAGAGGGCTCCACCACGAAGGATTTGGAGAAATTCGCGATGAAGTTGCAGGCACAGCAAGGCGTCTCCCTCGCCATGGGCGGAGTCATCATTCCCGCTGGGCATTCTGCCCGGTTGCCGCTCTCGCATCAGCAGCCCATCAAGCTCCTAGTCACCACACCCTGACCCCGCCTCCGGCGCCAAGCAGTGCGGCACGCATCACAAAAGATGCGCATGACATGCAGCGTATAGTATCTTGTCTGCCCCCCCTAGACACGTGCGCTGAATGTCCCCTCGTTCCCTGTCCTCCCTCACCCCTGCCCTGCTGCTGCTGTCGTTGCTTCTGAGCACGGCTGCCGTTGTACGTGCAGGTGTGCCTGAGCAGCAGGCGATTGTGGAAGGCGCGAATGACCCGGTGGCCGCCCTGTGGCAGCGGATGCAACGCGGCGAGGCGAAGCTCGATGCCACGAGTGAGAAGACCTTCCTCGCCAGCGTGCTTCGTGAGCTGAAGATTCCCGTGGAGTCCCAGGTGCTCGTCTTCTCCAAGACCAGCCTGCAGAACAGCCACATCACCCCGCGCACCCCGCGTGCGGTCTATTTCAATGAAGAGTGCTACGTGGGCTGGGTGCAGGGCATGGGTGGTGTGATGGAACTCATCGGCATGGATGGCGAGCGCGGCCCACAGTTCTACACACTTACCATCCCCACACAGAAGGATGAGAAGCCGGAACTGGGCCGCAGTGAGCAGTGCTTCTCCTGCCATGAAGGCTCACGCACAGGCAATGTGAAAGGCATGCTGGTGCGCTCCGTGTACACAGACGCGAGCGGGCAACCGCAACTGCAGGACGGCTCCTTCCTCAGCACGCATGAGAGCCCGCTGCATGAGCGCTGGGGTGGCTGGTATGTGACCGGCCGCCATGGCAATGACCTGCACATGGGCAACGTGACCGCGACGGTGGATGAAAACTCGCAGACGCGCGACATCCGCCTGGACCGCAAGGCCGGTGCGAACGTGCTGGACCTTTCGCCCTACATCGACATCCGCTCGTATCTCACCGGTAGCAGCGATCTCGTGGCCCTCATGGTGCTGGAGCATCAGTGCACCATGCACAACCTGCTGACCGCTGCGAATGAGCAGTGCCGCCAGGCCATGCTGCGCCAGCATGAGTTTCAGAAAGCCTTCGGTGAAAAGGTGACGGATTCTCCCCAAGGCTCCGCACTCGGCGTCTTCAACAGTCATGTGGACAAGCTGCTGCATCACCTGCTCTTCTGCGGCGAATACGAATTGAAGGACGATGGCGTGGAGGGCGCCGTGGCCTTCCAGGATGCCTTCCGCGCCAACCGCAAGGAGAATGCCGGGGGCCGCTCGCTCAAGGATTTCCAGCTTCGCACGCGTCTCTTCAAGGATCGCTGCAGTTACATGATTTACTCGAATTCGTTTGAGGCGCTGCCACCGCAGCTCAAGACGATGCTCTATACCCGCCTGCTGGCTGTTCTGAATGGCACAGATGCGTCCCCGGACTTCGCCCATCTCTCCGCCTCCGAGCGCGAGAACATTCTCTCCATCCTGCGGGAGACGAAGAAGGATTTTCCGCGGCAATAGCCAACGTAGCTCGCGAGTCCCTTCGCGAGTTTCCTTAAGACGCTCCATTCCCTTAGACCGCCGCTTTACGGAGGAGGCTACCTATCACCCGATGTATAGGAGCCCTGAAAAAACCTCGCGAAGGGACTCGCGAGCTACGTTGACCTGTCTCCTCGCCTTTTTCCCTCGCGAGACCTCGTCAGCCCGCTAGCATTCCTCCATGCGTCTGCCCACCCACCTCCTGCTTCCCGCCCTCGCCGCGGTGCTCGCCTCCTGCGCCGGTACCACCTCTCCCCTCGCCCCCAATGCCAAAGCCCATGACCACGGGAAGATTGGCGCCGGCGAAGGACCGGCATGGAAGGAAGGCTCGCTCTACTTCACAGATGGCTCGCACATCAACCGGTTTGATACGAAGACGGGGAAGACATCGGTCTTTCGCAGCAACTGTGGTTCCCCCAACGGGCTCCTTTTCGACACGAACGGTTATCTCATTGCCTGTGAATCCAAAGGACGACGCCTTGTACGCCATGAAGGTAAAGTCACGACATTGGGGTTCACTGGGACAGGTTGTACAGGCTCTGCGAACTTGAACTCAAACCCAAAGGTCACCGTCCTCGCCGACCGCTACGAAGGCCATCGCTTCAACGCACCCAACGATGTCACCACGGACTCGAAGGGCCGCATCTACTTCACCGACCCACGCTACGGCGACCGCAGCACCATGGAGATGCGCGACTCCAAAGGACGTCTCGTGGAGGGTGTGTATCGCGTGGACGCTCCCGGGAAGGTCACCCGCATTCTCGGTCCCGATGACGTGGAGCGCCCCAACGGCATCCTCGTTTCGTATGATGACCACTACCTCTACGTCGCGGATAACAACAACAACACGCACGGCGGCGCACGGAAGCTGTGGCGCTTCGACCTCAAGCCGGATGGCTCTGTGCGCCCCGGCAGCCGCATCCTCATCTTTGACTGGAAGAACAGCCGCGGCCCCGATGGTGTGAAGATGGATGCCGTGGGCCGCCTCTACGTCGCCGCTGGTGTGAACAAGGCCAACCCTTACGAGACCAATGAATTCAAAGCGGGCTGCTACATCCTCTCGCCCTTCGGCAAACTCCTCGACTTCGTGCCCACCGCTCCCGATGAAGCCACCAACTGCGCCTTTGGCGGCCATGACGGCAGGACCCTCTACATCACTTCCGGCAATCACCTCTGGAGCGTGCCTCTGAAGAAGTAAATCCCCATGATGGTCCGCACACTCCGTGTGCGGTCAGGACGTCACTCACGCTGACCGCTCACAAGCAACCTGCAAGGTGTCTGTCTCCCACATCAGGCAGATGAACCCCTGCAGAGATTTCACCACCCGCTCAACGGAGTATTCGGACCACATTCACACATACTCGTCCCCGAGCTTCCGTCCCTCGCCCAGCCGCGTCATTGCCTTCTCCAGCCTTCGCTGCATCGTCACCTCCTGCTTCGCGCTGCCGATCCACTCGCAGTAGTCACGTCGCGCAGAGGGTGATAGCGAATCAAAGAACTTCTTCGCGCGTGGATCACCACGCAACGCCTCCGCCAGCACCACGGGCACTGGCAGGTCCGGCCTCTTCGTACGAGCCTTGGCTCCACCTTCTGCATCCACTTTCGCGGCCGCTTTTACCAGGGTCGTAAGCGGCTTCACCTTCACGTCCTCCATCGAGAAGAACTGCACGTTGCGCGATGTCGCATTGTCCAGGCCATGGTTGAAGACACCCCCGGGATCCGGCACCTGCGCTCCGCGAAAGAAGAACAGGTTCACGTGCTTCTGGAATGCACCAATCCCGCATACCACGCCCTTGCCCTTGTAGCTCGGTCCACCCCACCGTATTCCCTCTTCCAGGTGCGGAGCGGCCTTGAGGACGATCTCGCGCAGCTTCTCGCAGATGGGCCGCATCGCGGCGTTCGTCTCCTTCAGGTAACGTTCTATCTCGGCATGCATGGATGTGTACAGCAGTGTGGCGCATCGACTTCGCGTTCGTGCCCAGCGTGAATCATGGATGCCATTCTGGCGATGAAAAAGAACCTTTCCGGAGATCCATGCGCCAACTCCCTGCGAAACATTAGATAGAGAGCGCACGAGACGCTCCATGGCGTTTTGCCATGCCCCGAGTTCCTCCGCTCTCCGAACCAAATCCAACTTTCCAAGGAGAGTCCCCATGAAAAAGACCCGATTTTTCATTCTCGCCAGTCTTGCCGCTGCCACGCTCGGCCTGAGTAGCTGTGTGGTCGATGATGACTACGACGGTGGATACGCCTATGTGGAGCGTCCCTACTACCGCGACTACTACTACGGCCCACGCCCTCGCTACTACCATCGTACTTACAGTGACGGCTACTACCACCACGGCCCCATAGGCCATGTGCGCGGCAACCTCCATGCCGCCCGAGCGGACGTGCACAATGCGATCTTCCACTAACGCGCCCAACAAAACGCCCGCTTGATGCTGCGAGGCACTCAAGCGGGCTGAGTTGATACACCGGAAGGAGACTCTTCGACTACGGCAGCTTTTCGTACGCCGCAAAAGCCTCGTCCAGCTTCGCGGAAGCGGTATCACCTTCGTGAAAGATGAGCCGATGACGAAGAGTCACGCTCTCACCGGCCTTCAAGATGAAGGTGCCGTCCGCGGCTGACTTGTCCAGATTCTTGGTGCCAAAGGGATTTGCGGTGAAGAGACCATAGTCACGCACATGCCAGGGTGTGGGGTACCGGAAGCTCTTCGGATGGTTCAGCATGGCCACGCCATACACCTTGCCATTCACGGGACCGTAGTAGTCGCACCATTTGGCATTCTTGCCCCAGGCATCAACATCTTTGATGCCATCGCTGTTTACAATGCTGCCGGACTTCTTTCCTTTTTCCGGAGCCACAGCCATGCTGGTGGGAACACGGATGCTGAAGCCGGCGTCCTTGCGATCTTCAAAGGTCACGGGTGCGTCTGTCGCCTTGAAAGTCACATCGTAGTCGATGACAAGTCGGCCATCAATGACCTGCAACACGATGGTGCGGGTGTCTTCGAATTCCTTCTTCCCCTGCGGGTTGTTGTGGTCCGTCACGGAGACGATGGTCGCTTTATCACCTTCCGCCTTGAGTTCCTTGAACTCGCGATGCTTCTGCGCTCCCACTTTGGTGAGACGCTCCTGGGCCTTCTTGTCTTTCGGCCGTTCCTCGAAGGTGGTCTTCTCCGCCCACGTATCGAAGCCGTTTGTCGCCTCATGGCCGAGACAGATGCCACGATGGTGCGGGTGGTCCCACTGCTCGCCGTCCACCTTCTGCATGGGGTACGCGCGTGTCATGGGCGTGCCATGGGGAGGAATCACGGGGAAGAGGTAGGGCTTGTTCGCCTGGTCCACCACGTACTCGGTCACCAGCTTGCCGTCATACTTCACGATGGCGCCGCCGCTGGCGGTCTTCTCAATGGAGAATCCCTTGTCCGCAGCCGCTGCCGGAGCAGCGAGGGAGACCAGGGCGAGCAGGAGGATGGAGGGGAGAGCTGGAATCTTCATGATGGATGAAAAGCAGGGCCAGGGCCCGGACTGTGGTATACGCCGGAGCCGGGCAGTTCTCACGTCATTCGACAATCATCACACCTTTCATCACAAGATAGTGCCCCGGGAAGGAGCAGAGGTAGGGGTAGCGACCGGGTGCTTTCGGCGCGTGGAAGCGGAGCGTTTCCATCTCCCCCTGTTTCAGCATCAGGCTGGCCTGGATGATCTTATCCGACTTGGGTGTGAAGTTCATGGTGGCCAGCGCCTCGGGCTGCTTTGCCATCTCAATCGCGGCAAGGCCCACCTCGTCCTCCGAGCCTGGCTGCACGATGAGCAGGTTATGCGGGGTGGCATCCGTGTTGTCGAACACCAGCTTCACCGGCGCACCGGCCTTCACGGTGAATTCAGTGACGGTGAAAAGCATGCGCTCCGCCACGGTGCCGATGCGCACCACCGTGGGATTCAGCTTGTCGAAGGGGTCGGGCTTTTCCTTGGCACGCTTCTTCTTCGGCTCGCTGTCGGCGTAGAATTTCTTCAGGTCCTCGCGGGCCGCGAATTCCGCATTTGAGCTCCATGCCGGCTTGAGAGCATCAAGAGACGTCCGCAGCGCATAGGTAGTGTAGCTGTCCATGGGATGCTTGAGCAGGTCCATCACAGCCACCGCCGAACTCAATCTGGGATGGTAGCTGGCAGTGATGGCGGCCTCGAGCCGTACCAGTCCGCTCGGGTCGTTGCACCCTTTCCGGAGCTTGTCGAGATTGGTTCCAGCCATCCCCGAAAAGCTTTCGTCGGGCAGCAAACGGCGCACTTCACGCATGGCAGCGGCGCGCACGTGTGGATTGGGCGACTGAAGCAACTTGGCCAGCAGGACGGACTTCTCCTCATTGTCCTTTGAAGTCACGAATATGCAGGGCCCATCAGCGGGTTTTACAATGAGGACATCGTGCGGAGCCTCCTCACCGGTGCAAGTGTGATACACCCAAAGTGCTTCCAGCTTGTGATGTTCTGCATCGGGGTCCTTTTCGTCAAGCGCAGCAACCCACTTGTCCAGCGCTGTCTTGACTTCACGCGGCTCCCTCATCCGCAATTCCATCTTCGCGGTGTAGCGCGTGCGGTATTCATACGCCTTCAGAAGGTCAAGCAGCTTCTCGATGGGCTCTCCGGCTATCTTCGGCGCTTCATCCAGCGGGCGCCCCTTCGCGGTGACACGCCAGATGCGACCGGCGGTCTTGTCTCGCCGTGTGTCGCGCAGAGAGTATTGCATGTGGCCCTTCACGGGATTGAACCAGTCGCAAATGTAGAGGTCACCACGCGGACCGAAGCGCACATCCACCGGGATGAAGGAGAGATTCGTGCTCTGCCACAGGTGGCCGATGAGCTTCTCCTCGAAGTGCGTATCATGCTCCACCCACTGGTGCAGTTCCACCACATTCGTGGGCTTGTAGCGCACGCGCACAAAGCAGCCCTGCAACTCCTCCGGGAAGTGTTTCGTGTAGATGAACTCCTGCCCGCAGGTGCCGCTGTAGGCCGGGAAATAATCTCCCGCAGGCACATGCTGCTCGGGATAGGGACGGTTCAATGCATGCGCCGCACTGGCGAAGACGGGATGGCTTCCGAGGTGCCAACCCCATTTGTCAAAAGTCAGACCCCATGGATTCGTACTCATGTAGCTGCCGAAGCCTGTGAGCTTCTGCGTGCGCGGATTGAAACGGAAGAAGGAGCTGTCCCGTGCGCGCACCGGGCCGTAGGGCGTCTCCACACTACTGTGGTGGAAGATGCTCTCGCGGAAGATGAGGTCACCATCCGGGGTCCACGTGAAGTCATGCAGCGAGTGGTGCGAATCCTCCGTACCGAATCCCGTGAGCACGATGCTGCGTGAGTCCATCTCGTCATCCCCATCCGCATCATGCAGGAAGGTGAGATGCGGCTGCTCGCTGCAATACAGTCCACCCTTCGCAAACTCGAAGGAGAGCGGGATGTTCAGCCCCTCGGCGAAGACCTTGCACGTGTCCGCTTTGCCATCCTGATTGGTATCTTCCAGGATCACAATCTTGTCATTGGGCTCCTGCCCCGGCGTCACCTGTGGATACGTCGTGGAGCATGAAACCCACAGACGCCCCTTCGTATCCCACCGCATCTGGATGGGCTTCGCTAGGTCCGGGAACTGTTCCTCAGAGGCGAAGAGATTCACCTCGAAGCGCGGGTCCACACGGAAGGCATCCTTCTCGCCCGCTGGCGTGGCCCATTCATTGATGGGGCGGTCACCGGTGATCTTCGGCAGAGGAGTGGTCTTGCTGTCATCCACCAGGTCCGGCACGTCCTTGCCCTGGGCGATATCCCACGCACGGCGTTCGCGAACGGCAGTCATCTCCTCCAGCTTCTGCAGTTCCCCGGGGAAGTTCACCACGCCGTACGGCTCCTTCCTTCCACCGGTGATGTAGAAGAGATTCAGCGGGCGGTATTTCCGCAGGAAGTGGCGGTTCTTGTCTTCGATGGCTGCCTTCAGTTTTGCGGGAACCTCCTTTGGGGTCTCGTCGAAGAGACCGTGGAAGAGGAGTTCGCCGAACTGCCGGTAGCCTGCATCGGTGAGGTGGATGCTGTTGTAGGTGACGGGCGCACCTGGAGCAGTACGTTTTTGATACTCCTCACGCAGAGGATTGAAGGCATCCACGAAGCCCACGCCCATCTCTTCCGCCACATGCTTCATGGTGTACACGTAGGGACTCAGACGCTCATTTCCCGCGTAGGCCCCCGGGAGATTGGCATCACCAATTTCCTCCTGGGGTATGGGCGACACGAGCACGATGACTGGTGCGGATTTTCCGTTGTACTGGTGCGCGCGCAGGCCCGCGAGAAAGATGCGCAGGTTGTGCTCAAAGTCTGCCAGCCCCTCCTTGCCGCGGAACGACTCATTGAAACCATACCCCGCGATGATGATGTCCGCCTTGGCCTCCGCGAGATGCTTGTGCAGGTCGCCATAGTCCTGAGGTCGCGGCTGCACCGTGATTTCATCTCCAGGCCACGCGAGGGTGCGGATGACCGGCTCTTCGTTCGCAAAGCGCTGCAGCACCATACCCTCGAACCACGCATGCTCCTGCATGCGCTCCATGAGTGTGCTGCCAATGATGACAATGCGTGTGCCCTTCTTCACCTCCAATGGAAGCGAAAAGGCAGTGTGCAAGGCGAGCCCTGCGAATAATGCTATGACAAGGAGGCGGCCCATGGCTGAGACCCTGTAAACTGCGCAAAGAGGCAGGATGTTTCAGCCACCACCCACCCCGTATCAACTCATATTACTTCTTCACTTCAAACTACCACCGCTAATGCCGTCATCTTCCGCCTCTTTTCGTTTAAGCAGAATTGCCTCCGGGCTCCATCACGTCCTGACGTACAGGCATCCACCTTTGCTGCTCCGCTGCTTTGCGTTTCTCTTCTCCAGCCGCTACTTCGCCAGCAGATCCACCGCCACCAGTTGCCGGTCATCTCGTGCGTACAGCACGCCATTTGAATAGGCGGCGTAGGACCGGTGACCGCCTCTCAAGATTTGTTCCTGGGCTTTCCGATTGAACTTCTCAGGCGTGGCACTTACCACCCACAGTTCGCCGGCCTCGGTGAGCACAAGGAGCGTGTCCTGCACCAGCAACAAAGTCCCTCCCGGCACGCGGCCAGATTCCCACATCACCTTCCCATCGTCCGCTCGCACGCAGCGCAGATGCTGACCAAATTCCTGGCGGCCGTGGAAGCCATACAGATGCCCCTGATGATACACCGGAGTGCTGTAGTGGCACTCCAGCGCGTCATCCTTGTGCCACACACGGGTGAGCTTGCCGTTGGTACGCGTCCACCTCCACAGATCCGCGCCGACTCCATAGCCCGCACTGGTGAAGACTCGCTCACCTTCCATCCACACCTGCTGCGCGGCATTCACGGAGGCATCCATCTCCGAGCGCAGCGGCTTTTGCAGAAGGATTTTCCCATCGAGTGCCGATACGGCCACGAAGTTGTTCCGCATCCAGCAAAAGACCACGCCACCATGCAAGGCGGGTGAGGCGTAGCCGGCCTCATCATCCACTGCGTTCCAGAGCAGTTTTCCATCAGCGAGGTTCAGCGCGATCATGCCCGCAGGTCCTTGGGGAAGGCGCCCACCAGGCGTGAGGATCACACGATCATCAATGATGAGTGGCGAGCACGCGCGGCCAAAGAAGCCTTGCGGGGAGCCGGTCTCCTTCACAGAATCGTATTTCCAAAGCACCGCTCCGTTCTCGAGATTCAATGCATGCACCATGCCCTCGGCGCCGTGCACCACCACCTTCCCTTGCAACACTGCCGGACAGCCGCGTGGACCATCATCCATGCCAAAGCTGTCCTTGTACGTATTCTCATAGCTGAAGCGCCAGATGTCCGTGCCATCGCGCGCGCCGATGGCCTCGACCAGTGTCTTGTCACCCACGCGATGGAAAACGATCGCCTTCCCCTCCGCCACCACAGGTCCGGCGAAGCCGCTGCCCAGTGGGTGCGTCCAGAGCACTTTGGGGTTGAAGACCACGCCCTCGCCGGAGGGAAAGCTCTCTGAGGTCGACGCCCTGCCTTCACGCGCGGGGCCGAGGAACTGCGGCCAGTCTGCGGCGTGAATCAACGGTGCCGTCAGCAGCGACAGCAAGAACACCCAACCGGGCGCTGGGGTGAAATGCGAGCGAAAAGTCCGTGCCATGGATTCCATAGGACGGCATTACAATTCGCCTCAAATCCGCCTTTCGTCACCCGGTTTTCGTGGGTTGTGCGTGGAGTCGCGGGGTGAAAAGACAACGCACTACAGCCCAAGCTCTGAAAGCGACGGATGATCATCCGGGCGGCGCCCCAGCGGCCAGTGGTACTTGCGTTCGCTTTCCTTGATGGGGTGATCATTGATGCTGGCAATGCGCCGCTGCATGTAGCCGTGTTCATCGAATTCCCAGTTCTCATTGCCATAGGAGCGGAACCACTGGCCTGAGTCATCATGCCACTCATAGGCGAAGCGCACCGCGATGCGGTTATCGTGGAATGCCCAGAGCTCTTTGATGAGACGATAGTCCATCTCCTTGTTCCACTTCCGTGTGAGGAACTGCACAATGGCCCCGCGACCCGTCAGGAACTCTGCGCGGTTCCGCCAGACGCTATCGACGGTGTAAGCGAGGGACACGCGCTCCGGTTCGCGAGTGTTCCAGGCATCCTCGGCCATGCGCACTTTCTGCGCAGCGGTCTTGGAGGTGAAGGGGGGAAGCGGTGGACGCGGATTGGACATGGCAGTTATTTTTTGGGGTGAAAGGCACAAGAGGACGAGAGCTTGCGAAGCCCGGCAGCAGTCCCGCTGCCGGGCTGTGTTTGAGGTGCGTTCTAAGGGAGGTTCACCATTTCTTGTACCCGAGGAATTTCCCGCTCATGGTGATGCCCACGCGGTCGCCCTTGGGATCCGCAATGCGCTCCACGCTCATGGTGAAATCGATCGCGCTCATGATGCCGGGACCGAACTTCTCCTCGATGATCGCTTTCAGGGTGGGACCGTACACATAGATCAGTTCCTGAAAGCGGTACTGCAGTGGCTCCTTGGAGACCGTGGGGGCATTGGCGCCTTTGTCAGCATACACTGTGAGAGCGGCTGCCACTTCCTCTCCCAGTCCCAGGTAGTCCGCCACCCGCCCTGCCTCGTCCGCATCGAGCGCATTGTCACCGAGGCACGCGGAGGTGGTGAATACTTCGGAAAGCCCGGCAGCTTGGGCGATGTCCGTCCAGGTGACTTTCTTTTCCGTCTTCGCCGCGAGAATGGCGGCCGTCATGGTCGTCTTGGTCATGCAGTAGTATTTGTTATGGTGGCCGGGAGAGGAGTACCGGCTGGGTTTCTGCGCGTGCGAAAGGGGGGGAATGGATATGGGCATGGAGTGCGGGCGCCTCAGCCACGCGTCTGGCGTTTGGGAGGCAGCAGGATCTCCGGAAGTGTCTGCAGCCCACGGATGAAGACCTTCGGGTCCTCCATGCACCGGGCGAGTACGAGGGTGCCCTGGATGGTGACGAGCACCCGCTCCGCCCTCTCACGGGCTACAGCACCCGTGGCGCCATGCTCGCGGGCCAGTCCGGCCAGCGCCCTCGCCCAAGCGTTCATGGCCTTGCCAATGCCCTTGAGGAAGGGATTGTCGCCACCACCCAGGCTGAGCGTATCAAAGATGCAGGAGTGACTCCCCTGCCCGTAGAAGGCGCACACGCGGTCAGTCATGTCCTTCAGTCGTTGCACAGGCGTTCCGGCGCCTCTCAAGGGCGCGAGTATCTTTCTCTCAAGGGAATCGCTCACACCATCCAGCACAGCCTGCGCCATCTCCTCCTTCCCGCCGGGAAAAAGGTGATAGAGGCTGGCCTTCTGCAGGCCCACGTCCTTCGCAATCATGGTGAGGCTCGCGCCCTCATACCCGTGCTGGCGAAAGACACCCAGCAAACGGCGGACCACGTCTTCACGGGAGACCTTTTGCAGGGGCATGCGGCCCAATTATACCGAACGTTCGGTATGGCAAGTGAAAAGAATGAAGTCGTGAATCAGGATGGCTTGCTCATGAAAGCCAATTCCCCTTCCGCACCCCACCCCATCAACATGAAAAACGCTGACGCCGGAGCATCCGACGTCAGCGTGAATGGTTGTGGGAGCGAGGCTATCAACTCACACTGAGACTCCCTTGCCCTGCGACTGGCCCTGGCCTGTTTGCGGTGCCTTGGGACCCAGCTTCTCGCGGACGGACATGACCTTTTCCTGCTGGTCGATCTTGGCCTGAACCTTTTCAGCCTCAGGTTTGACGGTTTCGTGCATCAGGATGGCCTTGTCCACCTGCTCCTTGGAGAAGCTGGACTCCATGTTCACGCTCTTCGCGGCATTGTTCAGGGTCACCACATCCTTGGCTGTTTTCATGGCCAGCAGGTACTCGGCGCGGTCGACTTTCATGCCGTCCAGCTTCTTCTGCAGGTCCTCCATGCTCGTGCCATCCTTCACGGACTGCTTGGCCAGTTCCGTCACCTCGATCTTACCCTCAATCTTTTCAATCTCGCCTTTCACCCCCTTCAGGCCGTGCTGGAAGAAGGCCTTGAACTTGTCGCCGAAGGTCGGGTTCTGCTCAAGCTGGGTCTTCTTGTCATTGAGTTCCTTGAGGCGGTCATTGAACCCTCTCAACGGGATTTCCGACACGAAATTGTTAATCGAATCCGAGCCCTGGGAGACGGCTTTGAAGGCATCAAGGGTCCGGCCCATGTTCTCCTTGGTGCGCATCTGGTTGACCACCTGGTTCTGCTCCTTGTCGGTGCCAAGAGGATTGTCGAGTGGCCTGTTGATGGTGTTGCCGAAAGTCAACGTGGCCTTGTTGGCGCCGAACATCAGCTCGCCGACGTCCCGTGTCTCCGGTTTGAGGCGCAAATCCACGGCATCCTTGTTTACCTGTGCGAGAGCCCCTCTCAGCAGAAGGGTGTTGGAGACAACGGTATTCTTCGCGCCCTGGTTTTCGCCCAACGGTTCGAGCGCAGCCTTCATGAACTCCCGGGCCTCAGGTGAGAGTTTGGTCAGGTTTCGCTCACCTGAACGGATCGATTCCGTGGAGATCTCACCGGTCACTTTGAGAATCTGGGCCTTGTCCTGCTCACTTACACCGTCGTAGTTCCCGAAGGGATTCATCTTGCCATTGAGCGAGCTCGGCAGTTGGGATTTGGCCTGCACCGTCGCAGTCAAGGTGTCCTGACGCACCGCATCAATGTAATCCTTGGCGTAGACATTCATGTAGTCGGTCATGAATCGCGTCGTGATCGAATCCGTACGCATCATGGTGGTGGGATCCGCGGTGGCCTTCTTGAGCTCGTCCTGCACGCCAGCCTTCACGAGCTTCTGGTAGACTTCCTGCTTCTCCTGGGCAGTCAGGGTGCTGCTCTCGATTTCATTGAAGATATCGGTGCCGACCTTGTTTGACTTCTTGTCCTGGTCCGGACCGTCATACAATAGGCGGTCGGTGTATCCCTGGACAAGTTTATCGATGTGCTCTCCTGGCATGGCTTTGTGAAGTTAGGTTGAATTTTAGCGGCAGTTCGACTCGGTGCGCCAGGGGGGGGGCAGGCGTTGGAGGAGGTTGTCTACAAGTACAGGTTTCGGCACGATTTCCCCAGAGTTACGCCATTGCCACACTTTTTTTGCTGTCACGCTGTTCCAGCGAATGCTGCCAACAATCGAAAGCTCCGGTACCAACTCAGGCTGGGAGCTGTCGAGATTGACAGCGGACGCCGCCTTTGGCCCGAGGTGGAGATGCTGGAAGCACTGTCGCGCCGCGGGCGTTTTTTCCAGTGTGGCCACCAACCCGCCGGTGTCAGCCTCAAAATGATTCACGCCGGCACCAGAGTATCCGGCGCCAGCGTGTGTGCGTTCCAAGTGTTGCAGAAGCTTATCCGTGAGCTCAGTGGATCTTCGTACCGGTCCCTTGCTGTTGCTTGTGACCCTGACCATGGCTCGCCTCCTCGGGCGCCAGCTTCTCACGAACCTTGACGATCTTCTCCTGCTCCTTGATCTTCGGATTGAGGTCTTCCTTTTCAATCTTCGCCCGCGCGTGGGTGTCCAGAGCCTTGTTCACCTGCTCGTCTGACATGCTTGGCGTATTGCCCATGCTCTCCTCAAGGCGTCTCAGTCCCACAATGTTCCTGGCCGACTCCATGGCCAGAGCGAACTCGGCGCGGTCGACTTTCATTCCCTCCAGTTTCTTCTGGAGTTCGTCCAGGCTCTTCCCCTGCACCATGGTGTCCTTTGCCATGGTGGTGATGTCGATCTTACCCTGGAGCTTCTCGATCTCGCCCTTCACCCCCTTGAGGCCATGCTGGAAGAAGGCCTTGAACTTGTCGCCGAAGGTCGGGTTCTGCTCAAGCTGGGTCTTCTTGTCATTGAGTTCATTGATGCGGTTGTCGAATCTCTTCAGGCCCACAAACCTGTCGATTGACTGCGATCCCTCGGCGATGGCCTTGTAGGCGGAGAGTGTCTGGCCCAGTCCCTTCTCGTTGCGCAGATTGTTCACGGTTTCATCTTGGGGTTTGCCCTGGCTCACCTGCTCACCCAACGGCTTGTTCACGAAGTTGGCATACGTCTGCACGGCGATATTTGCGCCCAACATCAAGTTACCGACATCCTTCGTGTCGTCCTTCTGACGCAGCTTGGCACTGCCGTTGAACAGGGAGGTCGATGCACCTCTCAGCAGCAGGGTGCTGGCCACGACCG